>NZ_LJHU01000079.1 GCF_001295975.1 Brevundimonas sp. AAP58 | reverse complement strand
CATCCGTGAAGGCGGCCGCACCGTCGGCGCCGGCGTCGTGGCCAAGATCATCGCCTAAGCCGGTTTCTGGCGCTAACGCGGGCGACGCGTTCGACCGCTGCTTGAGCGCGAGACGCTGAAATGAAGTGCCCCGCCGGAGCGATCCGGCGGGGCTTTCGTTATCTCGCACGGGCGTGGACTGGTTGCTAAAGGCGGCCGACCTTTCCCAATGAACTCGATATCCGCGCTAACCGAAGCACCTGGATCCCGTCTGTACGCTGCCCGTCAGAATCAGCCCTACGCGGGCGCAGGGACACGAGGCGCTTGACCCACAAATCAGGCTCGGTCGCGGGTTGGCTGTCTTGTCCCGCATTTGGACCCCATGCGAGGGAGATGACTCGCGCTCGCGCCGCAGCAAGCGTCACAGAACCATGATGATCAGGGCACGAGGCCTGCTCTAAATCGTGTCCGCCTTCGGAGCTCATCGCATGCAGTTTGATCGTCGCAGTCTTTTCTCAACGGGTGCCGCGGCCCTTGCCTTTGGCGGTTTGGCCAAGAGCGTTGTCGAGCTGGATTCATCTGACACTTACATCAATGAGGTCGAGGGCTACGGCCCGCTGATCGTCGACCCGAACGGCGTGCTAGACCTGCCCCAAGGCTTCTCCTATCGCATCCTGTCTCAAGGCGGTGAAGCGATGGACGACGGCCTGCTGGTGCCTGGTCAGTTCGACGGCATGGGCTGTTTCCCGCTGGAGGGAAGCCGCGTCGCCCTGGTCCGCAACCACGAGCTCAGGGGCAGGAACGCCAATCACCGTAACTGGGGGCCCGGCGGCCAAGATCAGGCCCTGATCGGCCGCCTGCCAGTCGAGAAGGCCTATGACACCTACAAGGACGGCCGCCCCCTGCCCGGCGGCACCACGACGCTCGTCTACGACATGGCGACCGGGGAGGTCGTCAGCCAGCACCTGTCGCTGGCGGGCACCTCGACCAACTGCTGCGGCGGCCATACCCCTTGGGGCTCCTGGCTGACCTGCGAGGAGACGGAAGAGACCCCGGAAGACGCCGACGTCATGAAGGAGCACGGCTACGTCTTCGAGGTCCCGGCGAGCGCGACCGGCCTGGTCGACCCGGTCCCGCTCAAGGCCATGGGCCGGTTCGACCACGAGGCCGTCTGCGTCGATCCCCGCACCGGCATCGTCTACGAGACCGAGGACACGGTCGACGGCCTCTTCTATCGCTTCATCCCCAACACACCCGGCAGGCTCGCCGAAGGCGGCCGTCTCCAGGCGCTGGTCATCAAGGGCGCGCCAGGGGCTAACACGGCCAACCACACCGATCGCTTCTGGAACGTCGGCGACTGGGTCGAGGTCGAATGGACCGACATGGACGACGTCGAAAGCCCGAACGGCGACCTGCGCATGCGCGGTCACGCGGCGGGCGCAGCCCTGGTCGCGCGGGGCGAGGGCATCTTCTGGGGCGACAATGAGCTCTATATGACCGCGACATCCGGCGGCCCGATCCAGCGGGGTCAGGTGTTGCGCTACGTCCCCTCGCCTGCCGAAGGCACCCCGGACGAGGGCGCCCAGCCGGGTCGCCTCCAGCTGTTCGTCGAGAGCACGAACGAAAAGACGCTGAACATGGCCGACAACCTGGCCATCGCGCCGAATGGCCACCTGATCCTGTGCGAGGACAACTACTCCGACACCAGCCGCAATCACCTCAAGGGCGTCACGCCAGACGGCAAGGTCTATACGATCGCCCGCAACGTCTTCCGCGGCAACGCGGAGCTGGCCGGCGCGGTCTTCTCGCCCGACGGCTCGACCCTGTTCGTCAACATCATGTTCCCGGGCATCACCCTCGCCGTCACCGGCCCCTGGGACAGCGTCCGGGCCTGACCCTTCAACGGCGCGGGCCGCTCATGAACAGACGGGGCTGAGAGCGGCGAACCAGCCACAGGTTCGCCGTTGCCAGTGCCAAAACCAGCGCCGCGCCCGCCTGGTGCATCCCGCCCAGCCAGATCGGTACGACGTTGACCAGCGTCACGACGCCCAGCGCCGCCTGCAGCCACACGGAACTCGCTACAACGATCGCCGCGAAGCCCATCCCCTCGGCCAGCTTCCACCGCCAGGCCTGAACCGCATAGACCGTCGCCCCGAGCACCAGCAGATACCCCCAGATCCGGTGATTGAACTGCACCAAGGCCTGGTCATGCAGGAACGCCAGCGCCCCCTGCCCCCAGTCCACAGGCGCAAGGATCGCCCCGTTCATGAGTGGCCAGTCCGTATAGATGAAGCCCGCCTTGGCCCCCGCGACCAGCCCGCCCAGCAGACACTGGAAGAAGACCGCGCCCCATAGGACCGCAGCACCCCGGCTCCAGCCTGCCGGCGACCGCGAAGTCTCGGGCCCGTTCCAGGCCTCCAGCCCCGTCCAGATCAAGCCCGCGAAGATCAGGAACGCCAACCCCAGATGCACCGTCAGCCGCTCGGGCGCCACATCCACACGCTCCGACAGGCCCGAGGAGACCATCCACCAGCCGATGAAGCCCTGAAGCCCACCCATCACGAGCAGAACGGCGCACCGCCAGACCAGCCGATCCGGCAGGGCGAAGCGCCCCAAGAACGACCGCTCCGGTAGCAGCCGGAACGCTAGAAAGGCGAAGAACGGAACCGCGAAAACCACGCCGATCAGACGCCCGAACAGCCGATGGAACCACTCCCACCAGAAGATATACTTGAACTCGTCCAGGCTCATGCCGGCGTTGACGAGGGCGTACTGCGGGATCGCCTTGTACTTCTCGAAGGCCTCGTTCCAGTCGGCCTCGTTCAGGGGCGGCAGGGCCCCCATGATCGGCTGCCACTCGGTGATCGACAGGCCCGATCCGGTCAGACGGGTGATCCCGCCGATCACCACCATGGCGAATACCATGGCCGCGGTGAAGAACAGCCAGATCGCCACCGCCCGCGACTGTTCGACCTTTCCGAAACGGTTCATTCGACGCCTGACGCTCCGACCGATACAGTGCCGCCAAACGCGACGAGAGGCGGTATGCCCCCCGATCGCGGCAAGATCAAAGTCGCCGTCGGGACGCGAGGTCGCAGCGGCGCGCAAGGAGACTGAATCCGGGTGCAGCACGCCGATATCGTCATCGCCACCGTCGCGGTTCTGGCCCTCGCCTGGGTCGCCGATCTGATGACTGGCCGCCGGGGCCTGTTCGGTGCCAGCCTGGTGTCAGCGACCGGCGCGGTCTGTGGCTGGTTCCTGGCCGTGCGCGTCTTTGGCGCATCGACGATGGACGAGCTGGGCTGGACCGTCTGGTCGGGCGCGGGGTCCATCCTCAGCCTCTTCACCTTCTACCTGTTCCGGAACACCCGCTGATGGGCCTTCGCACCCGCCGCCTGGTCGCGGCCTTCGGCATCCTGGTCTTCCTTGGCTTCTACATCTGGGCCGCGACGCTGATCGGCGAGCGCGTGCCCGCGAACCCGCTGGCCCAGCTGGCCTACTACGCCCTGGTCGGCACCCTCTGGGGCGTCCCGCTGTTCCCCCTGCTCAGCTGGGCCGAGGGCAAGCCCTTCCTGAAGCGGCGCGGCAACTAACGGCAAGCCGACACAAGCAAACGCCAATCGCCGAAAAGATCGGCGGCCATCCTCAAGCCTTATTGGTTGTTGCGGCGGCCAGGGGGCCGTTCGCGACGGCGCGGCCTCCCGCGTCCCTTGAGGATCGCCCATGTCCACTCGCGCTCGCTCCCTCGCAGCCCTGCTTTCGACCGCCGCCTTGTTCGGCATGGTCTCCTCGGCCACGGCCCAGACCTGGACCCCGCTGGACGGCGAACGGTTCGGCGAGGAGTTCAACCAAGCTTGGATCCCCGTCCCGGACGGCTCCAGCGGAGCGCCCCGCCAGGGCTGGCTCGGCGCTCCCGACGGCTTCTTCACGCGAGAGGTCCACCTCGCCTACGACTGGACCGAGACCGACCTGGGCGACGCCCAACGGATCACGACCCGCTTCAACTACCCCCTGTCCCGCCGCTTCTGGGTCGGCATCGAGGTCCCGGTCTATCAGGAGCTGGACGGCGGCGGCTCCGGCTTTGGTGACATCGGCGTGACTGGTCAGGTCATGCTCGCCGAGACCCGCGACCTGTCGCTGAACGCCGGGGTCGGCTTCGAACTGCCGACGGGCGACGATTCGGTCGGCGCGGGCGAGGTCTTCGGCGTGACGCCCCAGGTCAATCTCTGGAGCGATCTAGGTGCCGGCGTCTCTTTCAGGGGCCGCGTCGCCTATTCGGCGCGGGACGAAGGCGGCGCGGACGGCTTCGGGCTCAGCCTCGCGCTCGGCCAGACCGTGACGCCCGCACAGGCCGCGCCTCTGGGCCAGTTCACCCATTCCCTGGCGCTGAACTGGTTCGAGCCGGACGACGGCGACGGCGTCGTCAGCCTGACGCCCGCGCTCCGCACCCGCCTGGTCGACAGCCTGTTCCTGCTGACCGGCGTCGAGTTCCCCATCAGCGACGACGAGCCCTACGACCAGCGCTGGATCATCCAGCTCGTGAAGGGGTTCTAGCCCTCAAGCAGTGAGCCGCCGCGCGGCGAGCGTTAGGGCAAACAAACATGGGTCAAGGGAAGATGGTCGGAGCGACAGGATTCGAACCTGCGACCCCTTGACCCCCAGTCAAGTGCGCTACCAGGCTGCGCCACGCTCCGAGAGGCCGGTCGTATAGCGGCGGGGCCGCGCCGCCGCAAACCCTAAAAGCGCCGCCGGCGTCGATTGCCGGTCAGGCGGTCAGGACGGCGTCCAGACGCGCCTTGGCCGCTTCCAGATCGGCGAGCACGGAGCGCAGCCGCTCCGCCGTGGAGCCCGTCACGGCCCGGCTCGATTCGGCCGTTCCGGACGCGGTGGCCGGGACTTCCGGGCCCGCGAAGCTCATCATCGCATCGCCCCCGCCGTGGGCCGCCAGCGCCGCCAGACCCTGCTCCTTGTGCAGCTTCTGCACGCCCTTGATGGTCAGGCCGTCTTCATGGAGCAGCTTCTTGATCGCCTTCAGGATGACGACATCCTGCGGACGATAGAAGCGCCGTCCGCCCGCCCGCTTGACCGGCGTGACGAAGGCGAACTTGGTCTCCCAGAACCGCAGCACGTGCTGGGGCGCGCCGACCGCCTCGGCGGCTTCCGAGATGGTGCGGAAGGCCTGGGCGGACTTGGGCATCTCAGGCCCCGTTGGCCCCGTGGACTCGGGCCTTCATGATCTGGCTGGCGCGGAAGCTGATGACGCGGCGCGGATTGATCGCGGCCGGTTCGCCGGTCTTGGGATTGCGCCCCATGCGGGCCCGCTTTTCCCGGACCTGGAAGACGCCGAAGCCGGACAGTTTGACAGTCTCGCCCTTCTCCAGGGCCTCGACGATCAGGTCCAGCGTGCGTTCGACCAGGCTCGCGCACTCCTGGCGCGAGAGGCCGACCTCTTCGTGGACGGCCTCGCAGAGATCGGCTCGGGTCAGTGTCTGCAGTTCGCCCACGGATCGTCCCCCAAGGTCCAGCCTTCCCATAAAAGGGGAAAACGCCGCCAAGTCAAAGCGTCGGCGTGCTTAAGCCCGTCGCCTCAGAACCGAAACGCGCACGCGCCCCAGGTCAGGCCGCCGCCCATGGCCTCCAGCAGGATCAGGTCGCCGCGCTTGATCCGGCCGTCCTGAATGGCCGCGTCCATCGCCAGAGGGATCGAGGCGGCGGAGGTGTTGGCGTGCATCGCCACTGTCGAGATCACCTTGTGCTCGTCCAGACCCAGCCGGTCGCCGACGCCCTTGATGATCCTCTGATTGGCCTGATGCGGCACGAACCAGTCGACCTCGGGCACGGTGATCCCCGCCGCCTGACAGGCCGCCGTGATGGCCTCGGCGATGTTCACCACGGCGTGGCGGAACACCTGATTGCCGGCCATGCGCAGGTGACCGACCGTGCCCGTACTGGACGGCCCGCCATCGACATAGAGCAGATCGGTCTTGGTCCCGTCCGAGCGCAGGGCGAAACCCAGCACGCCCTGATCGGCCGTCGTCCCCTGCCCTTCGCGCGGTTCGACCACGAAGGCCCCGGCGCCGTCGCCGAACAGGACGCAGGTCGTCCGGTCGGTCCAGTCCATCAGCCGGGTCATCTCCTCGGCGCCGATGACCAGGGCGCACTTGGCGTGCCCTCGCGCCACGAAGCCGTCGGCGACGCTGAGCGCATAGACGAAGCCCGAGCACACCGCCTGGACGTCGAAGGCGATGCAGGTGGGCGCGCCGAGCTTTCGCTGCACGATCGAGGCGGTGGCCGGGAATGTCATGTCCGGCGTCGTCGTCGCCACGACGATCAGATCGACCTCGGACGGGTCACGGCCCGCGTCGGCCAGCGCCCGGCGCGCCGCCTCGACGGCCAGATCGCTGGTCGGCTGATCGTCACGGGCCTTGTGGCGCTGGCGGATGCCGGTGCGCTCGATGATCCATTCGTCGGAGGTGTCGACGATCTCCGACAGGTCGTCATTGGTGACGATCTGTTCGGGCAGATAGGAACCCACGCCGGTGACGGCGCTGCGGATGACGCTCACGAAACGGTCTCTTCCTCAGACGCAGCCGCCGGGGCCGCGTGCATGATACGGTCCAGGCGGCCGAGGTTGGCCCCCACGGTCGCCAGATAGTCACTGCGGGCCAGTTCGACCGCGACTCGAATGGCGTTGCCGAAGCCCTTGGCGTCGGCACCCCCGTGGCTCTTCACGACGATGCCGTTCAGGCCCAGCAGCGGCCCGCCGTTGATGGCGCTGGGGTCGATCTTCTGGGCCATGGCCTTCAGCGCCGGCATGGCGATGACGGCGCCCGCCTTGGCGCGCAGGCTGGAGGTCAGGGCCTCTCTCAGTAGGGCCGAGATGAAGCGCGCCACGCCTTCGGCGGTCTTCAGCGCGATATTGCCGGTGAAGCCGTCGGTGACGACCACGTCGACCGTGCCCTTGGCGATGTCGTCGCCTTCGACGAAGCCATGATAGGCTAGGCCCAGGCCGCCCTCGCGCAGGATCCGCGACGCCTCGCGCACCGATTCGTGGCCCTTCATGTCCTCGGAGCCGACGTTCAGCACGCCGATGCTTGGTCGGGCGATGTTGTGCACGGCGGTCATGAAGGCCTCGCCCATGATGGCGAACTCGACCAGCTGCTCGGCGTCGCTCTCGACGTTGGCGCCGACGTCCAGCACCGCCGTCACGCCCCTCAGCGTCGGCCAACTGGCGACGATGGCCGGCCGTTCCAGCCCCTGCGCCGACATCCGCAGGATCAGTTTGGAGATCGCCATCAAGGCACCGGTGTTGCCCGCCGACACCGCTGCCCCCGCCTCGCCCATTTTAACCGCCTCGATGGCGTTCCACAGGCTGGAGCCCTTGCCCCGACGCATCGCCTGGGCGGGCTTCTCATCCATCGCCACGACCTTGTCCGTGTGGCGGATGTCGCAGACTTCGGCCGTCAGAGTGTGCCGAGCCAGTTCCGCGACGATGGCAGCCTCGTCGCCGTGAAGCAGGAACCGGACGCCCTCGCCGCCATGCCGACGGATGTAGTCGCGCACGCCCGCCACGACGACGGGCGGGCCATGGTCGCCGCCCATGGCGTCGAGCGAGATAACGGTCGGGGCTAGCAAGGGGGTCGGACGCTCCGGCGCGCCTTCAGGGGCGCGGTCTTATGTACGCCAAGGATACCGCCCCGCGGGACGGATGCAATCCGAGCCGACGTTGCGTCAGCTTTTTCCGTCCTTGGCCGCGCGCAGCTGCTTCAGAACGGCAAAGGGCGAGATTTCCGCAGGTTCTTCGGGCTGGGCGAACTCCGCGCCGGGCTTCCTCGGGAAAGGATCGAGCGCGAGCGCGAACTGTTCGACGGCGTATTGGCCCAGGTCGATGCGGCCTTCCTCAATCACGTCTGGCGAGTCGTCTTCTAGGGTGACCTCGACCTCGGACGCCGTGTCGGCTTCTTCGACCAGATCGACCGAGAACCGCTCGTCGACACTAACCGGCAAGGGCTCCAGCGTGACGCCGCAGACCTGTTCGGCCTGGGCGCGGACCCAGCCGGACAGCCTCCAGCCGACGTGGGCGGGGGCCACGGTGATTTCGCTTTCGAACGACGTCAGCGAGGCGAGATCCAGCGCCTTGACGATCCGGACCCGCGCCGCCTCGTCCGGTACCAGCCGCCGGGTCACCCCCGCGCCGATCTCATTGACGCGCAGAACCTCGCTAAAGGGCAGGCGATGATCCGGGTTCACGCCGCGACCTCCGCCCAGACCGGCTGGGCCAGCACCTGCTTCAGAGATTGGGCGGCCAACCCGGCTCTGGCCCGCAAGGCGTAGTCGGCCAGCCGCTCGCCGGATTTACCCTCCGCTCCCGAATAGACGTTGCGGGCGAGAGCCTCGGCGAGCGTCGCCTTGTCAGCTGCACGGACCGGCCCCTCGTAGGCGGTCATTCGGCCATACAGGGCTTCGCCAAGCTTGCGCATCTTCTTGCCGACCGTGACGTCATGCACGCCCAGTTCACGCAAGGCGTTGTCGAGCGCCGAAACATAGACGTCGAACAGTTCCTGGCCGATCTCGGCTCCTGCCTCTCCTTCGTCGCGCAGCCGCAGGATCAGCAGAAGAATGTGCAGCGTGTAGAGCTCGAAGCGCGCGTCGATCTCGTCGGCCACCCCAAGGTCCGTGAAGAACGCCGGATCGCGGGCCTGCTCGACCGTCTTGGCATAGAGGTCCAGGCCGATACGATCGTTGGGACGGACGCGGAACAGTTTCTGAAGCATGGGTTCTGCGGCCCCTTTTCCGCCGCGCCGTTGAACTAGGACGCGGGTCCGTCTAGGTCAAAGACCTTGTTTTGTCGCAGGCGCTCCGATCCATGAACAAAGCCGCCGCCACCCTGGCTCTCGTGACCGCCCTCGGCGCTGCCGCTTCGGCCTGCGCGCCTGTGGTCGGTACCCACGGCTTCCAGACCGTCGATGTCGCCCCGGCCGAGATCAAGGTCGGCGAGGACACCAAGTCGACCGTGCTGGCCCAGCTGGGCTCACCCTCGGCCACGTCCACCTTCGAAGAGAACATCTGGTACTACATCAGCCAGACGACAGAGCGGTACACCTACAACCGTCCGCAGGTGTCTCAGCGTTCCGTGACCGCCATCACCTTCGCCGCCGACGACAGGGTCGCCGAGGTGCGGACGCTGGGCCTCGAGGATGGCCAGCAGGTCGCCATGAACGACCGCGAGACGCCGACACGGGGCCGCGAGCTGACGGTGATCGAACAGCTGCTGGGCAACGTCGGCCGTGGTCAGCTGCCAAGGACGGATGAAGACGTGCCCGGACAGCGCCGTCCGGACTGATATCCCGGCCGCGCCCCCAAAAGGCACCCAGACCGCCATTCCGAAAGGATCGCTCTGGAGCTCACCCTTCGGAGTGATTGCCAAAGCGAGCGCTCGCGACATGAGCCTCGCCGGTCGCCCGAGCTCTCGTTGTCAGACCGGCCGGGACGGCGTCATCTCCGGGATATAGACGACGACATCGAACATCTCTCCGAGCGGAACCCGGAAAGGTGCCTTGAGAAACTGGACGGGCGTGGCAACCCAGCCGGGCCAATCGAGCGTATAGGGCAAGGCGCGCCACGCGGCGCTCGCTTCGGTGTCAGGCAGATCGCTCAGCGCCACCCAATAGGGTCCGGAATGCGCGCGAGAGAAAAGCGCCGCCGGCCTTCCGTGCAGCACGGTCCAGGTGATCTCGCTCTGCGCGTCCGACGCGGAGGGTTGCGGGAAGGGCAGCCACATGGGCACCGCGTTGAAACGCGCCGTTCCATATTCAGTCACCACCACGCGATAGGCGTCTCCCAGCGCCTCGCGTAGACGGGCCCCCGTGGGGACGTAGCCCGTTCCGGCCGGCACGCCGCCTGCCACGTGATTATTGTGAGCCCAGAACACCCCCGCGCCCTGTGCAGGCCCGTTCAGGATATTTTCGGCCATGAAGACATCGCGCCGGGAATAGTAATCCGCGATGGCTGCGGCATCGCCCGTGATCCGGCCGTCAGAGGTCTCGAGCTCAAAGGCCTTGAGCCCTTGCCAGGCCGTCAGGGCCGCATAGCGGGCGTCTTCCGTCCCCGGATGGCGTTCGAGGGCTCTGCGGAGCTCGACCAGAGCTGCCATTGCCTCCTGAAGCTGCGCCGAGGTCAGGGACTTGATCAGCATCGGGAACCGGAGCGCTTGCGCCTCCGACGACAAAATCGGCGACAGCGGGGGGGCCAGCCGCTGAGCTTCAGCGGGCTCAAGCCTCGTCAGCGCCTGATGCGCGAGCAGGGCGTCGGGCGATGTCGCCTGACAGTCGATCCCGTAAATGCGCACGGGGTTCGCGGCCGTCCTGTTCCAGTCTCGCAGCCAACCGATCAAATCCGCGAGGGCGGACGTTTTGTTCACCCTGAAGATGTTGGCCGTACGCACGCGCTCTGCGGGATCGCCGGACTCACCCCGGATGAAGGCGTCGAGTTCTCGACCGCCATTGGCGTTGACCTCCAGAATGACCGTATCCACAGCCCCGGAGGTCACCAGCCCCTTGATGATGGCGGCCTTGGCGGCTCCGTCCTCGTGACTCCCGTGGGTCGCCTCGCCGACCCCGATAAGGCGGGCACCGCCAAGCACACGGGCCAACTCCGGGCTCCACAGGCTGTCGGGCGTGTCTGGGTCGAAGGCGACGGCGTTCTCGCTGATCCAGGGCCGCACCGCGGCCTCGACCTTCGCGCGCTGCACCCCGTCGAAGACAGACCAGCCGACGCCGAGAACCGCCCCCGCCACGAGGACAATCAGAAACACCCGGCCGAAGATCTTCATCACGACAGTCACGCCCCCGCATTGACCTGGATCCTGGATTCAGCCGGGGCTGACTAAGCGCCGCCTTGTCGCCCCATGGTCAAGCTACAGTCGTTTTCCGATCAGAGTCCATTGTTCGGCGAAAGCTGACGGGCGAGCGGCGACGCTCTTCATCGCCCGCGGGTCGCTCCATGAAAAAAGGGCGTCCTGGCCACGCCTGGCCAGGACGCCCGTCTCATATGCCCAGGACAGGGATCAGCCGATGGTCCCGCTCGCCAGCACCGCGAGCAGCAGGAGCGCCACGATGTTGGTGATCTTGATCATCGGGTTCACCGCCGGGCCGGACGTGTCCTTGTAGGGATCGCCAACGGTGTCGCCGGTGACGGCGGCCTTGTGCGCCTCGGAGCCCTTGCCGTGGAGGACGCCGTTCTTGTCGGTGAAGCCTTCCTCGATGACCTTCTTGGCGTTGTCCCAGGCGCCGCCGCCCGAGGTCATGGAGACCGCGACGAACAGGCCGGTGACGATGACGCCCATCAACATGGCGCCGAGCGCGGCGAAGGCGTTGGCCTTGTCCGAGATGAACAGCACCGCCACGAACAGCACGATCGGCGACAGCACGGGCAGCAGCGACGGCACGATCATCTCGCGGATCGCCGCCTTGGTCAGGATGTCGACCGCCCGGCCATACTCCGGCTTGACCTCATAGGTCATGATGCCGGGGTTATCGCGGAACTGGCGACGCACCTCGGCCACGACCGATTCGGCCGCGCGGCCCACGGCCATCATCGACATGCCGCCGAACAGGAAGGGCAGCAGCCCCCCAAACAGCAGGCCGACGACGACGTAGGGATTGGTCAGGTCGAAGGCGACCACGCCCATGTTGGCGAAGAAGGGATACTCCGCCGGGTTGGAGGCGAAGTACTGCAGGTCCGAGGTGTAGGCGGCGAACAGCACCAGCGCGCCGAGGCCCGCCGAACCGATCGCATAGCCCTTCGTCACGGCCTTGGTGGTGTTGCCCACGGCGTCCAGGGCGTCGGTCGAGTGACGCACTTCCGAGGGGAGACCCGCCATCTCGGCGATGCCGCCGGCGTTGTCGGTCACGGGACCGAAGGCGTCCAGCGCCACGATCATCCCGGCCACGCCCAGCATGGTCGTGGTGGCGATGGCGATGCCGAACAGGCCCGCCAGCTGGAAGCTGGCGACGATGCCGACGATGATCACCAGCGCCGGGAGCGCGGTGGCCTCCAGCGACACGGCCAGGCCCTGGATCACGTTTGTGCCATGCCCCGAGACCGAAGCGTTGGCGACCGACCGAACCGGGCGGAAGTTGGAGCCGGTGTAGTACTCGGTGATCACCACGATGGCGGCGGTCACGATCAGGCCGACGAGGCCGGACCAGAACAGGGCCATGGGCTCAATCTGCAGGCCGCTGGTCGTCACGACCGGGCCGGTGACCAGGGTGTTGATGACCCAATACACGGCGCCGACCGACAGGACGCCGGTCACGATGAGGCCCTGATACAGGGCGCCCATGATGCTGTTGTTCTTGCCCAGGCGCACGAAGAAGGCGCCGATGATCGAGGTGACGATGCAGACGCCGCAGATGGCCAGCGGCAGCAGCATAAGCACGTCCACATAGGGCTGGCCGCGGAAGAAGATGGCCGCCAGCACCATGGTGGCCACCGTCGTCACCGCATAGGTCTCGAACAGGTCGGCGGCCATGCCGGCGCAGTCGCCGACGTTGTCGCCCACGTTGTCAGCGATGGTCGCGGCGTTGCGGGGATCATCCTCGGGGATGCCGGCCTCGACCTTGCCCACCATGTCGCCGCCCACGTCGGCGCCCTTGGTGAAGATGCCGCCGCCCAGACGCGCGAAGATGGAGATCAGCGAGGCGCCGAAGCCCAGAGCCACCAGGCCGTCGATGACCTCGCGGCCCGTCGATTCCAGCCCGAGCACCTCGGTCAGGACGCCGTAGTAGCCCGCAACGCCGAGAAGCGCGCCGCCCGCCACGAACATGCCGGTGATGGCGCCGGACCGGAACGCGAGGTCCAGACCCTTCGACAGGCTCTGCGAGGCGGCGTGCGCGGTGCGGACGTTGGCGCGGACCGAGATCAGCATGCCGGCGAACCCGGCCAGGCCGGACAGCACTGCCCCGATCACGAAGCCGATGGCGGCATAGGGACCGATCAGCAGCCAGGCCGCGATCAGGATGACCACGCCGACCATGCCGATGGTGGTGTACTGCCGCCGCAGATAGGCCGAGGCCCCTTCCTGGATGGCGGCGGCGATTTCTCGCATCTTGTCGTTGCCGGTGTCGGCCTTCATCAGGGCGGCCGTCTGGATGAGCCCGTACAGGACCCCCAGGGCGCCCGCGGCTATGACTAGCCACAAGTAGTTCGTCATTGGCGTTTCCATACCTAGTGCATTTGGGCGCGCGGACCCTTGGCGCGGCGGGCGTTGTTCGCCTCTTTCCGCCTTCCGGTCCCCCCGTGCGCGTCAGGACGCGTGGTTACGTCCCAGCGGGAATTGCGGCCAAACCGTGCCGCATGCGGCGGATGGGCGCAACCGGGCTTTTGCTGTCAGGCTGGGGTTTTTGAGCCCCTGGAAGTCAGACGGGGCGGACGCCCGTACGACGGCGGGGCGTCTGGAGCGCCACCTCGGCCGAGGCGATCGAGCCCGCGCCCGAGATCGACGGCGCGGCGCGCATCAGCCAGGCGCTGATGGCCTCCGAATCGACGCGGGTCCAGTCATCGGCGAGTACGAAGGGCGTCCGGTGCGCCTGACGCACCAGGGCGTCGCGATAGTAGGGCTCCTTGGCCCGCATCATCTCCGGCGTCTGGCCGGATCCAAGCGTCAGCCGAAGGGTCACGAAGACGTAGTTGCGGATGCGCCCGCCCGCGATGATTGGCACGCCCACGCCCGCGATGTTCAGCGACGGCGCGACCGTTCCCGACGACGACGTCGGGCCGCCCGCAGAGGCGCTCCCTGCCGCGGTCGCGGCGACGGCCAGGGTTCCGAGGGCGAAGAGGTCTCTGCGGCGCATGTCGGCACACTGCCAGAGAGGGTTTGAGATTCCGTTGCTACCCGCCGTGGGTCCAGCCGCCGTGGTCGATGCGGACGGGTTTGCCGAGATAGCGCGCCTCCACGCCTGCACCGGATACAACGCGCCCGATGCGCGTCAGCCGCAATCTCAGGCGATCGGCCTCCCGTCGCAGCGCGGACTCCTCCCGCTCCGATGCGGTCAGCAGGAGTTCGTAGTCATCCCCGCCGGTGACGAGCTTCTTCATCGCCGCTTCGGGGTCGATGCGATTGTCGAACCAGGCGTGCGCCGCCGCCGACAGCGGCGTGACTTCCAGATCGAATTCCAGTCCGACGCCGCTGGCCCGCGCGATGTGGGCGGCGTCGGCGACTAAGCCGTCGGAGACATCCATCATGGCGCTGACCAGGCCCCGGACCGCCTGTCCGAACTCCAGCCGCGGCACGGGACGGCGATAGTGTTCTGCGAGCGCCGCGACCCGCTCCGGGTCCAGCGACAGCCGTCCCTGCGCCGCCTGCAGACCCAGCCAGCCGTCGCCGATCGTGCCAGTCACATAGACAGCGTCGCCGGGCCGGGCTCCGGCTCGCGTCGGTGCCCCACCCCTCGGAACCCAGCCGAGCAGCGTCGCCGAAAAACTCGCTAGACCCGGCGTCACAACCGTGTCGCCGCCCAGCAGGCTCACGCCGAACGCCTTCTGGTCGACCGCCAGTCCGGCCGCGAAAGCCTGCCGCTCCGGCCAGCCGCAGCGTTCGGACCAGTGGCAGGCCAGCAGATAACCGAACGGCTCGGCGCCCTTGGCGGCCAGATCGGACAGGTTCGTCCGCAGCAGCTTCTGCGCCACCGTGTCCAGCGGATCGTCCGGCAGGAAGTGCACGCCCTCGACGATGGCGTCCTTGGTCAGGACGAGGTCGAACCCGGGGCGCGACGGCAGCACCGCCACGTCGTCGGCGAGGTCTCGCGCATAGTCTGGATGGGCCAGTGGCCGAAGCAACCGCTCGATAGTCTCGAACTCGCCGGCGACGTCGACGGCGGGCACGGCGTCAGCTCTTCGGCCGGACGTCACGGGCGACGCCGTCGAGCGCCGCATTGACGAACTTGGCCTCGGCCTCGTCGAAGAAGGCCTTGGCCAGCTCGACGTATTCGTCGATGACGATTTCCCTGGGGACCTCAGGGCGCTCCATCAGCTCCCAGGCCCCGCAGCGCAACAGCGCCCGAAGCGTCGCGTCCAGCCGCTCCAGCCGCCAGTTCGACGCCAGACGCGCCTTCACCGCCGTGTCGATGCCGCGTTGGCTGGTGACCACGCCGCGCACGATCTCGGCGAACCAGTCCTCGTCGGCTTCGGCCAGCATCTCGCCCTCGATCTGGGCGTCGAAGCGATGGTTCTCGAACTCGGAGATGACGGTCTCGACCCCCTCCCCGGCCAACTCCATCTGATAGAGCGCCTGAACGGCGGCCAGACGCGCCACGGTCCGGGCGCGACGCTGGCGGCTGGTCAGCTGCGGCTCGGCCCGCGCCGCTTCGGCCTCGGCCAGTTGCTCAAGGACCGACGCGATGGAGTTGGGGGACGCGGGCTCGCTCATCCGTGCAGCCCTAGGCGCAAACGGCGCTTGAGTTCAATCAGGTCCATGCAGGCGCGCGCCGCCCCGCCGCCCTTGTCGCCCTCAGACAGACGCGCTCGCGCCCAGGCCTGGGCCTCATCCTCGACGGTCAGGACGCCGTTACCGATGATCAACCCCCGCGTGCCCAGGGTCATGATCCCGGCCGCCGATTGATCCGACACGATCTCGAAGTGATAGGTCTCGCCGCGGATGACGACGCCGAGCGCGACATAGCCGTCGTAGCGCGGCGCGGTCGGGAACTTGCCGGCCTCGTCGGCGAGCGCGATGGCGGGCGGGATTTCCAGCGCGCCCGGTACGGTGACGACGTCGAAGGTCGCGCCGCGCGCCTTCAGCGCGTCCTTGGCGCCTTCCAGCAGGGCGTCGGCCAGATCGTCATAGAAGCGCGCCTCGACGATCAGGACGCGGGGAGCTTCGGTCAGGATGGGTCTTCTCCGTCCATGGTGCGCCAGCCAACGATGTTGAGGCCGTATCCCTCGATGGCGGCGGGCTCGGGCCGACTGGAGCTCATGACGATCATGTCGCGCACGCCGAGATCGAGCAGGATCTGCGCCCCGACGCCGTAGTTTCGCAAGGACCGGTCGATGGCCACGGGCTTGTCCGCGCCCGACAGTCGTTCGGCCAGGCCCTGAAGCGTCGGGTCGCGCAGGAACACCACGACGCCTGCTCCGTCGTGATCGGTGATCGTCTTCAGGGCGTTGGGAATGTAGCTCTGGCGCGCCTCGACATGGCCCAGGAGGTCGGCGGCGAAATCGACCTGGTGCATGCGCACCAGGGTCGGCTTGCCCGGCTCGATCTTGCCGTGGACCAGGGCGACGTGCTCGGCGCCCTCGATGGTGTTCCGATAGAGCATCAGGCGGAACGGCCCGCCGTGGACGCTCTCGAACGGGGTGTCCATGACCCGCTCGACGAACCGCTCGGTGCGACGGCGATAGGCGATCAGGTCGGCGATGGTGCCGATCTTCAGGCCATGCAACTGGGCGAAAGCGATCAGGTCCGGCAGGCGCGCCATGGTGCCGTCGTCGTTCATGATCTCGCAGATCACGCCGGCGGGCGTCAGACCGGCCATGCGGCTGATATCGACCGCTGCCTCTGTGTGCCCGGTCCGGACCAGCACGCCGCCGTCGCGGGCAACCAGCGGGAAGACATGGCCGGGCGAGACGATGTCGTCGGCGCCCTTCATCGGATCGACCGCGACCTGGATGGTCCGGGCGCGGTCCGCCGCGCTAATGCCGGTCGTGACGCCTTCGCGCGCCTCGATCGAGACCGTGAAGGCCGTGCCCATGCTGGTGCGGTTCTCGGCGGCCATGGGCGGCAAGCGCAGGGCGCGCGCCCGCTCCGAGGTGATGGCCAGGCAGATCAGGCCGCGCGCGTGGCGAGCCATGAAGTTGATCTGGTCCGGCGTGGCGAACTGGGCCGGGATGATGACGTCGCCCTCGTTCTCCCGATCCTCGGCGTCGACGAGGATGTAGGCACGGCCGTTGCGGGCGTCCTCCAGGATGTCCTCGATCGGGCTGATCGGGCTGTCTGTGGTGGCGGCGGCGAGGTGCATCACGCGGTCTCCTGCCACCGGGCGAGGTATCTGGCCAGCATGTCGATCTCCAGATTGACCGGGTCGCCGACCTTGAGTTCGCCCAGCGTCGTGGCCTCCCAGGTGTGGGGAATGATGTTCAGGCCGAAGCGGCGGCCGTCCACGCTGTTCACGGTCAGGGACACGCCGTCGACCGTGATCGACCCCTTGGCCGCGATGAATCGATGCAGCGGCTCGGGCGCCTCGATGACGATGCGGTGCGACCCGCCTTCGGCCGTGATCTCGACGACGGACCCCAGTCCGTCGACGTGCCCGGACACGATGTGCCCGCCCAATTCATCCCCAGCCCGGGTCGCGCGCTCAAGGTTGATTTTCGTCCCCGCCGTCCAGGCACCCAGCGTCGTCTTCGACAGGGTCTCGCCCGAGACCTCGACCGCGAACCAGCCCGGCGCCTTCTCCACGACGGTCAGGCAGACGCCGGAATGGCTGATGGAGGCGCCCAGATCGATGCCCGATGTGTCCCACGCCGTCTCGATCTCATAGCGGCGGTCACGCGCCGTCTGGGCGACCGCGCGAACGCGGCCGATGTCGGTGATGATGCCGGTGAACATCTCAGGATCGCCTTTCGTAGCGTTCCCACAGGTCGTCACCCAGAACCTCGACCGCAAGTCTGCGATACTGCGGCGCATGCGCCAACCTGGCGAGGTTGAGAGCCGCCACGCCGGGCCGTCCGTCGCCGCCCAGCAGGATCGGCGCCCGGAACCACTCTATCGCGTCGACCAGACCCGCCGAGACGAAGCACGCGGCCACGCGGCCACCACCCTCGATCATCAGGCTCTTCACGCCCCGGGCCGCCAGGGTCTGGACCACGGCTTCGACGCTCGGCCGGTTGTTCTGGTCGCCCGCGACGCGAATGACCTCCGCCGGGCCGATCTGCATGGGATCGCGCGTGGTCAGGATCAGCGTGCCCGCCGCCGCGATCCGGGCGAAGGACGGCGTCCTGAGCTTGCTGTCCAGCACGACCCGCAGCGGCTGCTTCGCCTCCAGGTCCGGCTCGTCGGGCAGGCGGACGGTCAGGCGGGGGTCGTCGGCCAGCACCGTCTCGACGCCGACGAGCACGGCGTCGTGCGCGGCGCGGAGCCTGTGTCCCTGGGCTCGGGATTCTGGCCCGGTGATCCATTGGCTCTCGCCCGTGGACGTGCCGATGCGGCCGTCCAGCGACGTCGCGACCTTCCAGGTGATCCGCATCAGCCGCGCGATGCTCCGGGATCGTCGTCCAGCCCCTCGTCGCCCAGGAAGCGGGCGAAGTCGCCGGTGGCGCGGAAGTCCTTGTAGACCGAGGCGTAGCGGACATAGGCCACCTCATCGACGCCCTTCAGCGCCTTCATGATGAAGTCGCCGACGACGCTTGACGGGATCTCGGTCTCGCCCAGGCTCTCGAGCTGGCGCACGATGCGCGACACCATCTGCTCGACCTGTTCCGGCTGGATCGGGCGTTTCCTCAGCGCGATGGCGAGCGACCGCTCCAGCTTGTCGCGGTCGAACGGCGTGCGCCGCCCGTTCCGTTTCAGGATCACCAGCTCGCGCAGCTGGACCCGCTCAAAGGTGGTGAAGCGCCCGCCGCAGTTGGGACAGGACCGGCGACGACGGATGGCCGCGCCGTCGTCCGACGGGCGGCTGTCCTTCACCTGGCTGTCCGCGTTGCCGCAGAAGGGGCACTTCATGCGGTGGCCTTATCCGTAGATCGGGAAGCGCGCCGTCAGCTCGCGCACCTTGCCAGCGACCTCGGCGACGACGGCCGGATCGGCCTCGTCCCCGCCGTTCATCGAGGAGACGACGTCGGCGATCCAGTGACCGACCTGCTGGAACTCGGCCACGCCGAAGCCGCGCGTAGTCCCCGCCGGCGTGCCCAAGCGCACGCCCGACGTCACGGTGAAGGGTGCGGTGTCGAACGGCACGCCGTTCTTGTTGCAGGTCATCAGGGCGTGCTCGAGCTGAAGCTCCGTCGCCTTGCCGGTCACGCCCTTGGGCCGCAGGTCGACCAGCATCAGGTGGCTGTCGGTGCCGCCCGAGACGATGGCCAGTCCGCGCTCGACCAGGACGGCTGCCAGGGCCTGGGCGTTCTTCACGACCTGGCCCGCATAGGCCTTGAACTCGGGCTTCAGGGCCTCGCCGAAGGCCACGGCCTTGGCGGCGATGACGTGCTCCAGCGGCCCGCCCTGCAGACCGGGGAAGACCGCAGAGTTGAACTTCTTGCCCAGATCCGGGTCGTTGGACAGGATCAGTCCGCCGCGCGGCCCGCGCAGGGTCTTGTGGGTTGTCGTCGTCACGACGTGGGCGTGCGGCACCGGGTTTGGATAGACTCCCCCGGCGACCAGGCCCGCATAGTGGGCCATGTCCACCATAAGGTATGCGCCCACGCTGTCTGCGATCTCGCGGAACCGCTTGAAGTCGATGTGGCGGCTGTAGGCCGAAGCGCCCGCGACGATCAGCTTGGGCTTCTCGCGCTCAGCCATCTCGGCCACGTTGTCATAGTCGATTAGGAAGTCGTCCTCACGGACCTTGTAGGTCACTGGCCGGAACCACTTGCCCGACTGGTTGGCCGGACTGCCGTGCGTCAGGTGCCCGCCACAGGCGAGGTCCATGCCCAGGAAGGTGTCGCCGGGCTGCAGCAGGGCGAAGAACACCGCCTGGTTCGCCTGGGCGCCCGAGTGCGGCTGAACGTTGGCGAAGGCCGCGCCGAATAGCTGCTTGGCCCGCTCCCGCGCCAGATCCTCGGTGACATCCACATACTCACAGCCGCCATAGTAGCGACGGCCTGGATACCCCTCGGCATATTTGTTCGTCAGGACCGACCCCTGCGCCTCGAGCACCGCGCGCGAGACGATGTTCTCGGACGCGATGAGCTCGATCTGCTCCTGCTGACGATGCAGCTCGCCCTTGATGGCGGCGGCGACGTCCGGGTCGGCCTGATCCAGGCCGCGCGAAAAGTAGGCATCGTGGATGAAATGGGCTGTCACGGGCGGCGTCCGGGCTAGTCGTGGCGGGAAGGCCCCAATCTAGGCCCGACGACCTGCCGCCA
>NZ_LJHU01000078.1 GCF_001295975.1 Brevundimonas sp. AAP58 | reverse complement strand
AATCCTTGGCCGCATCCCCGCCGGGCGCTGGGGACAACCCGCCGACATCGGCGGGGCAGCGGTATTCCTGGCCTCGGCCGCGTCCGACTATGTGCAAGGGATCACCCTGCCGGTGGATGGTGGTTGGCTCGCGCGGTGATCCCGGTCTAGCGTCATCGCCATGACCATCCTCTGCTTCGGCGAGATGCTGCTGCGTCTCACGCCCGCCTCCGGTGAACTCCTGATGCAGTCACCCGCGCTGACCGTCCGGCCGGGCGGAGCGGAGACCAATGTCGCCGTGTCGCTCGCGCGGCTCGGAGCCGACGCCGCCATTGCCACCGTTCTGCCGGACAATGACCTGGGCCACGCCGCGCGTGACGAAGCCAGAAAGCACGGTGTGGACACCTCCCGTGTCCGCTTCCTGCCCGGTCGGATGGGGCTTTACTTCCTGACGCCCGGCGCCGTCCGCAGGCCGTCCGAGGTGCTCTACGACCGCGCCGGTTCTGCCTTCGTCCGCCATGTCGAGGAGGCGTTCGACTGGCCGACCCTGCTGCAAGGGGTCGAATGGCTGCATCTGTCCGGTGTCACCCCGGCGACGGGACCGGGCGGGTCGTCGGCGGCGCTGGCGGCCGTGCGTGCGGCTGCGGCGGGCGGGGTCAAGGTCAGCTTCGACGGCAACTTCCGCGGCAAGATGTGGTCGGAGTGGGATGGCGATCCCCCGTCGGTGCTTCGCCCCATCATGGAGGGTGCCAACCTTGCCTTCGCCGACGACCGTGACTTCGCCCTGATCCTCGGTCGGTCGTTCAGCAACCCGGATCCGACCCAGAGGCGCCGCGCGGCAGCGGCGGCTGCGTTCGAGACCTGGCCGAGGCTTGAGCGCATCTGCTGCACCCTGCGGATCAACGACAGCGTCGCCGACCAGACCCTGTCGGCCGTCATGATCACCCGCGACGGCGAACATCACGCCGCGCCCATCACCCTGTCGGGCGTCGTGGATCGGGTCGGCGGCGGCGACGCCTTTGCATCGGGCGTTCTGCATGGCGTGGCCAGGGGGTGGGCGGACGACGAGGCTCTGGCCTTTGGTCTCGCGGCGGCGGGGTTGAAACACTCCGTCCACGGCGACTTCAATCTGTTCAACGAGGCCCAGGTGCGAGCCGCCATGGCTGCTGACGGCTTCGATATCCGGCGCTGATCGCCAAACGCCGTTTCCGGATTTTTTAACCTCGGCCGTTCACCATCCGGGTTGGCCGGGTCTGTCCGGCTTTCGGAGAATGGCATGGCCGAATTGTCGGTCGCCCAGCGTGCGGTGCTCGCCCAGATGGTCGAGCGCTTGCCCGACAGGACGCTGAAGACCCTGTCCCTGGCCGTCGCCCAGATGCCGGGCGACAAGGCCCGCGCCCTGTCGCAGATGCTGGCCGAGGAGGGCGTCGACCGCAAACGCCGCGCTGTCGCCTTCGCCCCCATGATGCCCCTGTTCGCCCCGCGCCGGGACGGCGTGGAGGGCCTGGTCTTTCCGTCTAGCGTCCTGCCGCGTCTCTGGAAGGCGGCTTCAGCCACGGCCCCGGAACTGCTGACCACGCTCGACGACATCCGCCTGCGCGAGGATGATCCAAAGGTGGTGGCCGTGGCCGACCGCTACTGCATCGCCGCGTCCGGCGTGATCCGGGACCAGGCCGATGTGATCTGGCCGGCGACGCCCGGTCAGGAGGCCGAACGGGACGCGGGGCTGACCGACCTGGCGCGGTGTTTCGACCTGGCGGTCCTGGCGCGTCGCGCCCTGAAATCTCTGCCGCACTGGATTCTCAGACCCACTCCCGACCAGTTGGCGGAACTCAGGTTGCTGATCCGCGACGCCGGGGAGATCACGCCGGACGGCGGTCCGCGCATGCTGGAAATCCTGTTCGCCCATTTGGCGGACGCCTCGCTGGTGTTGCGTCTGGTCGTCCATTCCTCGCGCTCGGCCAGCAAGGAAGGCGTGCTGTCCGGCTCCGAGATGGCGGTCTTCGTCAACCGCCTGCTGGCCGAGGTCGAGGCGCGAGTGGCCCGGATCGGGGCCTTCAAGCCTGCGGCCGGCGTCGATCCCGGTCCCCAGATCAAGGCGGACATCGCCTGGTGCGCCGAGACGCTGGCGGAACTGGACATGACGCTCCAGCTCGATCCGAACGGTGAGTGGGGCACGACGGCGCGCGACGCCCGGACCCGCATCAACCGGGGTCTGTCGAACACCCTCAAGTCGACGGACAAGGCGCTCGACGCGGTGTTGCCGTTGAAACGGGTCAAGACCGCCGGGCGGATGACGCGCGAAGCGGCCGATCTTGAGCGCGCTGTCCCGCCCGGGGCGGTGCAGACCGCCATCGTTCTTCTGACGCTCGTCGGCGCCATGCGCACAGCAGCGCAGACCTTCGGGATTGAGAGTCAGAGATCCCAGCTGGTGCAGTCGGCGATCGACCGGATCACCACCTTCGTCGATCTGACGATCGAAGCCGTCAACGCAGGCGAAGCCGAGGACGAAGACCGCGCCTTGGCCCATGTCGAGACCCTGGCCAAGCTGCTTCTACTGATCGACGCGACCGAGCCGGCCCGCACGGTTCGCAGGCGCGCCGCCGCCGCCGGCTCGCTGGCCCGGACCGCCTGACCAAGACGCGGTGTCGCGGGCTCTCGCGGGAGCTCTCCGCTTGGTCTAAGCGTGTCCGCCATGATCGTTTTCTGGACCCTGACCGGTCTCGCCGCCGCTCTGGCGGGGCTGATGGTGCTCACCGGCGCGCGCCGGGGCGCAAGCGCGAGCGACGTCGCCGCGCCCACGGCGTCGGCCGAGCTGGCTGAGCTGGATCGGCTGAAGGCAAGGGGCCTGCTGGATGAGGACGCCTGGACCGCCGCGCGCGCCGAGGCCGGGCGTCGCCTGCTGTCCGAGCCCGCTCCGCAGGCGGCGCTGTCCGTCGGGCCGAGGGACCGCGCCATCACCCTGGGTGCCCTCGTGGCCACGGCGGCGGGCACCCTGGGGCTCTATTTCGTCATGGGTAGCCCCGGCTTCGAAGATCAGCCCTATGAGCGTCGCATCGACGAATGGGCCAGCCAGGCCGAGACGCTGGACGCGCCCCGCATCGCCGCGGTCCTGAGCCGCGCGGTCAGGCGCGAGCCTGACAATCACATGGCCCTGACGATGCTGGGCGCGGCCCGCTTCGAGGCGGGCGACCCGATTGGGGCGGCGACGGCCTTTCGCCGCGCCCTGACGCTCCAGCCCGATGACGCCACCAGCTGGGCGCGTCTGGGCGAGAGCCTGGTCCGCGCCGCCGAGGGCGAGATCCAGCCGGACGCCGAGGCCGCCTTCACCCGCGCTCTGGAGCTCGATCCGACCCAGCTGGGCGCGCGGTTCTTCCTGGGCGACCTCGCCATCACCCGGGGCGAGACGGAGCGGGCGCGCCAGCTCTGGACGCCGCTGATCGAGGCGCTCGATCCAGCCGATCCGCGCCGGGCCGACCTGACCACCCGTCTGGACGCGGCGGGATGACCCGTTGGACGCAACCGTCGGCGGAGATATGACGGCGTCATGAGCTGGCTTCCCAAATCGCCCAAGGCCCGACGTCGTCTGTGGGTCGTCGCCGCCGCCGCCCCCGTGCTGGCGCTGGCGGTCGGCCTGTCGCTGTGGGCCATGCAGGACAATGTGACCTTCTTCTTCTCGCCGTCGGAGGCGACCGAACAGGCCGCGCCGGCGGGTCGCAAGATCCGTCTGGGCGGTCTGGTGGAGGCCGGCAGCGTGGTCCAGCAGGGCGCGACCGTGTCCTTCGCCGTCACCGACAACGCCGCCACCAGCCGGGTGATCTACGAGGGCGACCTTCCCGACCTGTTCCGCGAAGGGCAGGGGATCGTGGCGGAGGGAACGTTCGGGCCGGACCGGGTGTTCCGCGCCTCCACCGTTCTGGCCAAGCACGACGAGACCTATATGCCGCGCGAGGTCGCCGAGAGCCTGAAGGCCAAGGGCGAGTGGCGGCCGGAAGAAGGCCCACCGCCCGCCAGCGCCGCCGCCCGGGCCGCCAGCGCCACATGATCGTCGAGTTCGGGGCCTTCGCCCTCATCCTGGCATTGGTCCTGTCGGTCCTGCAGACGGGACTGGCGACGGCCGGGCGTGTGCGGCGCAGCCCGCTGCTGGCCGGTGGCGCGGACGGGGCGGCGATCGCCACGGCGTTTGCCCTGGTGCTGGCGTTCGCGGCCCTGATCTTCGCCTTCGTGGTGTCGGATTTCTCGGTCGAGAACGTCGCGAGGAACAGCCACACCGACAAGCCTATGCTCTACAAGGTCTCGGCCGCCTGGGGCAGCCATGAGGGGTCGCTGGTCCTGTGGTGCGGGGTCATGGCGGTGTTCGGGGCGCTGCTGGCCCGCGCGCGCGGGCTGCCGTTTGGGCTCAAGACCTCCGCCGTCGCGGCCCAGGGCGCGCTGACGGTCATGTTCCTCGCCTTCGCCGTCTTCACCTCCAATCCCTTCGTGCGGATCGAGGACGCGCCGGTACAGGGCAACTCGTTGAACCCTCTGCTCCAGGACCCGGCGCTCGCGCTCCATCCGCCGCTGCTCTACTTCGGCTACGTCGGCTTCTCCGTGACCTTCTCGCTCGCCGTCGCGGCCCTGGTGGAGGGGCGGGCCTTCTCGGGCTTCTGGCCGGCGTGGGGGCGGTGGGTGCGACCGTGGGCCCTGGCGAGCTGGATGTTCCTGACGCTGGGCATCACGCTTGGATCGTTCTGGGCCTACTATGAGCTCGGCTGGGGCGGCTGGTGGTTCTGGGATCCGGTCGAGAACGCCTCCTTCATGCCGTGGCTGGCGGGCACGGCCCTGCTGCACAGCGCGGTGGTGACCGAACGGCGCGGCGCGCTGGCGGGCTGGACGGTGTTCCTCGCCCTGCTGGCCTTCAGCTTCTCCATGCTGGGGGCCTTCCTCGTTCGATCCGGCGTCCTGACGTCGGTGCATGCCTTCGCCGTGGATCCCGAGCGAGGGCTGATGCTGCTGGGTATCCTCGCGGTCGCGGCCGGATCGGCTTTCGCCCTGTTCGCGTGGCGCGCGCCCCAGCTGAAGGGCGGTGGCCTGTTCGCCCCGGTCAGCCGTGAGGGCGCGCTCGTATTGAACAACCTTTTCCTGACCGTGGCGGCGGCGACGGTGCTGCTCGGCACCCTCTATCCGTTGATCCTGGAGGCGGCGACCGGAGAGACCATCTCGGTCGGGCCGCCCTATTTCGCCCTGACCTTCACGCCGCTGATGCTGGTCGCCTTCGTGATCCTGCCCGCCGGTCCCTTGCTGGCGTGGAAGCGGGGCGATGCGGTCGGCGCGATGCAGAGGCTGGCCGTCGCAGGCGGCATCGCCATCGCCTGCGGGTTCGCCGCCTGGCTGGCGTTCGAACCGAAGAAGGCGCTGACGGCGGCGGGCATCGCCATCGGGGTCTGGCTGATCGCCGGGGCCCTGGCCGAGGTGGTGGAGCGCATCCGCCTGTTCCGCGCGCCGCTCGCCGAGGCTCTGCGCCGCGCGCGCGGCCTGCCGATGGGGGCCTGGGGCATGACGCTGGCGCACGCCGGGCTGGGCGTCTTCGTGCTGGGTGCCGTGGCCGAGACGAGCTTCAAGCTGGAATCGGCCGAGGCCCTGCCGATCGGGGGCAGCGTCATCGCCGGGCCGTGGAAGGCGACCCTGACCGATGTCCAGATCGTCGAGGGCCCGAACTATCTGGCCGAGCAGGGGGTGGTCACCGTCACCTCCGTCGACGGCCGGGCGACCCCGCGCACCGTGACGTCCGAGCGTCGCTTCTTCCCGGCGGGAGGACAGACGACGACAGAGGTCGGTCTCGATTTCCGGGGGCTGGACGACGTCTATGTCGTCATGGGCGAGCGGCGGGCGACGCCAGAGGGTGAGCGCGCCTGGACGGTCCGGATCTATCACAACCCCTGGGCCCGGCTGATCTTCCTGGGTCCGGCCATCATGGCGTTGGGCGGGATTCTGTCCCTGTTGGATCGGCGGCTGCGTCTGGCCATGCCGGGGCGTCGCAAAAAGCCTCTCCCCCTCGAGGGGGGAGAGGTTGGAGTGGGGGTGGACGCGCGATGATCGGGCTGAGGCGCAGAGACTCCGTCCGCGTCTTCGGGGGGCCACGGTCCCGCCGTGCCTCCACCCCCCCCCCCCCCCCCCCCCCCCCC
>NZ_LJHU01000077.1 GCF_001295975.1 Brevundimonas sp. AAP58 | reverse complement strand
CACCCGGTCTCCGCTCCGCTTCGACCCCCCTCCCCGTGCCGGGGAGGGAGATGCTATGCGCTGACCTATGCGCCAGACCTTCGACGAAACCACCGATCCGTCCTTCGGGGCGAAGCACCTGCCGCTCGTCCGCGCCAAGATGGCCGAGCAGGGGTTGGATGGCTTCCTTGTCCCGCACGAGGACGAACATCAGAACGAATATCTGCCCGAGGCGAACGACCGCCTCGCGTGGCTGACCGGGTTCACGGGCTCGGCGGGCGCGGGCGTGGTTATGCAGGATCGCGCCGCCGTTTTTACCGACGGCCGCTACACCGTGCAGGTCAAGGCCCAGGTCGACGCCGGCCATTTCGAGCTGCGCGATCTCGTCGAGGGCGGCGTGCCCACCTATCTGGAGCAGGTGCCGAAGGGCGCGGTCATCGGCTACGACCCGCGCCTTCACAGCCCGGACGCCTTGGCGACCCTGCGTCGCGCGGCGGCCAAGGCGGGTGCCGAGCTGAAGCCGGTCCAGGCCAACCCCGTCGATCTCGCCTGGGGCGACGAGCGGCCCGCTCAGCCGACCGCGCCGGTCGTTCCCCATCCCGAGCGCTATTCCGGGGAGAGCAGCGCCTCCAAGCGCGCCCGCATCGGCGAGGCGGTTGCCAAGGCTGGTGCCGATGCAGCCGTGCTGACCGCGCCAGCCTCCATCGCCTGGCTGTTCAATGTGCGGGGCGGGGACGTCATCCGCACCCCGCTGCCGCTCGCCCAGGCCATCGTCGAGTCGGACGGCCGCGCGCGGCTGTTCCTCGACCCCGCCAAGGTGACGAACGAACTCCCCGGCTGGCTCGGCGACGCGGTTCAGCTCGAGGCCCCTGAGGCCCTGCCGTCGTCGCTAGAGGTGCTCAGCGGTCGCCGCGTCCTGATCGATCCGGCCCAGTCCTCTGCCTGGTACCTCGACCGGCTGGAAGAGGCGGGCGCGACGGTCGTTCGAGGCATGGACCCCTGCACCCTGCCGCGCGCGACCAAGAACGCCGTCGAGATCGAAGGCAGCCGTCAGGCCCACATCCGCGACGGCGCGGCGCTCGCGCGGTTCCTGCATTGGGTCGACACGGTCGCCCAGATTGAACTGCCGGACGAGCGGACCGTGGTCGAGGCGCTGGAGCGCTTCCGCGAGGAGACGGGCGCGCTCAAGGATCTCAGCTTCGACACCATCGCGGGCGTCGGTCCGAACGGGGCGCTGCCCCACTATCGGCCGGTCACCCGCACCATCCGCCGTATGGAGCCGGGCTCGCTGCTGCTGGTCGACGGCGGAGGTCAGTATCTGGACGGCACCACCGACGTGACGCGGACGATGGCGATTGGCGAGCCTTCGGCCGACCAGCGCCGCATGTTCACCCTGGTGCTCAAGGGCCATATCGCCATGGCCACGGTCCGCTTCCCGGCCGGGACTACCGGGCATCAGTTGGACGCTCTCGCCCGTCTGCCGATGTGGATGGCGGGGCTCGACTACGACCACGGCACCGGACACGGCGTCGGTTCCTACCTCGGCGTGCACGAGGGGCCGCAGCGCATCGCCAAGGCGGTGAACACCCAACCTCTTCTGCCGGGCATGATCGTCTCCAACGAGCCCGGCTACTACCGCGAGGGCCACTGGGGCATCCGCATCGAGACCCTCCAGGTCGTCACCCCCGCCAAGACCATCCCTGGCGGCGAGCGGCCGATGCACGGCTTCGAGCAGCTGACCTTCGCGCCGTTGGACCGCCGCCTGATCGACGTCGATCTGCTGACCGCCGCCGAGCGCGCCTATGTCGATGCCTATCACGCGGAGACGCTGGCCAAGGTCGGCCCGCTGCTGGACGGCGAGGTCAAGGCCTGGCTGGAGGCCCAGTGCCGTCCGCTGTGACCGGCTAGGCGGTCTCCTCCAGCCGCCCCGCCAGCGTCAGCAGGTCCGCCCACGCCTGACGCTTGGCCTGGGGCTGTTTCATCAGGAAGGCCGGATGAAAGGTTGCCAGCGCAGAAGCCGAGATGTCGCCTTCCGCCAGACGCCATTCGCGCCACTGACCGCGCGCCTTGACGATGCTTTCTTCGCTCTTGAGCACCCCGCGCGCCGCGACGGCCCCCAGCAACAGCACCGCGCGCGGTTTCATCAGCTCCAGCAGCCGATCCAGGAACGGCGCGCAGGTCGCCTGTTCCTCGGGCGTCGGCGCCCGGTCGCCCGGCGGACGCCAGAACACCGTGTTGGTCAGATAGGCCTGGTCGGACGCCGCGATCGCGGCCAGCATGCGGTCGGTCAGAGTCCCGATCCGGCCGGAGAAGGGCTCGCCCGCGCTTTCGTCCTCGGCTGCCGGAGCATGTCCGATCACGAGCAGCGAGCCCTGCGCGCTCCCACGTCCGAAGACGCAGCCCCGCGCGCCCTGTCCGACGAGATCACAGCCCCGGAAGGTCGCCACCGCTTCGGCCAGAGCCTCGACGCTGTCGGCGGACCGCGCCAGCGCCCGCGCCTCGGCGACCACGTCGCGGGTGTCGACCGGGACCACGACCGACGCCGTCGCCTTGGCCACGGCCTTCAAGGCGGGGGCGACGACGATGGTCCGATCCTGCGGCACCTCCTCAAAGCAGGCGTCCACGCCCGCGTCGCGCCAGAAGGCGAGCAGGCTCTCGATCGCAGCGATGTCGCGAGGTTCGACGTTCATGGGACTGCGTCAGGGATAAGCCTTGACCGCCGTCGCGTCACCTTCGGATAAGGGGCGTCCACGGAAAACAACGAAGGTCCTTATGGCCCAAGCCATCGAAGGCGGCGCCACGTCCCCCGCCCAGGAAGCCATCCTCGACAACCTGCCGCCGCTGGAGGCGCTCCAGGGCGTCGAGCGCGACGTCATGGAGTACGACATCGTGATCGTGGGCGGCGGCCCGGCGGGCCTCGCCTCCGCGATCCGGCTCAAGCAGCGCGCGGCCGCCGACGGCAAGGACATCTCGGTCGCCGTGCTGGAAAAATCGGCCGAGGTCGGCGGACACATCCTGTCCGGCGCCGTGATCGACCCGCGCGCCCTGACCGAGCTGTTCCCCGACTGGAAGGATCGCGACGCGCCGCTGGAAACGCCCGTCACCGAGGACCGCTTCATGGTTTTGGGCCCGATGGGCCAGGTCAGCCTGCCGATGTGGGCCCTGCCGCCCATGATGCACAACGACGGCTGCTACATCGCCTCGCTCGCCAACGTCTGCCGCTGGCTGGGCGAACAGGCGGAAGCGCTGGGCGTCGAGGTCTATCCCGGCATGGCCGCCAGCCACGTCGTCTGGGAAGAGGGCACCGGCCGGGTCAAGGGCGTCGTCGCCGGCGTCTTCGGCATCGACAAGCACGGCCAGCCGACCGGCGACTTTCAGCCCGGCATCGAGCTGCACGGCAAGTACGTCTTCATCGCCGAGGGCGTGCGCGGGTCGCTGGCCAAGACCATCATCGCCCGCCACGAGCTGGCGAAAGGCAAGGAACCGCAGAAGTTCGGCATCGGGCTGAAGGAGCTGTGGCAGGTTCCGCCCGAGAAGCACCGCCCGGGCCTGGCCCAGCACACGACCGGCTGGCCGCTGGACGAGCACACCGGCGGCGGTAGCTTCATGTACCACTTCGGGGACAACTACGTGGCCATCGGCTACGTCGTGCACCTGAACTACAAGAACCCGCACCTGTCGCCGTTCGACGAGTTCCAGCGCTTCAAGCACCACCCGGCCATCGCCGAGCATCTGGAAGGCGGCACCCGCATCTCCTATGGCGCGCGGGCCATCACCGAGGGCGGTTTCCAGTCGGTACCGAAGCTGGCCTTCCCGGGCGGGGCCCTGATCGGCTGCTCGGCCGGCTTCGTGAACGTGCCCCGCATCAAGGGTAGCCACAACGCCATGAAGACCGGCATGCTGGCCGCCGACGCGGCCTACGACGCCGTGATGGCCGGCCGCGCGGGCGACGTGCTGGACGCATACCAGACGGCCTATGAGAACAGCTGGGTCTACAAGGAGCTGAAGCAGGTCCGGAACGCCAAGCCCCTGCTGTCGAAGTTCGGCACGACCCTGGGCGGGGCGCTCGGGGTCTTCGACCTGTGGTGCCAGAGCCTGACAGGCGGCCTGTCCGTCTTCGGCACCCAGAAGCACGGCAAGACCGACGCCGCCTCCACCGAGCCGGCGGCCAAGCACAAGCCGATCGCCTATCCCAAGCCGGACGGGAAGCTGTCGTTCGACAAGCTGTCCAGCGTTTTCATCTCCAACACCAACCACGCCGAGGAGCAGCCGGCGCACCTGAAGCTGATCGATCCGGACAAGCCGATCCTGGTCAATCTGCCGATCTACGGCGAGCCGGCGCGGCTGTACTGCCCGGCGGGGGTGTACGAGGTCGTCTACGCCGACGAGGCGGCGAAGACCGATCCGCGCTTCGTCATCAACGCCCAGAACTGCGTCCACTGCAAAACCTGCGACATCAAGGATCCGTCGCAGAACATCGTCTGGACCACGCCCGAGGGCGGCGGCGGGCCGAACTATCCGAACATGTGACGCGCGGCGGGGGAGGGGCCTTGCCGTCGCCGCATAAGCCGGGGATTGTCGCGACCATGCGCATGACCGCCCTTCGCTCGACCCTGCTCGTCGCCACTCTGCTGGCCACGACCGCCGTGGCGCAGGAGGCTCCGGCGCCACGCGTGCAGGACATTCCCTTGCGCGAGCTCGAGACCTCGCCGCCGCCCTTGCCGCCCCTGATCGTCGTCGGCGAGGGCGAGGAGACGCCGGCCCCGACGATCGACGCGATCCCGCGGGTTTGGGCCCCGTCGCCGCGCGACGAGGCGGGCCGCACGGCCTATGGGCTGTTCCTGTCGGGGCGTTCCGCCCTGTCGCAAGGCGCGTTCGATGAGGGCGCAGAGTTCCTCAGCGCCGTCCAGACCCTGACGCCCGAACAGCCCTCGGTGACCGAGCAGGCGACGACGGCGGCGCTTCTGGCTGGCGATCTGAGCTACGCCGCCCGAGCCGCCTCGTCCGACGCCAGCCTGTCGGCCGCGATCGGCGAAGCGGCCGAACTGGTCTCGGCCGTCCTCGACTTCGAACGCGAGGAGGCCCGCCGCGCCAACATCCGGCTCAAGGCCGATCCTGTCAGCGCGCCCCACGCCCGCGCTGGCGCTCTGGTCTCACCCTGGATTGCGGCGGCGGCGGGCGACTGGGAGACGGCGCTCACCGAGCCCGATCTGAGTGGAGACCCGCTGGTCGTCGTCTTCGGTCGCTACAACAGGGCCCAGTTGCTGGAGCGCCGCCGTCGCCACGATGAGGCCGAACAGGCGCTGCGAGTGCTGATCGACAATCCCCGAACGGCTCCGATCTTCCGGGTGCCTTATGGTGAGTTCCTGGAGCGGCGCGGCCGCCGCGACGAGGCCCTGGCCGTCTATGACGCAGGCATCGCCCAGGGATCGCCGGACCCGGCTCTCGCGCTCGCGCGCGAGCGCGCCGCCTCAAGAGGCCGTCCGCCGGCCCTGCCCAGCCTGCGCGAGGGCGCCGCCGAGGCCCTGACGATCGCGGCGCGGCAGGCCTCGGCCGAGAACGCGGAGCAGTTCGCGGTGGTTTACCTGCGTCTTGCCATCGCCTTGGATCGCACGCCCGAGACCCTCTATCTGCTTGGTCAGACAGCGACCCAGGAAGAGGACCTTCGCAACCTTGGCCTGTCGGTTCTGGCCCAGGTGCCGGAACAGCCAGCGGATATCCACGCCGCCGCCCAGGTTCAGCGGGGCCTGACCCTCGCCGCACAGGACCGCAACGAGGATGCGCTCGCCGCCTTCCAGGCCGCCCAGCGCTCCTCCCCTGAAGACGCGCGCATCGCCCGGGTCACGGCCGGTCAGTTGATGCAGCTGGAGCGATACGACGAGGCGCTGGCGATTCTGAACGGCCCTCTGCTCAACACCGCCGACCAGACCGCCGACATCCGCTTCCTGCGAGGGGCCGCCTATGAATCGCTCGGCCGCATCCCGGAAGCGGAGGCCGAGCTCTGGACAGCGCTCCAGTCGGCCCCCAACGAGCCGATCTACCTGAACTATCTTGGCTATCTCTGGGTCGATTCCGGGACCCGCGTCGCCGAAGGCGCTGAGATGATCGCTCGCGCCCACGCCGCCGACCCCGAGGACGGCAACATCCAGGACAGCCTGGGCTGGGCCCAGTTCCGTCAGGGTCAGTACGACGTCGCCGTGGAGACCCTGGAGCAGGCCGTCGCCAAGGAGCCAGCCAATGCCGAGATCAACGATCACCTCGGCGATGCCTACTGGATGGTGGGCCGCCGGAGGGAGGCGGGCTTTCAGTGGAGCCGTGTCCTGACGCTCGACCCCGACGCGGAACGCCGCGCGGCGGTCGAGCGCAAGCTGGCTGAAGGCCTGACACCGGAAGCGAGCGTCGGAGCTGGCCTCTGACGACGCTGAGCGCGCTCGCGCCCGCCAAGGTCAACCTGTTCCTGCACGTCGGCGCGCCTCGGCCGGACGGCTATCATCCGCTGTGCAGTCTCGTGGCTTTCGCCAATGTCGGGGACGTGGTGACCGTGGCCCCGGCCGATCAGCTGTCGCTGGAGGTGACGGGGCCGTTTGAACAGGGCCTGGCCGGGGAGGGGGACAATCTGGTCCTGCGGGCGCTGCGGGCCCTGGGCGACGCAGCCGGCATTGGCGAGCCGCCGCTTGCCGTGACGTTGGACAAGCGTTTGCCGATCGCGGCCGGGCTGGGCGGAGGCTCGTCGGATGCCGCCGCCGCCCTGCGTCTGGCCAACCGCGCCCTGTCGCTGGGCATGGACGAGGCCGCCCTGTCGGAGATCTCCCGCGTGATCGGCGCGGACGGTCCCATGTGCCTGCGCGCCCGCACGGCCCGGGCCGAGGGGATCGGCGATGTCCTGACCGATGCGCCGAACATGGCGAGGCTGCCTGTCCTTCTGGTCAACCCCGGCGTTCCCTCGCCGACGGGCGCGGTCTATCGGGCCTATGATGCGGGCGGAGCGGGGCAAGCCGACAGGCCATCGGATCCGACCCACTGGAATCCGCCCGACGTGGTGGCATGGCTGACGTCCCAGAGGAACGACCTCGAGGTGCCCGCGATCGCCCTTCAGCCAGAGATTGAACGCGCGCTGGCCGCGCTGCGCGAGAGTGAGGGGTTGATGCTGGCGCGCATGAGTGGGTCCGGCGCGACCGTGTTCGGCCTCTTTGGATCGTCAGCGGAAGCTCAGGAAGCCGCTCTCCGCCTCAAGGCCCAATACCCTGGCTGGTGGATCACCCCGGGCATTCTCGGCTAGGTCAATGGCAACGCTTGAGATTGCGGCCATCACGGGGCATCAATCCGGCAATCTAGTCGGGATTGCCCAGAGATTATCCTGAGCTCTGCCTTAGTTTCCGAAATGATGCTCATCAGTGGAACCGGCCGTGGCCGACAGGTCTTGTTGGCCCTGTAAAACTGAGTAACGGACCGCGAAGCCTTTCCTCCCCGGCGGTCCGTGCAGCATTGAAAAGGATACTGTCATGCTTCGCACTCGACTGCTGACTGCCACCGCTGCCATCGCCCTGTTCGGCGCGGGCCCCGCCTTCGCCCAGGACGCCTCGCCCGCCCAGCCGGCTCCGGCCCAGCCCGCTGCCGAAGCCTCGGCCCAGGCCCAGACCCCGGCGTCGACCAACACGGTCGTCGATGTGCTGCGTGAGCGCGGCGAGTTCTCGACCCTGCTGTCGGCGCTGGACGCCGCCCAATTGACGGAGACCCTGCGCACCCAGCCCGCGGTGTCGATCTTCGCCCCGACGGACGCGGCCTTCGCGGCCCTGCCGGAAGCGGAGCGCACACGCCTGCTGGACCCGGCCAACGTCAATGAACTGCGTCAGCTGCTGCTCTATCACGTGATCGTCGCCGACGTGAACTCGAGCCAGATCGAGGGCGCGCTGGGTGGCGTCGAGACGGCCGCCCGCACCCAGGTCCAGCTGGACGGTACCGGCGACGCGATCAAGGTCGACGCCGCGACCGTGACCCAGGCCGATATCGACGCCGGCAATGGCGCGATTTTCGTTATCGACCGCGTCCTGAACCCGGCCCAGTCGCTTGTCGCGACGGGTGACGCGGAAGAGGAGGCGACGCCGCCGGTCTCGGATGAGGTCGAGCCGGTCGCCCCGGCTGACGACGCCACCATGACCGACGATGGCATGCAGGGCGACATGGACGCGGGCGAAGTCGCCCCGCCGTCGACCAACCCGGCTCCGCAGGCCGCGGCTGGCGTGGATGCCGCGATCAAGGCTCCGAACGGTGAAGTCGCGACCTCGGTCGAGACCGTCGCCTCGCCGCCCGTTCCGAACCCCACGGACGGTCAGCAGGACGACACCACCGAAACCGAAGAGCCGCAGTCCTAAGCGGGCCTTCGCACCGACCTCGTGACAGGTCCGGTTGAGTTGAAGGGCGGCGGGCTCTAGGGTCCGCCGCCTTTCCTTTTGCGCCTGCGAAACCGCCTTGAAACAGACCGAACCGCTCGCCTTCCAGGACCTGATCCTGACGCTGCACCGCTACTGGGGCGACCAGGGCTGCGCCATCCTGCAGCCCTATGACATCGAGGTCGGGGCCGGCACGCTGCATCCTGCGACCGTGCTGCGCGCGCTGGGCAAGAAGCCGTGGAAGGCCGCCTACGTCCAGCCCAGCCGCCGCCCCGGCGACGGCCGCTATGGCGAAAACCCCAACCGGCTGCAGCACTATTATCAGTATCAGGTCATCCTGAAGCCCAACCCGGACGATCTGCAGGACCTGTATCTGAACAGCCTGAAGGCCATCGGCATCGATCCGAAGCTGCACGACATCCGCTTCGTCGAGGACGACTGGGAGAACCCGACGGTCGGGGCCTGGGGTCTGGGCTGGGAGGTGTGGTGCGACGGCATGGAGGTGACGCAGTTCACCTACTTCCAGGGCGTCGGCGGCATCGAGGTCGATGTGGTGTCGGGCGAGCTGACCTATGGGCTGGAGCGCCTGGCCATGTATGTCCAGGGCGTTGATAATGTTTATGATCTGAAGTTCACCAAGGAGGGAACGACCTACGGCGAGGTCTTCCTGGAGAATGAGCGCCAGCAGTCGGAAGCGAACTTCCACGGCTATGACGTCGAGGGGTTGAAGCGTCGGTTCGAGGACATGGTGGCGGAGGTGTCGCGGCTGCTGGCCATGACCGGGCCGCAGGGGCAGGCGCTGGTGCTGCCGGCCTATGACCAGGTGCTGAAGGCCAGTCACCTGTTCAACCTGATGGACGCTCGCGGCGCGATCGCGGTGGCCGAACGGCAGAGCTACATCGGCCGCATCCGGGACCTGTGCAAGGCGTGTGCGCTGGCTTGGGTCGAACAGGAAAGGGCGGCGGCGTGACGTCTCCCTTCCCCTCGAGGGGGAAGGGTTGGGGATGGGGTGGAGGCACCAAGTCTCTGATGAGCCCCGAAGACTCCGACGCCCCTCTGATCGATCGGTTCGCGCGAACGCCGAAGATCAAGCCAGGCGGGGTCGACCGCGCGCGCCGCCTTCGGTCCGAACCCACCCGCACCGAAGCTCGGCTCTGGCAGCACCTTCGTAAGCTTGAGGTCCGTTTCCGCAGGCAAGCTCCCATCGGTCCCTACATCGTCGATTTCGCCTGCCATTCAGCGAAGCTGGTGATCGAGGTCGATGGCGGCGTTCACAACCGGACCGACGTCGCCCTGCGAGATCTGACCCGCGACGAGTGGCTCATAAGCCAAGGCTATCGCGTTCTGCGCTTCCCGACGCAGCGGGTTGAACGAGAGATCGACACCGTGGTGGCAAAGATCAGCAAAGCCGCCGGAGCCTACGTGCCTCCCGGCTTCGCCCGTGCCTCCACCCCATCCCAACTCTTCCCCCTCGAGGGGAAGGGCTCTAGCGAAATCTGATGCCCCAACTCCTTCTTGAACTCTTCTCCGAGGAAATCCCCGCGCGGATGCAGGCGCAGGCCGCGCGTGATCTGGAGCGCATGGCGGGCGAGCGGCTGAAGGCGACCGGGCTGACATACGAGGCGCTGACGACGTTCGCGGGGCCCCGGCGGCTGACCCTGGTGGTCGAGGGTTTGCCGGCGGCGACGCCGGATCGGTCGGAGGAGCTGAAGGGGCCCAAGGTCTCGGCGCCGGAGCAGGCGCTGGAGGGCTTCCTGAGAAAGACCGGTCTGACGCGTGAGCAGCTGACCGAGCGCGACGGCGTGCTCTATGCCGTGATCGAGCAGAAGGGGCGGTCCACCGCAGACCTGATCCCCGAGATGGTCGAGGGGATTATTCGCGGTTTCCCCTGGCCGAAGTCCATGCGGTGGGAGACGGGCAGCCTGACTTGGGTCCGGCCGTTGAAGCGCATCCTGTGCCTGTTCGACGGGGCGGTCGTGCCGTTCGCGGTCGAGGGCATTCAGAGCGACGACTTGACCGAGGGGCACCGCTTCATGGGCTCGGGTCATCCGCTGAAGGTGCGGTCGTTCGAGGACTACCGGACGCAGCTGGAGGCCAATTTCGTCCTGCTGGATCAGGCGGATCGCAAGCTCCGCATCGTCGAGGGCGCCCGAGCCGTATGCCAGGCGCAGAACCTGCAGATGATCGACGACGACGGCCTGCTGGAGGAGGTCTCGGGTCTGGCGGAATGGCCGACGCCGATCCTGGGCGACATGGACCCGTCGTTCCTCGACCTGCCGCCGGAGGTGATCCGGCTGTCGATGAAGACGCACCAGAAGTATTTCGCCGTGCGCGACCCGGCGACGGGCGGGCTGGCCCCCAACTTCGTCGTCGTGGCCAACGTCGAGGCGACCGATGGCGGCAAGGCGCTGGCGGCCGGCAACAGCCGTGTGCTGTCGGCGCGCCTGAACGACGCCCGCTTCTTCTGGGACGAAGACAGGAAGGTCGGCTTCGACGCCTGGCTGAAGAAGCTGGAGGGCGTGACCTTCCACGCCAAGCTGGGGACCATGGCCGAGCGGGTGGAGCGGATCGCGGCGCTCGCCCGCGAGATCGCGCCGCTGGTCGGGGCCGATCCGGATCAGGCGGAACAGGCGGCTCGTCTCGCAAAAGCCGATCTGGCCAGCGGCATGGTCGGCGAGTTTCCTGAACTTCAAGGCGTGATGGGCGGCTATTACGCGAGAGCCCTGCTTCCTTCTCCCTTCCCCTCGAGGGGGAAGGGCCGGGGATGGGGTGGAGGCACTGAGTGGCCGGTGACCCCGGAAGACTCCGTCGGAGTCTCCTCGCCTCCTGACGAAGATCGTGCCTCCACCCCCACCCAACCTCGTCGGACCGGCTTCGCCGATCCTTCCTCGACCCCCCTCGAGGGGGAGGGCTCAGCCTTGGCCGACGCCATCCGCGACCACTACAAACCGCAGGGTCCGGGGGACACGGTCCCGACCGCGCCGCTGACGGTGGCGGTGGCTCTGGCCGACAAGCTGGATACGCTTGCTTGCTTCTACGCCATCGACGAACGGCCTACAGGGTCGAAGGATCCTTTCGCACTGAGGCGTGCTGCGTTGGGTGCCATTCGACTGATCGTGGAGAACGGTCACCGGGTTCCGTTGGCTCAGACACTAATCGTCTGCGCATTCTACGCTGTTTCAGCTGCCTCAAGAATTGCGATGCGCGATGCGCAGGCGAGCATGGCGAGAACACTTGCAGCAGCTGAGAACGATAAGTTCCCATCTTTGCTCAAGTTCGCCTCGGACCTCATCAATAAAGCTCACACCAAAGTCGGGGGCGAGCAGCACGATAATGAAATCGACGTTGATGGTGAGGTCCTCGCCTTCTTCGCCGACCGCCTGAAAGTCCTCCTGCGCGATCAGGGCAAGCGCCACGACCTGGTGGATGCCGTGTTCGCGCTGGGCGACGACGACCTCGTCCGCATCGTGCGTCGGGTCGAGGCGCTTGACGCCTTCCTCGCTACCGACGACGGGGCGAACCTGCTGGCGGGCTACAAGCGGGCGTCCAACATCCTCAAGGCCGAGGAGAAGAAGGGGCCGCTGCCGGAGGGTGCCGTCGGGACCGGCCTGCCCAACCAGCCCGAGGCCGAGACGACGCTGGCCTTCGCCGTCGAACGGGCGCGAGGCGCGGTGGATCAGGCGCTGGCGACCGAGGACTTCGCCGCCGCCATGACGGCGCTGGCGGGCCTGCGCGCCCCGGTGGACGACTTCTTCACCGACGTGATGGTCAACTCCGATGTGCTGGAGGAGCGCGAGAACCGGCTCAAGCTGCTGGGTCAGGTGCGCGCGGTCATGGGCCGCGTCGCCGATTTCGGGCAGGTGGCGGGGTAGTTCAACGCACCCGCTCGTCTTGGGACGTCATCCTGGGATCGGACGCTGCGCGCCGACCCTCACGAGCTGACTATCCAACGCCAGCGCCTTCATATACCTGCGTAAAATGAGGAACTCGCCTTTCACTACCTGGCGTAAGCGCGATCTGGCCTATCAGCTTCTGGTTCACGCCCTGGCCGTCGTCGGCATGGTGTGTCTGGTCACCGACTGGCTCGGGCGCACACCGTAACGAACCATCGGCAGGGGCCGGCTCGCCGCATTTCCCCTGTTCCTCCGTGCGAAATCGAGAGCTCTAGGGCGAGCCCCGGAGGGCGCATAGCCGCCTCTTGATCCTGACCGGCATGCCTCGCTTCAGCACCCGGTCCCTAAATTCGCGAGGATGAGCGACCGAGCGGGGAAATCCCTCAGCCGTCCACCAGTTCCTGCAGCATGGGCGCGAGCCGCGCCTTCATGCGCTCGCACTCCTCGGGCGACAGCTTCATGCCGCCTGACAGGTCGCGGCCGACCGCGACGCCCATGAGGATGCCCGCCAGGATCCGCGCCCGGATCGCCGCGTCCTCGCCGCCCAGCCAGGCGGTGAAGGGCTCGTAGAAGCCTTCGATCGCGGCTTGCTGCACGATCTCGGCGGCCTTGGGCGAGCCGGCGGACTTCAGCATGATCAGCAGCCAGGCCAGATCCTCGTCCTTGGCGGGACCATAGATCAGGTCCTCGGCCATGCGCTCGCCGAAGGTGGCGCGGTCGCCGTCCATCAGCTCGTCGCCGTCGCAGTCGTCGAGCACCGCGCGGAACAGCTCCTCCTTGGAGCCGAAGTAGCGGGAGATCAGGGCCGGATCGACCCCCACGTCGCGGGCGATATCGCGCATGCCCACCTGCTCGTAGCTCTCGGCCGCGAAACGTTTGGCGGCGGCGTCGAGAATCGCCGTGCGCGTCGCGGCGGCGTTGCGAGGGCGTGGGCAGACGGCGGCGAAACCCAATGTGATCTCCCTGGAAAGTCCCGAATCTGCGGCGTTCAGGTCCTGTCTTGCTGTTATCCCGATATGACGATGTCACCACGTGTTGACAAGCGTGAGGGTTCGTCACATCTAAGTCAACAGGCGTTGACCACCCCCCGGTAGATTGGGTCGCCGCCTGACAGGGAAATCCTCCGACAGGGAGATTGCGCGCATGCGCGGGCTGAAGATTCTGGCCGTGTCCGTCCTTCTGACGGGCGCGCTTTACGGCTGTTCGCAACGTTCGGAGGCCCAGGGGCCGCCGCCCGCCGCCCCGGTCACGGTCGCCGTGCCGCTGGCCGAGAGGGTTGTGGACTGGGACGACTTCACCGGCCGGTTCGAAGCGACCAGCCAGGTCGAAGTGCGCGCCCGCGTCGGCGGCTTTATCCAGGCGGTTCACTTCCGCGACGGCGATTTCGTCCGGCGCGGCCAGTTGCTGTTCACCCTCGATCCGCGTCCGGCTCAGGCCCAGCTGGCCGCCGCCCGCGCGGCGCTCAGCCAGGCCGAGGCCCAGCTGACGCTCGCCCGCACCAACCTGACCCGCTCGGAAGGGTTGCTGGCCAGCCAGGCCGTTAGCCAGGCCGAGGTCGACACCAACCGCGGCGCGCTGCAACAGGCCGAGGCGGCCGTCGCCTCAGCCCAGGCCAATGTCCGCGCTCGCCAGCTGGATCTGGAGTTCACGCGCGTCGTGGCTCCGGCGTCGGGTCGCGTATCGGACCGCCGCGTCGATCCGGGCAACCTGATCGCCGGTGGTTCGTCGCAAGCCGACGTCCTGACGACCATCGTCTCGTCCTCGCCGATCTACTTCGTTTTCGAGGCATCTGAGGCCCTGCTGCTGAAGTACCAGCGTGACGCCCGCGCGGGCCGCTCGGCCCCAGTGCGCGTGCGCCTGCAGGACGAGGCGGAGTTCACCCGCGCCGGTACGCTCGACTTCACTGACAACGCCGTCGATCCGGCGTCGGGCACCATCCGCGCCCGGGCTGTCATTCCCAACGCCGACGGCTTCCTGAAGCCGGGCATGTTCGCGCAAGGGCGCGTGGCCGGCGCCGGGGCCTATGACGCCCTGCTGGTCCCCGACAGCGCCGTCGCCACCGATCAGGCGCGCCGCGTGGTCATGGTCGTTAACGCCGACGGCACCGTCACGCCGACGCCGGTTCAGCTGGGGCCGCTGGTCGATGGGCTGCGGGTCATCCGCTCGGGCATCCGGCCGACGGACCGCATCATCATCGACGGCCTGCAACGCGCCATGCCCGGCATGAGGGTCCAGCCGACCAATGGCCGCATCCAGCGCCAGCCGCGCCAGGAGCAGGCCCCGGTCACCACCGCCCCGCCCGCCGCCACCGGCACCTCGGCCGGGGCCCTGACGCAATCGCTCGCCTCCGGCGACTGAAGGCCTGATCGATGAACATCTCGCGCTTCTTCATCGACAGGCCGATCTTCGCGGCCGTCCTGTCGGTCTTCATCACCCTGGTCGGGGTGTTCGCCTATCCGCTGTTGCCCCTGTCGCAGTACCCGGAGATCGCGCCGCCCACGATCACCATCAATACCGCCTATCCCGGCGCCTCGGCCGAGACCCTGGCCGAGACCGTTGCCGCTCCCATCGAGCAGGAGGTGAACGGGGTGGAGAACATGCTCTATCTGACGTCGTCCTCGACGTCGGACGGGGCGGTCGCCATCACCGTGACCTTCCAGCCGGGCACGGACCTGGATCAGGCCCAGGTGCTGGTCCAGAACCGGGTCGCGCTGGCCGAACCGCGCCTGCCCGAACAGGTGCGTCAGGTCGGGGTGGTGGTGAACAAGCAGACCACCAGTTTCCTGATGGTCATCGGCCTGACCTCTCCGGGCGAGGTGCTGTCCAACGACTACGTCGGCAACTACGCCAACGCCAACATTCGCGACCGCTTGCTGCGGCTCGAGGGCGTGGGCGCCGTCCAGGTTTTCGGCGGCGGCAACTATTCGATGCGGATCTGGATCGATCCGAACAAGGCCGCGGCGCGCGGGCTGAACGCCACCGACATAACCGCCGCGCTTCAGGCCCAGAACGTCCAGGCCGCCGCCGGCTCCATCGGCCAGCCGCCGTTCGCCACCAACGCCGCCGCCTTCCAGCAGCCGATCCAGGTCCAGGGCCGGCTGTCGGACCCGGAACAGTTCGCCGACATCGTCATCCGGACCGACCCGACCACCGGCGCCGTCACCCGCATCCGCGACGTGGCCCGTGTCGAGCTGGGGGCGCAGGACTACGGCATCCGCGGCTTCTTCGACGGCGAGCGCGGGGTCGGCATGGCCATCCTGCAACAACCGGGATCGAACGCGCTCGGCACCGCCGACCGGGTGCTGGCCGAAGTCGAGGCCATCCGCGCCGAACTGCCCCAGGGCATGGAGGTCAGCGTCCCCTACAACCCGACCGAATTCGTCGCCAAGTCGGTGGAGAAGCTGCAGACCACCCTGATCGAGGCCATCGTCCTCGTGGTCCTGGTCGTGCTGATCTTCCTGCAGAGCTGGCGCGCGGCCATCATCCCGATCGTGGCCATTCCGGTCTCGCTGGTCGGCACCTTCGCGGTGTTGCTCGGGCTCGGCTATTCGATCAACTCGCTCTCGCTGTTCGGCCTCGTCCTGGCCGTCGGCATCGTGGTCGACGACGCCATCGTCGTGGTCGAGAACGTCGAACGCTATCTGCGCCAGGGCCTCAGTCCCAAGGAGGCCGCCTACAAGTCCATGCAGGAGGTGTCGGGCGCCCTGATCGCCATTGGCCTGGTGCTGGTCGCGGTGTTCGTGCCGACCATGTTCGTGCCGGGGATTCCGGGCATCTTCTATCGCCAGTTCGCCGTGACCATCGCGGCCGCCTCGGTGATCTCCCTGTTCGTGTCGCTGACGCTGTCGCCGGCCATGTCGGCGGTGTTGCTGCGCCATCATCAGCCGCATGACGATGCGACCGCCCGGCGCGGCGGCTGGCGCGAGATCCCCTACCGGGCGGCCTGGGCCGGGCGTCAGTTCAACCGCGGTTTCGAATGGCTGTCGGAGAAGTACGGCCGCTTCACCGCGCGCGCGGTGCGGGTCATCGGCCTGGTTCTGGCGGTCTATGTCGGCATGCTGGCGCTCACCGCCTGGCGTCTGATCGACACCCCGTCGGGCTTCATCCCCGAGCAGGACCAGGGCTACCTGATCGGCGTCATCCAGCTGCCGGCCGGATCGTCGCTGGACCGGACCCAGGCGATCATGACCCAGGCGTCCGACATCATGAAGTCGACCGAAGGCGTGGACGGCACCGTGGCCTTCGCCGGCCTGGATGGCTCCAGCTTCTCGTTCGGCTCCAACGCCGCGACCATCTTCGTGCGGCTGGACGACTTCAAGTATCGCACCACGCGCGAAACCGCGGCCGTGGCTCTGGCCGGCGCCATCACCGGCGCGTCCCAGGGCATCCAGGGCGCCAACATCTTCGTCATCGCCCCTCCGGCGGTCCAGGGTCTGGGCAACGGCAACGGCTTCAAGATGATGATCCAGGACCGCCAGTCCGCCGGCTACGGCGCGCTGGAGGGGGCCACCTTCGCCATGATGGGCGCGGCGGCCCAGACCCCGGACCGGGTCCAGCAGGTGTTCTCCCTCTACAACACCGGCTCGCCGCGCGTGACCGCCGACGTCGACCGCGACCGGGCCCTGATGATGGGGGTCCAGCCCAACGACGTGTTCAACACGCTCGGGGTCTATCTCGGCTCGTCGTACGTCAACGACTTCAACCTGCTCGGCCGCACCTTCCGGGTGACCGCCCAGGCCGAGCCCGCCTATCGCGATGATCTCGCCGACATCGCCAATCTGAAGGTCCGCGCGTCCTCTGGCGCCATGGTCCCCATCGGCTCGCTGGCGACTTTAAAGGAGGAATCCGGACCTGCCCGCGTGGTCCGCTACAACCTGTTCACGGCTTCCGAGCTTCAGGGCGCGGCCGCTCCGGGCGTCTCGTCCGGCCAGGCGCTGGCCCACATGGAGCAGATGGCCGAACAGGTCCTGCCGCCGGGCTTCAGCTATGAATGGACCGAGCTGGCCTTGCAGGAGAAGGCGGCGGCCGGGGGCGCGGCGCCCATCTTCATCGTCGCCGTGCTGATGGTCTTCCTGGTGCTGGCCGCCCAATACGAGGCCTTCACCCTGCCGCTGGCCGTGCTGCTGATCGTGCCGCTGTGTCTGCTCGCCGCCATGCTGGGGGTGAACGCGCTGGGTCTCGACAACAACATCCTGGTGCAGGTGGGTCTGATCGTGCTGATCGCGCTGGCGGCCAAGAACGCCATCCTGATCGTGGAGTTCGCCAAGCAGGCTGAGGAGGAGCAGGGCCTCGACACCCGCGACGCCGCCGTCGAGGCCGCGCGCATCCGCCTGCGTCCGATCCTGATGACCTCCTTCGCCTTCATCCTGGGCGTGCTGCCCCTGGTGCTGGCCACCGGTCCGGGGGCGGAGATGAGCCGCTCGCTGGGGGCCGCCGTCTTCTTCGGCATGCTGGGCGTGACCCTGTTCGGCCTCGTCTTCACCCCGGTCTTCTATGTGATCACCCGGGCGCTGGCGAAGCGGCTGCCGCAGGGCGCGAAGAAGAAGCCGCCCACCTCCGGCGGCCACGACGAAGGCGACTTCGCCGGACCGTCCACCATCACCCAGCCTGGACCCGCGCCCGCGCTCGGCGCGCCGCGGCAGGGAGACGCCGCATGATCCGCTCCAAGATCACCCCCCTCCTGACCGCGGTCGCCGCCACCGCCCTGTTGGCGGCCTGCGCGGTCGGGCCGAAGGCGCCTGACGCCCCTCTCCCCCCCTCGGCGTCGGGCGCCTTCGTGAGCACGCCGGTCGGGACCGCCAACGGCGCGGTCTCGACGGCCGAGGCGCGCGACGACTGGTGGCGGCTCTACGCCGACCCGGTGCTGGACGGCCTGATCGAACAGGCCTTCGCCGAGAACAACGAGCTGGAAGCCGCGATCGCCAATGTCCGCTCGGTGCGTGCCACCCTTAGCGAGACCCGTGGCGGCCGCCTGCCCACCCTGACGGCCACGGCGTCGGGCACCTACAGCCGCCAGTCGGCCGGCTCGATCCCGCCCGGCCAGGGTCCCGGCGGGGCGCAGGAGGAGCTGGAGACCTACGACGTCGGGCTGGAGACCAGCTACGAGGTCGACCTGTTCGGTCGCGTCTCGGCCGCCATTCGCGCCGCCCGCGCCGACGCCGACGCCTCCGAGGCCGCCATGCGCACGGTCCAGATCACGGTAGCGGCCGAGACCGCCCGCGCCTATGCCGACGCCTGTTCGGCCAACGCCCAGATCGCCGTGGCGGAACGGACGATCTCGCTCCAGGGCCGCACTGCCGATCTGACCCGGCGCCTGCGGGACGGCGGGGCGGGTTCGGGCCTCGATGTCGCCCGGGCCGAATCCCAGCTGGCCTCCACGCGGGCCCAGTTGCCCACGCTGCGCGCCCAGAGGGACGGGGCTTTGTTCCGGCTCGCTACCTTGACCGGCCGCACCCCGGCCGAGGTCAGCGAGGCGGCGCGCGCCTGCACCCGTCCGCCCCAGCTGTCCCAGCCCATTCCGGTCGGCGACGGCGCGGCCCTGCTGGCCCGTCGCCCCGACGTCCGCGAGGCCGAACGTCGGCTGATCGCGGCGGCGGCGCGGGTCAATGTGGCCGTCGCCAACCTCTATCCCCGCATCACTCTGGGCGGCTCGCTGGGCGCCACCGCGCTCGACATCGGCGAACTGGGCGAGGAGGACAACTTCCGCTTCAGCCTGGGCCCGCTTCTGACCTGGTCCTACACCAACCCCGGCGTCGCCCAGGGGCGTGTGAATCGGGCAGAGGCCAACACCGACGCCGCGCTGGCCACCTTCGACCAGACGGTGCTTCTGGCGCTTCAGGAGACCGAGACGGCGCTGACCAACTACGCCAACGAGCTGGACCGCCGCGCCGCCCTGACCGAGGCCCGAGACCAGGCCGCCGAGGCCGCGCGCCTGGCCCGGTTACGCTTCGACGCCGGGGCCGACAGCTTCCTCTCGGTGTTGGACGCCGAACGCACCGAGGCTTCGGCCGAGGCGACGCTGGCGCAGTCGGAAGCCCTGGTCACGACCTACCAGATCGCCCTGTTCAAGGCCTTGGCGGGCGGTTGGGAAGCTTGACCGTCGATCAAGCAGATCGAGCATGTTTCGTGCTCGATCTGCCGTCTGTGTCGCGCCAATCGGAAATCGTTTGCGCTATCCGGCCCGCTTGTCGTTAAATGCTGCCATGCAGCAAAAGGGCCCTTCCGAGCCGCGAGGCTTCGTCGTCCAACCGCGCCGCCTGCCCAAGGCCGACGCGACCGCGCGCGTGCGCGATTTCGGCGAGATCATCGTCAAGCCGACGGCCGAGGCGCTCGAGACCCAGGCCGGGCGCTGCACCGACTGCGGCGTGCCCTTCTGCCAGAACGCCTGTCCGCTACAGAACAACATCCCAGACTGGCTGAACCTCGCCGCCGAAGACGACCTGCGCGAGGCCTGGCGCGTGGCCTCGGCCACCTCGACCATGCCCGAGATCTGCGGCCGCATCTGCCCGCAGGACCGGCTGTGCGAGGGCTCCTGCACGCTGAACCAGTCCGGCTGGGAGGCTGTGACCATCGGCTCGGTCGAAGCCTTCATCGGCGACACCGCCTTCGACAACGGCTGGGTCGAGCCGATCCGTCCGGCCCATGAACGCGGCGAGAGCGTCGGCATCGTCGGGGCGGGTCCGGCGGGCCTGGCCGCCGCCGACCGGCTGCGCGAGCAGGGCTATGCCGTCACCGTCTACGACCGTCATGACCGGCCGGGCGGCCTGCTGATCTATGGCATCCCCGGCTTCAAGCTGGAGAAGCGCATCGTCCAGCGCCGCATCGATCGCCTCGTCGACGGCGGCGTGGTCTTCGTCACCGGCTGCGAGGTCGGACGCGACGTGACCCTGCCCGAGCTGCGGGAACGGCACGACGCCGTGCTGCTGGCCTTCGGCGTTTATCAGGCGCGGGCGCTTCAGGTCCCGGGCGCGGGGCCGGGCGACACGGTCGCGGCGCTCGACTTCCTGATCCACCAGAACCGCCGCGATCTGGGCGACGCGGCCGGAGCCGACTGGCACACCGCCGAGGGCCGCGAGGTCGTCGTCGTCGGCGGCGGCGACACGGCCATGGACTGCGTCCGCACCGCGATCCGCCAGGGCGCCAAGTCGGTGACCTGCCTGTATCGGCGCGACCGTGAGAACATGCCGGGTTCCGCGCGCGAGGTCGCCAACGCCGAGGAAGAGGGCGTGGTCTTCGAATGGCTGGCCGCGCCCAAGGCCCTGATGTCGAAGCGCGATCAGGTCGCCGCCGTCCGCGCCGCCCGAATGGCCCTGTCCGAGCCGGAGTTCGGCAAGCGCCGCGAGATCGTCCCGGTCGCGGGCACCGACTTTGACGTCAAGGCCGACATGGTGATCGAGGCCTTGGGCTTCGAACCCGAGGCCTTCGCCGCCCATGACCCGGACCTGGCCCTGACCGACTGGGGGACGCTGAAGGTCGCGGGCCGCAGCAGCGCGACCAGCCTGCCGGGCGTCTTCGCCGCCGGCGACGCCGTGCGTGGCGCCTCCCTGGTCGTCTGGGCCGTGAAGGACGGGCAGGACGCCGCCGCCGAGATCGATCGCTATCTCCGCGCCGGTACGCAGGAGGTGGCGGCATGAGCCACCCCCTCCTCTCCGCTCACCCCGGCGAAAGCCGGGGCCCAGTTCTTTGGGCGAAGACTCTCACCCGCCTCATCCGAAAACCCAGTCCAACGCAGCATGCCTCGCGAAAGAACTGGGTCCCCGCTTTCGCGGGGATGAGCGGATTGGGAAGTGACTGAGATGAGTTGGCTGCAAAACCACGAGCGTGATCGTCAGAGATTGATCGACGCCCACGCCTATGATCCCTTATCCGAGCGCGACGCCTGCGGCGTGGGCCTCGTCGCCGCCATCGACGGCAAGCCGCGCCGCGAGGTGGTCGAACTCGCCATCAAGTCTCTGAAGAACGTCGCCCACCGGGGCGCGGTCGATCCGGATGGCTTGTCGGGCGACGGCGCCGGCCTGATGGTCGAGGCGCCGCAAGCCTTCTTCGCCGAACAGGTGCGGATGATCGGCCAGCGGCTGCGGCCCGGCCCCATCGCTATTGGCCAGATCTTCCTGCCGCGCACCGACCTGGGGGCCCAGGACCGGGCCCGCGCCATCGTCGAGACCGAGGTGCTCAGAGCGGGGTTCTATATCTACGGCTGGCGCCAGACGCCGATCGATCTGTCGGTCGTCGGCTCAAAGGCCGATGCCACCCGGCCGGAGATCGAGCAGATCATGCTGGCCGTGCCCGCTGACCTGGCCGGGGACGACAAGCGCGAGATCGTCGAGGGCGAGCTCTATCTGGTCCGCCGCCGCATCGAGAAGGCGATCACGGCCGAGGGCGTGCCGGGTTTCTATGTCTGTTCGCTGTCGTCGCGGTCGCTCATCTACAAGGGCATGGTGCGGGCCGAACTGCTGGACCGGCTCTATCCCGACCTGCTGGATCCGCGCTTCGAGGCGGCCTACGCCATCTTCCACCAGCGCTATTCCACCAACACCTTCCCCGAATGGCGGCTCGCCCAGCCGTTCCGCATGCTGGCCCACAACGGCGAGATCAACACGCTGAAGGGCAATCTGAACTGGATGCGGAGCCACGAGATCCGCATGGCCGCCACCGCCTTTGGCGACCACGGCGAGGACGTGAAGCCGGTGGTCCAGGCGGGCGGATCGGACTCCGCCTCGCTCGACAATGTGTTCGAAGTTCTGGTCCGGGCGGGGCGGCCCGCGCCGATGGCCAAGGCCCTGCTTATCCCCGAGGCCTGGGCCAAGGACGAAGGGCTGATGAAGCCCGAGCACCGGGCGCTCTACGCCTACTGCAACGCCGTGATGGAGCCGTGGGACGGCCCGGCCGCCATCTGCGCCACCGACGGCCGCTGGATCGTGGCGGGCAAGGACCGGAACGGCCTGCGCCCCTTGCGCGCCATGGAGACCCACGACGGCCTGCTTCTGGCAGGGTCCGAGGCCGGGCTGGCGGGCCTGCCCGAGAGCCGGATCAAGCGCCGCCTGCCCATCGGCCCCGGCCGCATGATTGTCGCCGACCTCAAGACCGGCGTCGTGCTGGACGAGACCCAGGCCATCGACGCGCTCGCCGCCGACCACCCCTATACGGAGTGGCTGGAGAACATGGTCGATCTGGAGCCCCTGATCGGCCCCGGACCCGAACCCCGCGCCGCCACCGGCGAAGCCCTGACGCGCCGCCAGATCGCGGCGGGATACAGCCGCGAAGACCTCGACCTCCTGCTCGATCCCCTCATCAAGGACGGCAAGGAGGCGGTCGGCTCCATGGGCGACGACGCCCCGCCCGCGGTGCTGTCGGCCCTGCCGCGCCCGCTGGCCCACTACTTCCGCCAGAACTTCAGCCAGGTCACCAACCCGCCCATCGATCCCCTGCGCGAAGCCGGGGCGATGAGCCTTAAGACCCGGTTCAAGAACCTGGGCAACATCCTCGCCGAGGAAGAGGCTCAGACGAACGTCTTCGTGCTGGACAGCCCGGTTCTGACCACCGGCATGTACGAGCGGATGCTTGATGTGGTCGGCGCGGGCTCGACCGTGGTGATCGACTGCTCCTATCCGCTGCCGGGGCCAGAGGATCGCGCGGGCGCGGGCCTGCGTGCCGCGCTTGATCGCATTCAGGCCGAGGCCCAGGCCGCCGTCGAGGGCGGGTCGGGGCTGGTCGTCCTGACCGACGAGCGGGCATCGGACAGCCGCATCGCCATCCCGATGATCCTGGCCACGGCCGCCGTACACAAGCGGCTGACGGATGCCGGTCTGCGGACCTACGTCTCCATCGTGGTGCGTTCGGCCGAGGTGCTGGACCCGCACGGGTTCGCCGTGCTTGTCGGGGTCGGTGCCACGGCGGTCAATGCCTGGCTGGCGCAGGAGATGTTCCAGGAGCGGCTGGATCGCGGCGCCTATCCGGGGCTGAGCCTCCGCGACGCCTGCCTGAACTACAAGGCCGGCATCGAGGCCGGGTTGATGAAGACGCTCGCCCGTAAAGGCATCAGCGTCATCTCCGCCTATCGCGGCGGCTGCGAGTTCGAGGTGCTGGGCCTGTCCCGCGCCGTCACAGCCGAGTTCTTCCCCGGTGCGCCCTCGCGCATCTCCGGCATCGGCCTGGCCGGTCTGGAGAAGGCGGCGATGACCCGCCACGCGCTGGCCTGGACCGAGGCGACGCCGACCCCGGCCATGGGGGGCTTGTTCCGCATCCGCGCCGGCGGCGAGGCCCACGCCAACGACGCCCGCACGATCCATCTGCTGCAGGACGCCTGTAATCGCGGCGACTATCGCCGGTTCAAGCAATACTCCGAGGCCGTGCGCGAGCAGCCCGATCTGGCCCCGCGCGACCTGCTGGACTGGAAGGAGGGCCTGACGCCCGTCCCGATCCATGAGGTCGAGAGCGTCTCGGACATCCGCCGTCGCTTCCTGACGCCGGGCATGAGCCTGGGGGCCCTGTCGCCCGAGGCTCACGGCGTGCTCAACGTCGCCATGAACCGCATCGGGGCGCGCAGCGTCTCGGGCGAAGGCGGCGAGGACCCGGACCGCTACGCGACCCGTCCCGACGGCGACAACATGAACTCGGCGGTCAAGCAGATCGCGTCGGGCCGTTTCGGCGTCACGGCCGAATATCTGAACCAGTGCCGCGAGATCGAGATCAAGATCGCCCAAGGGGCCAAGCCCGGCGAGGGCGGCCAGCTGCCCGGCTTCAAGGTCACCGAGTTCATCGCCCGGATGCGGCACTCCACGCCCGGAACGACCCTGATCAGCCCGCCGCCGCACCACGACATCTATTCGATCGAGGACTTGGCCCAGCTCATCTACGACCTGAAGTCGATCAACCCGGACGCGCGGGTGACCGTGAAGCTGGTCTCGGCGTCAGGCATCGGCGCCATCGCCTCGGGCGTCGCCAAGGCCAAGGCCGACTGCATCCTGATCGCCGGCCACAACGGCGGCACGGGGGCCTCGCCCCAGTCTTCGATCAAGCACGCCGGCCTGCCGTGGGAGATCGGTCTGGCCGAGACCCATCAGGTGCTGAGCCTGAACAACCTGAGGAGCCACGTCGTCGTGCGCGCCGACGGCGGCATGCGGACCGGCCGAGACATCGTCGTCGCCGCCATCCTGGGGGCCGAGGAATTCAACATCGGCACCGCAAGCCTGATTGCCATGGGCTGTCTGATGGTGCGCCAGTGCCATTCCAACACCTGCCCCGTCGGCGTCTGCTCCCAGGACCCGCGGCTGCGCGAGAAGTTCACCGGCACGGCCGACAAGGTCGTGAACCTGTTCAGCTTCATCGCCGAGGAGGTGCGCGAGATCCTGGCGTCGCTCGGCGCGCGGACGCTGGACGAGATCGTCGGGCGCACCGACCTGCTGCGTCAGGTGCGGCGCGGCGGGTCGCACCTGGACGACCTCGACCTCAACCCGCTGCTGGTCCGGGTCGAGGCCGCCGAGAAGAAGGCCTGGGCCGAGAAGGGCCGCGCCGAGGTCCCGCCGACGCTGGACGCCCGCATCCTCAACGACGCCTGGGCCTTCCTGGACCGAGGCCAGACGTCGGAGCTCAGCTATCCCATCTCCAACGTCATGCGGACGATCGGGGCGGGCGTCAGTTCGGCCATCGTGCGCCGCTGGGGGCCGACGGGGCCGACAGGCGTCCTGACGCTGAAGCTCGCCGGTTCGGCCGGTCAGTCGTTCGGCGCGTTCGGCGCGAAAGGGCTGAAGCTGGAGCTGACCGGCGAAGCCAACGACTATGTCGGCAAGGGGCTGTCCGGCGCCGACATCGTGGTCAAGCCCATTGAATGGCGCGAGCACCAGCCCGCCATCGGCAACACGACTCTCTACGGCGCCACCTCCGGTCGGCTGTTCGCGGCAGGCAGCGCGGGCGAGCGGTTCGCCGTCCGCAACTCGGGCGCTGAGGCCGTGGTCGAGGGGGCCGGCGCCCACGCCTGCGAATACATGACCGGGGGTCGCGTCGCGATCCTGGGGCCGGTGGGCTGGAACCTGGCGGCGGGCATGTCCGGGGGAGAGCTGTTCGTACTGGACGAGGCGGGTCGCACAGGACTGGCGCTGAATGGCGACCTGGCCTCCTTCGCGCCGGTCACCGAGGCGGCGGCGGGGCGGTTGAAGGCCCTGATCGAGGCGCATCTGGCGGCGACGGGATCGCCTCTCGCGCGGCGGCTGCTGGGAGCCTGGGGCGACAGCCTGAAGCGGTTCGTTCGCATCGTGCCGACCCCCGTCGCCGAGGCCGAGCGCAAGCTTGACGCAGGCGAGGCGGTTCCGGCGTGATGCTTCACGCGCTCTGTCCGATCCCTCCCCAAAGCTTCGTCATCACCGGGCTTGTCCCGGTGACCCATAGACACGGTCCTACGAAATGACGCACTGCGGCTCGAGGGTCGGTGCGAACTCGCGCCGTTCGCGTCTATGGGTGGCCGGGACAGGCCCGGCCATGACGATTTGGGGGTTGGTCGCCCTTGGTGCCGCTCTGCCCACCCAGGCCTCCGCCGCCCCCGCCCTCCTCGCGCATCAGGCGCCGCTGGCCATCGACGCGGCGGCGACGGGCTGGATCCTGGTGTCGACGGCGCTGGTCCTGATGATGACCCTGCCGGGGCTGGCGCTGTTCTATGGCGGCATGGTCCGCAAGAAGAACATCATCTCGACCATCGCCCATTCGGCGGCGTCCTTCATGGTCGTGACGGTGCTGTGGTTCGTCGTCGGCTACAGCCTGTCGTTCGGCGTCTCGGGCGAACCCACCAACGGCTTCATCGGCGGCTTCCAGGCCCTGTTCCTGAATGGCGTGACGATCGAGACGGCACACAGCCTGGCCCCCGGCCTGCCGGAATACCTGTGGATCGCGTTCCAGCTGACCTTCGCCATCATCACCCCGGCCATCATCGCCGGGGCCTTCGCCGAGCGGATGAAGTTCTCGGCCAGCGTCCTGTTCTTCGCCCTGTGGCATCTGATCGTCTATGCGCCGATCTGCCATCAGGTCTGGGGCGGCGGCTGGCTGGGCGGCTGGGGCGTGCTGGACTTCGCGGGCGGGGCGGTGGTCCACGTCAATGCCGGCGTAGCCGGCCTGGTCTGCGCGCTTGTGCTCGGCCCCCGCCACGGTTTCGGACGGGACAATATGGCGCCCGCCAACCTCGCCTATGCCGCAATCGGCACCGGACTGCTGTTCGTCGGCTGGCTCGGCTTCAACGCAGGCAGCGCATGGGCGGCGGACGGCATCGCGGCGGTGGCGGCGCTGAACACCATCCTGGCCCCCGCTGCCGCCGCCTTCGGCTGGATGGTGGTGGAGTGGATCGATCAGAAGCGGCCGACGCTGCTCGGCCTCCTGTCCGGTCTCGTCGGTGGCCTCGTGGCCGTGACCCCAGCCGCCGGTTTCGTTGACCCTAAGGGCGCCTTCCTGATCGGCCTCGTCGGCGGCCCGGCCTGCTATGCCGGTTCAGTCTGGCTCAAGCGCGCGCTGAAGTACGACGACAGCCTGGACGCCTTCGGCATCCACGGCGTGGGCGGCATCGTCGGCGCGGTCCTGACGGGCCTGCTCGCCAGCGCCTCGATCAACGGCCTGTCGGAAGGGGCCGACGTCGTGAAGCAGATCCTGGGTCTGCTCGCCGTTATCGCCTGGAGCGCGGTCGGGACCTGGATCGTGCTGGTGGTCTGCCGTTTCACCACAGGTCTGCGCGTTGATCGGGATGGCGAAATCGAGGGGCTGGACTACTCCCAGCACGGCGAATCCATCCACTGAACGCCCGGGGCGAAATTGCCACGCGCCCGTCGTGGTGAACGGATTTTGGAACTTTCTTCCAATTTCGTCTTGTGCGGCGCAGCGATGTCTGGCCTTATGGGCGAGTAGCAAGGAGCCGGCCGTGAGCCCGTCGACCCGTCACACCCCGAACGCCCGCACGGCTCGCGCCGTCGCAGCTTCGCGCGTCCAGACCGTCTCGATCGCCCTGAACACCCTCATTCTCAGCGTACTTCTTGGCCTGCTCGCCGGAGCGGCGTGGACGCTGACGACCTGAACCCAACCAAAACAGGATCGCTCGCAGCCACCCGCTCCCGAAAGGAAGCGGGTTTTTTGTTGCGCGCGGTCCGGAGAAGCCACCGGACCCGAACTCGTGACGACGCAAGATTTCACCTCCAGCCCCCGGCACCGCAGCGCGGTGGTCACGCGCGGTCCGAACCGCGCGGCAGCCCGCAGCTACCTGCGCGCGGCGGGCATGCAGGACGCCGACTTCGACAAGCCGATGATCGCGGTGGTCAACACCTGGTCGTCGGTCACGCCCTGCAACATGCACCTGGACCGTCTGGCCGCCGACGTGCGCGCGGGCATCCGGGCGGCGGGCGGATACCCGGTCGACTTCAACACCATCGTGGTGACCGACGGCATCTCCATGGGCACACCGGGCATGAAGGCCTCGCTGATCTCGCGCGAGGTCGTCGCCGACTCCATCGAGCTGGCGGTGCAGGGGCACCAGCTGGACGGCGTGGTCTGCATCGTCGGCTGCGACAAGACCATCCCAGCCGCCGCCATGGCCCTGGCGCGCATGGATATCCCCGGCCTGGTCTATTACGGCGGCACCATCCTGCCGGGCGTGGTTGGCGGGCGTGAGGTCTCCATCCAGGAGGTGTTCGAGGCCATCGGTGCGCATGGCGCGGGCGCGCTGGACGACGATGGGCTGAAGGCAGTCGAAAGCGCGGCCTGTCCCGGTGCCGGGGCCTGCGGCGGACAGTTCACGGCCAACACCATGGCCATGGCCCTGTCGGTCATGGGCCTGTCGCCGATGGGGGCCAACGACGTGCCCGCCGTCGACCCGGCCAAGGCGGAGGAGGGCGAACGCTGCGGCCGTCTGATCGTCGAGCGGGTCTTCGCCGGAGACACGGCGCGCAAATACATCACCCGCGCCAGCCTGAAGAACGCCGCCGCCGCCGTCTCGGCCTCGGGAGGATCGACCAACGCGGTGCTGCATCTGACCGCCATCGCGGCCGAGGCGGGGATCGCCTTTGGCGTCGAGGACATGAACGCGGCCTGCGAGGCCACGCCGGTCATTTGCGACCTGAAGCCCGGCGGGCGGTTCCTGGCCAGCCATCTGTACGCGGCGGGCGGCACCCGGCTGGTGACCCAGCGGTTGGCGGAGACGGGCAAGATCACCAACACCCCGACCGTCTCGGGCCGCAGCCTGTTCGCCGAGGCTGCGGAGGCGCAGGAGTCGCCCGGCCAGCAGGTGGTCTCGACCGTAGCTGCCCCATTCAGCCCGCGCGGTTCCTATGCCGTGATCTATGGCGACGTCGCGCCTGACGGGGCGGTGATCAAGCTGACCGGGCACAAGGTCGACCGCTTCGAAGGCCCGGCCTGCGTGTTCGATAGCGAGGAAGACGCCTTCCATGCCGTGCAGGATGGGTCGGTGGGCGAGGGCGACGTTATCGTCATCCGCTACGAAGGCCCGCAGGGTGGCCCCGGCATGCGCGAGATGCTGCAGGTGACCGCCGCGCTGAAGGGCCGGGGCATCCACGACGTCGCTCTGATCACCGACGGGCGGTTCTCGGGGGCCAGCTATGGTTTCGTCGCCGGACACGTTTCGCCCGAAGCGGCGGCCGGCGGACCGATCGCCCTGATCCGCGACGGCGACCGCATCACCATCGACGTCACCGCGCGCCGGATCGATGTCGCCGCCGACCTGGCCTCGCGCCGGGCCGGTCACACGCCCCCGCCGCTGAACGCCGCCACGGGCGTCTTCGCCAAATACCGCGCCTCGGTCGCCTCGGCGGCCCAGGGCGCGGTGACCATCCCCAATCCTCCGCCCGCTCAAGTCCGGGCCGACGCCAAGCAAACCCAGGAAGCCTGAGCCATGCAGATCTACACGAACGACGACATCCGCCCCGGTGCCATCGCCGGCCAGCGCATCGCCATCATCGGCTACGGCTCGCAGGGCCGGGCCCATGCGCAGAACCTGAAGGAAAGCGGCCACGACGTGATCGCCGGCGTTCGCCAGGGCGGCAAGGGTTGGCGGAACGCCACCGCCGATGGCATCGCCACGGCCGAGCCGGCGGACGCCGTGAAGGGTGCCGACATCATCGCCATCCTGACGCCCGACATGGCCCAGGCGGCGATCTACAAGGAGACGATCGAGCCGCACGCCAAGAAGGGCGCGGCCATCCTGTTCGCTCACGGTTTCTCGATCCTGTACGGCCGGGTCCAGCCGCGAAAGGACATGGACGTCATCCTGGTCGCGCCCAAGGGGCCGGGCGATCTGGTGCGCCGTGAATACGCGCGCGGACGGGGCGTGCCCGCCCTGTTCGCCATCGAGCAGGACGCGACCGGCAAGGCCCGCGACCGGGCCATGGGCTATGCCAAGGGCATCGGCGGGGCGACCGGCGGCCTGTTGGAAACCAGCTTCAAGGAAGAGACCGAGACCGATCTGTTCGGCGAACAGGCCGTCCTGTGCGGCGGGGCCAAGGAGCTGGTCATGGGCGGCTTCACCACCCTGGTCGAGGCCGGCTACCAGCCCGAGATCGCCTACTTCGAGTGCATGCACGAGCTGAAGCTGATCGTGGACCTGTTCTACGAGGGCGGCGTCACCAAGATGAACGAGTTCATCTCCGAGACGGCCAAGTGGGGCTCGGTCTCGTCCGGTCCGCGCGTCATCAACGCCGAGACCCGCGCCCGGATGAAGGAGATCCTGTCCGAGATCCAGTCGGGCCAGTTCGCCCGCGAATGGATCGCCGAGAACGAGGCGGGCAAGGGTGCCTACGATGCCCTGGTCAAGGCCGACGGCGACCACCTGATCGAGTCGGTCGGGGCGGGTCTGCGCGAGCGGATGGCCTGGCTGCACGCGCCGAAAACCGCCGAAGCCGCCTGATCCTGAAACTGCAAAAACGTCAGCGCCAATAGTGCCAATGTCCGCCGTCGCCACCGCCATCAGCGCCAATACCGCAAACCCGCCCCAGAGCGGCGCGCGGTTGCTCGTCCGCACCCTGGAGCGGCTGGGGGTCGAGGTGGTGTTCGGCTATCCCGGCGGGGCCATCATGCCGGTCTATGACGCCCTGACCGGCTCGGGCCTGAAGCACATCCTGGTCCGGCATGAGCAGGGCGCTGCCTTCGCCGCCGACGCCTGGGCGCGCTCGACCGGCAAGGTCGGGGTCTGCATGGCGACCTCCGGCCCCGGCGCGACCAACCTGATCACCGGCATCGCCAACGCCATGATGGATTCGGTGCCGATGGTCTGCATCACCGGCAATGTCGCGACCCATCTGATGGGCACCGACGCCTTCCAGGAGATCGACATCCTGGGCGTCACCCTGCCGATCGTGAAGCACAGCTGGGTTGTGCGCGACCCCGCCGATATTCCCGCCGTGATCGAGGAGGCCTTCCACGTCGCGCGCTCGGGCCGGCCGGGCCCGGTTCTGGTCGACCTGCCCAAGGACATCCAGGTCGGGATGGCGGCGGACGACTACGGCTTCCACTATCCAAACGAGGCTGAGCCCCTGGATCACGCGGCGATCGCCGAGGCCGAGCAGCTGATCCGCGCGGCCGAACGCCCGCTGATCTATGTCGGCGGCGGGGTGAAGATCGCGGGCGCGGTCGAGGCCCTGCGCGACTTCGCCGAGCGGACGGGCATCCCGGCGGTCTCGACCCTGAACGCCCTGGGCTCGATCCGCACAGATGCGCCGGGCTTTCTGGGCATGCTGGGCATGCACGGCACCCGTGCCGCCAACGAGGCGGTGCAGGAGAGCGATCTGCTGATCGTCTTTGGTGCCCGCTTCGACGATCGGGCGACCGGCAAGCTGAACGCCTTCGCGCCGCATGCGAAGGTCGTGCATTTCGACATCGACCCGGCCGAGATCGGCAAGCTGCGGGCCGTGCATGTGCCCGTCGTCGGCGACCTGACGGCCGGGATCGAGGCTCTGACGGCGCGGGTCACCACGGCCGCCCTGACCATCGATCCCTGGATCATCCGCTGCACCTCATCGGCCAAGCGCAACGCCTTCCGCTACGACGCGCCGGGAGAGGGGGTCTATGCGCCGGCCCTGTTGAATGAGTTGTCGAAGACGGCCGGCGATACGTTCGTCGCCGCCTGCGACGTCGGCCAGCACCAGATGTGGGTCGCCCAGCACTGCGAATTCTCGCGGCCCGAAGCCCATCTGACGTCCGGCGGTCTGGGGGCCATGGGCTACGGCCTGCCCGCCGGGCTGGGGGCCAAGATGGCCAACCCCGATGCGCACGTCGTGACCGTGTCCGGCGACGGCAGCTTCATGATGAACATCCAGGAGCTGGCGACGCTGCGCCGCTACGGCGTGGCGCTGAAGATCGTGCTGTTGGACAACTCCAGCCTGGGCCTGGTGCGCCAGTGGCAGGAGCTGTTCTTCGAGGAGAACTATTCCGAGGTCGATCTGTCGGACAATCCCGACTTCGTCGCCGTGGCCCAGGCCTTCGGCATCGAGGCCTTCCGAATTAGCCGGCGCGAGGAGGTCTCCGCCGGGATCCAGCGCCTGCTGGATGCGCCCGGCCCCTGCCTCGCGCACGTCCTAATCGACCCGAAAGAGAACGTCTGGCCGCTGGTGCCGCCGGGCAAGTCCAACGCCGAAATGATGCACAACACCCGCTTCGAGGGGGATATCTGATGACCGACACGATCCATATCACCATCGACCGCGCCGACGGTTCGCTCCAGCGCCTGATCGGCCTCGTCGAGCGTCGTGGCTTCCACATCGACGGCATGAGCCTGTCGGACGAGGGGGCCATGCGCCGCGTGTCCATGCAGGTGCGGGGCCGCGACGCCGGGCGCTGCGCCGACAACCTGGGCCGCCAGATCGACAAGCTGCACGGGGCGACCCGCGTCGGCTTCGCCGCTGCGACCTACGGCTTCCAGACCGGGGCGGCGGCATGACCACCGAACCTCGAGTATCCGATCCGAACCGCGTCGTCGTTTTCGACACGACCATGCGGGACGGCGAGCAGGCGCCGGGCTTCTCCATGTCCCCCGCCGACAAAGTGCGCATGGCGCGTCAGCTGAAGGCGCTGGGCGTCGACGTCATGGAGGCGGGCTTCGCCGCCGCCTCTCCGGGCGATGAGGACTGCCTGCGCGCCGTGGTCGGCGAGGTCGCCGAGGACGACAGCGGGCCCGTCTTCTGCTCCCTGTCGCGCTCGACCGAGTCCGACATCGACGCGGCGTGGCGGGGGCTGAGCGCGACCAAGCGGCGGCGCATCCACATCTTCCTGGGCACCAGCCCGATCCACCGCTCGGCCAAGCTGCGGATGACGACGGACCAGGTGATGGACGCCGCCATCCGCTCGGTCCAGTACGCCCGCACCCGGTTCGACGACGTCGAGTTCTCGGCCGAAGACGCGATCCGGACCGAACCGGAGTTTCTGGCCGAGGTGCTGGAGGCCGTGGCCGACGCCGGGGCCACGACCCTGAACGTGCCCGACACCGTCGGCTATTCGACGCCGGAGGAAATCCGCGAGCTGTATCGCTTCCTGATCGCCCGCATCCGGCCCCGGCATCCGGACGTGGTCTTCTCGACCCACTGCCACAACGACCTGGGGCTGGCGGTCGCCAACAGCCTGGCCGCCGTCGAGGGCGGGGCGCGGCAGGTCGAGTCGACCATCAACGGCATCGGCGAGCGGGCCGGAAACGCCTCGCTCGAAGAGGTGGTGATGGCCCTGCGCGTCAGGGCCGAGCGGTTCGGCGTGACGACCGGCATCGACGCGACCAAGCTGGTTTCGACCAGCCGCCTGCTGAGCGAGATCACCCATTCGCCGGTGGTCCGTAACAAGGCCATCGTCGGCATCAACGCCTTCGCCCACGAGGCCGGCATCCACCAGCACGGCATGTTCGCCGACGCCCGCACCTATGAGATCATGCGGCCACAGGACGTGGGCTTTGAGGGCAGCTTCTTCGTGCTCGGCAAGCACTCCGGCCGCCACGCTGTGGCCAAGCGCGCGGAAGTGCTGGGCCATCCCCTGGTCGGCACGCACCTGACCGACGCCTTCGCCGCCTTCAAGGCGCGGGCCGACGAGATCGGCGAGATCAACGACGCCGAGCTGACGGCCATCTGCGTCGCGACCCAGCCGAGGGAGCGCGAACATGCAGCCGCCTAGGACCCTGTTCGACAAGGTCTGGGACCGCCACGTCGTCGTTCCCGAGACCGCCGAGACGCCCGGCGTCCTCTATATCGACCTGCATCTGGTCCACGAGGTCACCAGCCCCCAGGCCTTCACCGAGATCGAGTCGCGGGGCCTGAAGGTCCGGCGGCCGGATCGGACCTTCGCGACCCTGGACCATTCGACCCCGACTCTGCCCGCCGGGCTGAACGGTCTGAAGCCCTATGTCACGCCAGAGGCCGAGGCTCAGGTGCATCGGCTGGAGGCCAACTGCGCTCGGCACGGCGTCACCCTGGCGGGCTGGGATAGCGCCGACCGGGGCGTGGTCCACGTCATGGGGCCGGAGCTGGGCCTCACCCAGCCCGGCATGACCGTCGTCTGCGGCGACAGTCATACGGCGACGCACGGTGCCTTCGGGGCCATTGCCTTCGGTATCGGCACGTCGGAGGTGGCCCATGTGCTGGCGACCCAGTGCCTGATCCAGAGGAAGTCCAAGGCCATGCGGGTGACGGTAGACGGCGCCCTGTCCCCCGGCGTTTCCGGCAAGGACGTGGCCCTGGCCGTCATCGCCGAGCTCGGCTTCGGCGGCGGCACCGGCTTCGTCATCGAATACGCGGGCGAGGCGGTCCGGTCGCTCGACATGGAGGGGCGGATGACGCTGTGCAACATGTCGATCGAGGCGGGCGCGCGGGCCGGCATGATCGCGCCGGACGACAAGACTGTCGCCTGGCTGAGGGGGCGTCGCCACGTCCCGACCGGCGGGGCGTTTGAGCGCGCTGCGGCCGACTGGCTGACGCTCGCGAGCGATCCCGGGGCGACGTTCGACTCCGAGGTGACGATCGACGGCAGTGCCATCAGGCCCATGGCGACCTGGGGCACGACGCCGGATGCGGGGTCCCCCATCGGCTCGCGCGTTCCGGAGCCGAAGTCCGACAGCGACCGCAAGGCCCTGGCCTATATGGGCTTTGAGGCCGGGCAGACGACGACGACCCAGGCGGTCGACGTGGTCTTCATCGGGTCCTGCACCAATGGCCGTTTGCCCGACCTGCGGGCGGCGGCGGACGTGCTGCGCGGCCGCAAGGTCAAGCCGGGTGTGCGCATGCTGGTCGTTCCGGGTTCCGAGGCCGTGCGGCGCGACGCCGAGGCCGAGGGGCTTCACACCGTCTTCACCGAGGCCGGAGCGGAGTGGCGCATCCCAGGCTGTTCCATGTGCATCGCCATGAACGGGGACTTCGTCCTGCCGGGGCAGCTGGCGGTCTCGACCTCGAACCGCAACTTCGAAGGCCGGCAGGGCAAGGGCGCGCGGACCATCCTGGCCAGCCCGGCGACGGCGGCCGCGAGCGCGATCGCGGGCGTGCTGACGGACCCGCGCGTCTATCTGACAGAGGCTGTCGATGCCTGAGCCCCTGAAGACGCTGACCTCCAAGGTGCTGGTCCTGTCCCAGGCCAATATCGACACCGACCAGATCATTCCGGCCCGCTTCCTGACGACCACAAGCCGCGAGGGCCTGGGCCGTCACGCATTCCACGACTGGCGCTACGAGGCCGACGGGACGCCCAAGCCGGAAGCCGTGCTGAACCGGATCGATCCGACAGAGCACCGCATCCTTCTGGCCGGCGACAACTTCGGCTGCGGATCATCGCGGGAGCACGCGCCCTGGGCCCTGGTGGACTACGGCTTCCGCGCCGTCATCTCGACCTCGATCGCCGATATCTTCACCTCCAACGCCCTGAAGAACGGTTTTCTGCCGGTGGTCGTCGATCAGGCGACCTGGGACGATCTGGCGGCGCATCCGGACCAGCCCGTGACCATCGACCTGGAGGCCCAGGAGGTGCGTCGGGGCAACCACGCCCCGGTCGCCTTCGCCGTCGAACCCTTCGCCCGCCAATGCTTGCTGGACGGGGTCGACACCCTGGGCTGGCTGCAGAAGTCCATGCCCGCCATCGAAGCCTATGAGCGCGCCCACGCGCCGGAGCCCGTCTGATGCCCAATACCCGGACCTACAACATCGTCCTCCTGCCCGGCGACGGCGTCGGCCCCGAGGTCACGGCGGCGGCCAAGGCCGTGCTCGGCGTTATCGGCGACTTCTACGGCCACCGCTTCGATTTCGCCGAGCATCTGATCGGCGGCGCGGCCATCGATGCCACCGGCGATCCCCTGCCGCCCGAGACGACCGCCGCCTGTCTGGCGGCCGACGGCGTTCTGCTCGGCGCAGTCGGCGGGCCCCAATGGGACGGCGGCAAGCGACGGCCCGAAGAGGGGCTGCTGGGCATCCGCAAGGCCATGGGCCTGTTCGCCAACCTGCGTCCGCTACAGGTGTCCCCGGTTCTGGCGCATCGCTCGCCGCTGAAGAAGGAGATCGTCGAGGGCGTCGATCTGATCGTGTTCCGCGAGCTGACCGGTGGCGTCTATTTCGGCGAGAAGACCCGGACGGCCGACATGGCCTCGGACCTGTGCATCTACACTGTGCCCGAGATCGAACGGGTGGCGCGCGCCGCCTTCAAGACCGCCCTGCAACGGCGCGGCAAGGTCACCTCGGTCGATAAGGCCAACGTCATGGAGACCAGCCGCCTGTGGCGCGAGGTCGTGACCCGCATCCACGCCGAGGAGTTCCCGCAGGTGAGGCTGGAGCACGCCCTGGTTGACTCCATGGCGATGCACCTGATCCGCAAGCCCCGCGAATACGATGTCATCCTGACCGAGAACATGTTCGGCGACATCCTGTCCGATGAGATCAGCGTGCTGGGCGGGTCGATCGGCCTGCTGCCGTCGGCGTCGCTGGGCGAATCGGGGCCTGGCCTGTTCGAGCCCATCCACGGCTCTGCGCCCGACATCGCGGGTCAGGACCTGGCCAATCCGGTCGGAACCATTCTGTCGGCGGCCATGATGCTGCGCCACAGCCTGGATATGGAGGACGAGGCGTCGTCCATCGAGGCGGCGGTGGCGGCGGTGCTGGCGGCGGGCGCGGTCACGGCCGATCTGGGCGGTGAGCTCGGCACCCGGACGGCGGCGGGGGCGGTCATCGACGCCATCAAGGCGATCCACTGGGCGGCCTCGCATCGGGTACAGATGCACTGGGGATGATCCGGGGTTAACCTTTTCGTCGCGGAGCCGTCACACAGTTGCGTTGTGCGTTGCAGCGAAGTTTCGGAGCAATAATCTTTTCAATGGCCGCGGATATGTGCTCTCTAGCACACGAAACTTGCGCAAAACCGCAATATACCCCTTGCGCCGAACAGCGTTGCGGTAAACAGTTCGCAACTGCGAGATCGAAGAGGGGATGCTCATGTCGCAGTTGCTTAATCGACTTCCGGGGGCGATCGCCCTCTGTCTGCTGACCGCAGCACTGTTCTACGCCGGGGGTGCCTTCGCGGCATCCGCCGAGCCTGTAACGGCCGCGGCCGCCGCCGTCGCCGAAACGGCCGAAGCCGTGACCACCGAAGCCGCCGCTGCCGTCGAGGCGGTCGCCGCGCCTGAGGAAGAGGCCGCTCCGGCCCCCGTGCTTCTGGCCCATCAGGCGGTGGCCGAACCTGACGCCGCCGCCAGCTCGTGGATCCTGACCTCCACGGCGCTGGTCCTGTTGATGACCCTGCCGGGCCTGGCCCTGTTCTACGGTGGCATGGTGAGGCGCAAGAACGTCATCGCCACCATCACCCAGTCTCTGGGCGTCGCCGCCGTGGTCAGCCTGGCCTGGTTCGCGGCGGGCTATTCTCTGGCCTTCGGCGTCGGCCAGCCGATGTTGGGCTTCGACGGCGACACGGTGCAGTCGTTCATCGGTAGCCTCGACGCCGCCTTCCTAAACGGCGTGACCATGGAGACGGCCTATTCCGCCGCGCCGGGTTTGCCGGAGTATCTCTGGATCGCCTTCCAGCTGACCTTCGCCATCATCACACCAGCGCTTGTGACCGGTGCCTTCGCCGAACGGATCAAGTATTCGGCGCTCCTGCTGTTCACCGGCCTGTGGACGCTCCTCGTCTATGCCCCGATCTGCCACTGGGTCTGGGGCGGCGGCTTCCTGGGCTCGGCGGGCGTGCTCGACTTCGCCGGTGGCGCGGTGGTGCACGTCAACTCCGGTGTCGCGGGTCTGGTCTGCGCCCTCTTCATGGGGCCGCGCAAAGGCTATGGTGCCGAGGTCATGAACGCCCACAACCCGGTCCTGACCATGATCGGGGCGTCTCTGCTGCTCGTCGGCTGGATCGGCTTCAACGCCGGCTCGGCCTGGGCGGCCGACGCCATCGCGGGCGTGGCCTTGCTCAACACCCTGCTGGCCGCCTTCGCCGCCTCCCTGACCTGGAAGATCGTCGAGGTGATGGAGAAGAAGAAGCCGTCGCTGATCGGCGTGCTGTCCGGCTTGGTCGCCGGTCTGGTGGCCATCACCCCGGCGGCGGGCTTCGTCGATCCCAAGGGCGCGGTCATCATCGGCCTGATCGCCGGTCCGGTCTGCTACGCCTCGTCGGTCTGGCTGAAGAAGCTGCTGCGCTATGACGACAGCCTGGACGCCTTCGGCATCCACGGCGCGGGCGGCCTGCTGGGTGCTATCCTGACCGGCGTCTTCGCCACCACGGCGGTGAACAGCCTGTCGGAAGGGGCCAACATCCCGACCCAGGCCATGGGCCTGGCCTGGACCATCGCCTGGTCCGCCGTTTTGACTTTCCTCATCCTGGTGATCTGCAAGTTCACCACCGGGCTGCGCGTCAGTGACGCTCAGGAGGCCGAGGGCCTGGACACCACCCTCCACGGAGAGGCGCTGGAAGGCGCCTGAGTGCCGCGTACCCGCCGGGGGCGATCCTCCCTTCGTGCCCGGCGGGCCCAATCCAACATCATCACGAGGGGATATCGAGATGAGACTGCAGACCACCTTCGCCGCGCTCGCCGCCGCGCTTCTGACTGGCACCGCTTCGGCCGTCTCGGCCCAGGACGTGGACATCGCCTTCAACGCCGCCGTCAGCACCGACTATGTCTTCCGGGGCGTCAGCCAGACCAATGAGGATCCGGCGATCTCGGGCGGCGTCGATCTGACCGCCGGTTCCTTCTACGCCGGGGCCTGGGCATCGAACGTCGACTTCGGCGATGACACCGATCTCGAGGTCGATCTCTACGGCGGATTCCGCACCGAGGCGGGGGGCTATGCGCTCGACTTCGGCGTGGTGGGCTACCTCTATGGCAATGCGCCGGGTGGGGCCGACTATGACTACGTCGAGTTCAAGGCTGCGGCCTCGCGCGCCGTGGGGCCGTTCACCGGGGGTGTGGCCCTGTACGTCTCGCCCGACTTCTTCGGCGTCGACGACGAGGCGGCCTATCTGGAGCTGAACGGTGCCTATGCCACGACGGTCGGCTGGACGGTGTCCGGCGCGGTCGGTCAGCAGTGGCTGGACGTATCCGACGACTACGTCACCTGGAACCTCGGCGCAGCCTATGCCGTGACCGACAACCTGACGCTGGACCTGCGTTATCACGACACCGACATCAACGGCCTGGCTATCGCCGAGGACCGCTTCGTGGCGACGGTGAAGGCAGCGTTCTGAGAAACGACAACAGCGCTCTCCCTGCCCCTGCGGGGCAGGGCAGATCGCGAAGCGATCGGATGGGGGCGGCAAGGCCATACAGTGGCAATGCCGGGCATTGGGCGCGCCCGGCCGTCCCCACCCGGTCTCCGCTGCGCTCCGACCACCCTCCCCCGAGGGGGAGGGAGAGATCCTTGACTACCGCCCGTAACGCTCGGCCACTGGAGCATAACGGTCCCAGACCTGCCGGTCGGCCAGCGAGCGCAACAGCTTGATATATTCCGCGTGGGTCCACGCCAGCGGCGTCGCCGAATTCGTGCCTTGGCCGGGGTCATAGTTGAATCGCGTGCGGTTGCCGACGCCGTCCCAGACCTGTTCAGGCAACAACAGACCTCCATTGGCGAAGCTCTCCATACCGGCGACGTAGGTGTCACGGATGCGGGCGAGTTCGCCGGGAGAGGCCGAGCCGCCCTGAAGCGCCCGCGCCAGTTCGTAGTGTCCGCGCTCTCCGGTGAAGAAGGGCCAGACCCGGCCGCGCTGGCCGGGCGTCATGCCGCCGACGCCGTAGCTTCCGCCCGTCTCGACATTCTCGCCGTAGCCGTCGTTGCCGTAGCGGCGGAAGGCCGGAAAGCCGTTGAGGTCATAGCGGACCCGCAGCCGATCCTCTCGGGTCTGATCGTCATACTCGGGCAGGGTGGCCAGGATCGACGGCGCATCGGCCCGGCGCACGCCATAGCGCACCAGCTCCAGGAAGCCGCCGTCGACGATCTGATCCTCGGGCAGGCCCTGCTGGGCGTTGGCCTCGCCGATCGGAGCGCGGTCGTTCGGATCCTCGTTGCGGGTGATGCGCACGAAGTATTCGCCATCGCCCAGCGAGCCGTTCGTCGTGAACATCCGGCTCTCGATCTTTGAGGCATAGTCGTCGGCGGTGGCCAGATAGCGGTCGGCGGAGGCCGTGTCGCCCGACGCCCGGGCGATCTCGGCGGCGGTCACCAGCCCCGCCACCACGGCGGCGGTGGTGGACGGAGAATAGCCCTCCTGCTCTTCCCACCGCTCCTGCTGGGTCCAAGGCGGGGTCACGGTGCGGTCGTTCCAGAGGATGCCCAGCGTGCCGCCGTCGACCAGGAAGTCTGCGGCCGGCTTGATCATGTCGCGGTACATCCGCGCCATCTCGGCGTCGGAGACCACGCCGTCCTTCCACAGCCGCCAGCCCAGCATGATCGGCATGGCCGTCTGGTCCAGCTGGACCGCGACCCATTCGATGGTCCCGTCGACCCAGGTCTTCTGCAGGAACCAGCCGGTGGCGCCCGTATTGCCCGGCGTCTCGGCGCGGACCTGGACCTGGGGCAGGTAGCGGAAGGCCGCCAGCGGCGTCTCGGTGTCGCCCAGCGCCAGCATGGCCATGGCCACCTGATAGAAGTCGCGCGGCCAGACGGCCTTGTAGCCGGTCGAGGGGTTGGTCGCGTCCACCGTGTCGCCCCAGGGGTTTGACAGGCTGGCGATCAGGGCACCGGCATAGGTGCGATCCTCCTGGACCTTCAGCATCAGGGCCGAGGAATAGGCGAGCCTGCCGCCGTCGGTGGACTGTTCGGCGAGCCGGGGCAGCTGGTCCAGCGAGGCGATGTAGTCCTCCCAGCCGACCGCCGCGCCTTCGCCGTTGAAGTTGGCCAGCACCGTCTCGTAGCCCGTGGCCAGGGCTCCGTCGGCCGCGCCTTCCGCGCCCTCGCGCGTTTCGCCGAAGCCGATGACGAAGTCGCGGGTCAGGCTCTCTCCCGCCCGGATCGTCGGCAGGCCGCCCGCCAGCATGATGTTACCACCCTCGTCGCCGGTCGAGCGATAGGCGATGTCCAGATCGCCGTCCGCCAGATCGGCGAGGGGATCAGACGCGCCGACGAACCCCACACTGGCGGTCTCGAAGGGTGCGCCGGGGCGCAGCAGCAGATGAGTGTCGCCCTCGAAGGCGTGCAGCGCTTCGGGCCTCGCCTCGCCGCGGTCCCCGACGCCGGTGTTGGCCACATGCGGCTCCAGCAGCAGCCAGGGCGTGACGTCGGACGACAGCGCGCGGACTGTGACGCGCATCATCAGGGCCTGTCGATCCGGATCGGTGAAGACGTGCTTCTCGATTTCGAAGCGACCGTTCCGGTCGGTGGTGGTGACGCGATAGGCGGGGGACAGGGGGCGACCCTGGGCGTCGGTGTGAAGATACTCGGTGCGGTCGGTCGTATCGGGGCCTTCGACGGCCAGGCCGCTTTCGGTGGCGACGGCGAAGCGCAGTTGCTTGATCTGGGCCTCGTGGATCAGGCCGTACATGGTCTCGGTCAGGACGCCGTCGGCGATGGAGAACCACACCCGCGACACTACGCCGGTCGGTCCGCCGTCCTGATAACGGCCATCGACATAGGCTTCGTAGGACGAGCCCGCGCCGGTCTTGGCGGCGTTGACCCAGGTTGGCTGGTCGCCCGGCGCGCCGGGGGCAATGGCGACGTCGGCCGGAACGGAAACGGCACCCTGCATCCGCATCGGCTGGGGCAGCAGGGCGCAGGCGCTGAGCGCCAGAGCGGCCGATCCGGCCATCAGGATCGAGGTCAGTCTACGCATGGCGGTCACTCTCAGGCAGCGGGAAGAAGGAAGGTCAGGGGCACGTCGAGGCGGCTGTTCCAGCTCTTCTCGTTGTGTTCGGCGGTCGGGAAGACTAGCGTCTTGAACCGGTCGGGGCCCCAGCCAGCGTCGCGGATCACCGCGTCGATGCGCGACTGAAAGAAGGCGTAGAACTGATCCAGCGTCTCGTCGCCCCGGTCCATGTAGAGGCGGTGGGTCGCCGGGTCGGGTAGACCGCGCCGGATGACGTCGGACCAGGCCTGGACCACCGCCTCACGCCAGGTGTTGAGCGCATCGCCCTCCAGCCGCTCCAGACGCAAGGGCCAGTGGGTCGACAGGCAGCCGGCGGCTCCGAAGACGTTCGGATGCTTCATCATGGCGTAGAGAGAAATCAATCCGCCCATGCTGCTTCCCATCAACATCGTGTCGTCCCGGCCGGGCAGGGTGCGGTATTCGGCGTCGATGCGGGGCTTCAGCTCCTCGACCAGGAACCGCAGATAGGCGTCGGACAGGGGCGGGCCGCCGTACATCGGCATCAGGCTGTCGCGGACCTCGACCGGCAGGGCGTCGATCAGGTCGGCGGGCACATATTCGCGCAGGCGCAGCGGCGTGTTCCAGACGCCGACGACGATGGGCGCGCGCACCTGACCGGTCTCGATCAGCCGCACCAGATGCTCGTCCACGCCCCATTCGCCGAATGCCGCGCGGGCTGGATCGAACAGGTTCTGGCCGTCGTGCATGTAGAGGACGGGATGGCGGTCGGGGCCCGCGTCATAGCCGGGCGGAAGCCAGACGGTGACATTCCGGGGTCCGAGATGCGCCGAGGCGACGGCCTCGTACTCGACCAGTCGACCGCCTGCGATCGCGCCCGTTTGGGCGAGCGCCGAGCCGGCGAAAGGCAGGGCGGCGAGGGTCGCCAACAGGTCGCGCCGGTTCACGCCTTCACCTCCTTGACCCTCAGGCTCATGGCCGCGGCGATGAAGAAGCTGATCCCGCCGACGACTAGCGCCCAGATCGCCTGGGACTGGAACAGGGCGTTCAGCATCAGGCCCAGAAGGGTGGCGGCCACCAGCTGGGGCACCACGATGAAGATGTTGAACACCCCCATGTAGACGCCCATCTTCCGGCCCGGCACGGCGCTGGACAGAATGGCGTAGGGCATCGAGACGATCGACGCCCAGGCGATGCCCACCCCGACCATCGGCAGCCACAGCATCTGTGGATCGCGGATCAGGAAGATGCCGATCAGGCCGATCCCGCCCATAGCGAGCGCCACCGCATGGGTGCCGCGCTTGCCGATGCGGCGCGCTAGAACCGGCAGGCCGAACGCCACCAGGGCCGCGACGCCGTTGTAGACGCCGAACAGCACGCCGACCCAGTCCGCGCCCTCGTTGTAGGCCGCCGAGGTCGTGTCCGAAGACCCGAAGTGGACGGCGGTCACGGCTGCGGTGGTGTAGATCCACATGGCGAACAGGGCGAACCAGCTAAAGAACTGAACGACCGCCAGCCCGCGCATGGTCTCGGGCATGCCGAACATGTCGTCGAGCACTTCGGTCAGACCATTGGATTTGGCGGCGCGGCGCAAGGCGGCGACGATCAGCTGCAACGCGCCGAAGCCCGCGACGAAACCAGCCAGGACATAAAGCTCCTTGCCGACGGCCTTGCGCCAGTCCTCGATCTCGGCGGGCAGGGCGGCGGCCTGGTCGCGCACGAACCAGACAGCGAGGAAGGCGAGCGCGCCGGCGATCAGCCACAGCATACCGCCCGACAGATAGCGCGAGGCGGGACGCATCGCCTCATGGGCCAGGGGTGCGGTGCGAGCACCTTCGAAGGCGTCGATCTGTTCGGGGCTGTATTCCTTCGTCGAGAAGACGGTCCACAGCACGGCCGTCAGCATGAAGGCTGCGCCCACGTAGAAGCTGATCCGCACGCTGTCCGGCACGATGCCTTCCGGCGCGGTATTGGCCACCCCGATCTGCGTCAGCACCCACGGCAGACAGGAGGCGAAGACCGCGCCCGTGCCGATGAAGAAGCTCTGCATCGCATAGCCCGTGGCCCGCTGTTCCTCGGGCAAGTTGTCGCCGACGAAGGCGCGGAACGGCTCCATGGTGACGTTGATCGCCGCGTCCATGATCCAAAGCGTCGCCGCTGCCATCCAGAGGACGGGGGCATTGGGCATGAAGACCAGGGCGATGGTCGTGGCGACCGCGCCGAACAGGAAATAGGGCCGCCGCCGTCCCAGCGGCCCCCAGGTCTTGTCGCTGAAATGGCCGATGATCGGCTGGACGATCAGGCCGGTCAGGGGCGCGGCGATCCACAGGATAGCCAGGCTGTCGACCTCGGCGCCCAGCGTCTGGAAGATGCGGCTGGTGTTGGCGTTCTGCAGGCCGAAGCCGATCTGGATGCCGAAAAAGCCGACGCACATGTTCCAGATGGCCAGCCGCGTCAGGCGCGGCCGCACGCTGGGAAAGGTCGCGGACAGGGTCAACGCCGCGCCCTCCCCAGCGGCACGAAGCGGATGGCCTGGCCGCCGCCGGGAGCGAGCACGAGCGTCAGGGTCTCGGCCGAGGTGACCTCGCGCTGCTCGATGACGATGTCGGTACGGCTGCGGCCGTTGCCGTCGCGCCAGTCGGCGTTCGGCCCATCGCGATAGATTTCTGCGCGATAGCGCACGCCGGGCTCGAGGAAGTTCAGGTCCGCCGACAGCACCCGCGGATGCTCGTCGGTGATGGAGCCCAGGAACCACTCCCGCCCATCGCGCTCGCGCCGTGCAATGGTGACGTAGTCGCCGATCTCGCCATTCAGGACGCGGGTCTCGTCCCAGTCCACCGCCACGTCCTTGATGAACTGGAACGGCCCGGGGTTGGCCTCGTAGTTGTCCAGCAGGTCGGCCGCCATCTGCAGCGGGCTGTAGATGGTGACATACAGCGCCAGCTGCTTGGCCCACGTCGTGGCGATGCCGTCCGGGCTGCGCGTCTCCATGCCGAAGATGCCCGGCGTATAGTCCATCGGCCCGGCCAGCAGGCGCGTGAAGATCAGATTGACCTCGTGCTCGGGCGGATTGCCCGGCTGGCCCCAGGCGCTGAACTCCATGCCGCGCGCGCCTTCGCGGGTGACCATGTTGGGCCAGGTGCGGCGCAGGCCCGTGTCCTTGAAGGGCTCGTGCGGATTGACGGAGATTCGACGCTCGGCGGCTTCCAGGGCCACGGCGAGGTGGTGACGCGCCATGGCCTGGCTTTCGTGCCAGGCGAAGGTCGGCTGGCCGTCAGGCCCGGTGACTCTCGCCCCGCCGGCGTCGGCGACGTAGCCGGTCTTCACTGCCCCGATGCCGAGGCGCTCATAGAGGTCGAAGCCGGCCTCCATCTGCTGCTCGTAGTGGTAGGCGTTACCGCCGGTCTCATGGTGGCCGATGATCTGTACGCCGCGCTCGCGGGCATAGGCGGCCAAGCCTTCCAGATCGACGTCCGGATAGGGCTGGGTGAAGGAATAGTCCCAGCCGTTGCCAAACCAGTTGCCGTCCCAGCCAACGTTCCAGCCCTCGACCAGCACCCCGCCGAAGCCGTGCTCGGCGGCGAAGTCGATGTGACGCCGGATATTCTCATTGGTCGCGCCGTGACGCGGGCCCGAGGCCCAGGTTTTGGTGTCCAGATGCATTTCCCACCAGACGCCGACGTACTTCATCGGCTGGACCCAGCTGACGTCGCCCAGGGCATTGGGCTCGTTCAGGTTCAGGATCAGGCTGGATTCGACCAGCGCTCCGGCCGTGTCGGTGATCTGCAGCGTCCGCCACGGGGTGGGGAAGGGGGCGTCCCTCTCGACCGCCGCATTCGTGAATCCGGGGGTCAGGGCCGCGACGAAGCGGCGGCCCTCTGACCGGCGCAGGTTCATGCCGGAATAGTCCACCAGCGCCGCTTCATGGATCGAGACGTGCAGGCCGGAATCGAGCCGCATCGTCATGGGCGTCTGCGTCGTCCCCGCGCCCTCGATGGGCGTGCGGTGATAGAGGTATTCCTCGCGGTTCCATTCCCAGGCGGGGATCCACCAGGCCTCGCCGTCCTCAGCGATGTTGAACTCGGTCAGCTCCGAACCGATGCGGACGGTGCGCAAGGCATCCTGCTCGGGAAACTCGTAGCGGAAGCCCAGGCCATCGTCATAGACGCGGAAGACGACGTCGAACGTCCGGCGCAGGTCGGCGCGCTCGGTGAAGGTGACGCGCAGCTCACGGTAATGATTGCGGATTTCGCGCCGCTCGCCCCATGGCTGCTCCCAGGTGTCGTCATGATCGGTGGGTGGCCGCGCGGTCAGCTCCAGGCCGCGCTCCAGCTTGGGCGCGTCGGTCAGGATGAAGCCCAGCCGTGAGGGTTCGATCACCGGGCGGCCCAGGCGGCTCACGGCATAACTGGGGCGACCGTCGCCGTCTGTTGTGACGCTGACAACCAGTGCGCCATTCGGGGAGGTCACCGACGCCAACGGCCGTTCCTGTGCGACCGAGGGCAAGGCCAAGGCCAGGAAGGCGAGGATCATCAACAGACTACGCATGGTGTTCACTCCCTGGGGGCTTCTATAGCGAAGCTCTTGCCAAGCGCCTCGCCCGGTGGGCAGATGCGCCGATGACGTGTTTTGCAGCAAAATTTGCACTGGTGATCCGGTGAGCCGCCGGTCGACCCGCCTTGAGGACATCGCGGCCCTGGCCGGAGTGTCCATCTCGACCGCGTCGCGGGCGCTCAATGACCATCCCGCCGTCAACGACCGCACCAAGCAGAAGATCTGGAAGCTGGCGCGCGAGCACGACTATCCGTTTCGCCGCTACATGCCGGCCGGCCCCATCGGGGCGTCTGGCACCATCGCCGTGGTGACACCGCGTCCGCAGGGCCGGGAGGGTCGACTCAGCGACCCGTTCTTTCTGGAACTTCTGGCTGGGGTCGGCGAGGCCGCCCGCGAGCGCGGCTGCGACATCGTTCTGAGCCACGTCTCGCCCCAGAACCTCGACGACCTGAACGCCGCCATGACCACCAACCGAGCGGACGGCGTGATCTTCCTGGGCCAGTCGACCCTGCACTCTGCCTTCAACCGCATGGCCGAGACCGACGGACGCTTCGTGGTCTGGGGCGCCGAACTCCCGGATCAGGTCTACTGCTCCATCGGCTCGGACAATGTCAGCGGCGGCCGCCGCGCGACGGCCCATCTGGCGCGCCTGGGCCGCAAGCGCATCGTCTTCCTTGGCGACCTCGATCCGCCCGAGGCCATGCAGCGCCAGCGCGGCTATGTCGAGGCTCTCGACGCGGCCGGTCTGGGCGTCGACCCGGACCTGATCCTTCCCGCTCACTTCGAGGTCGAGAGCGCCGAGGGAGCGGTCGATTCCATGCTGCGGCGCGGGCTCGATTTCGACGGTATTGTCTGCGCGTCGGACCTGATCGCGCTGGGGGCCGTGCGCGCCCTGCTGCATGGCGGCAAACGCGTGCCCGACGATGTCTCCGTCATCGGCTTCGACAATGTGCCGTTCAGCCGCTACTCGCGCCCGGCACTTTCGACCATCGCCCAGGACACGATGAAAGCCGGCCGGCTGATGGTGTCCAAGCTGCTGGACCACGCCGGGGAGGGTGGAGGGCGCTCCGAGCGCATCCCCACCGACCTGATCGTGCGCGAGACCTGCGGCGGTTGAGGTCATTCAGCGGGGCTCGCTCAGGACCAGCCCGGCCAGCGGTGGCAACTCGCCTGGCCACGGGTCGGAACAGTTGACTGCCTGAACCACGCCCCAGCCCGCGGGCGGACGCCAGGCGATCGGATCGTGGCCAATGTTGAAGGCGCAGAGCAGGTTCTCATCCCATTCCTGCCGCGTGAACAGCAGCAGGTGATCGGGCGAATCCAGCATGGTCATCGATCCAGTCCGCAGGGCCGGATGAGCCTTCCTGAGCGCGATCAGACGGCGCGCCAGATGTAGGGTCGCCGAGGGATCCTTCTCCTGCTCAGCCACGGCCAGCGCCCGGTGGCGCGGATCGACCGGCAGCCAGGGCTCGGCCTCCGAGAAGCCCGCGAAGCCGTTGTCGGCCTTCCACGGCATGGGTGTGCGCGCCCCGTCGCGCCCCAGGGTCTCGGGCCAGTTGATGATGGCTTCGGGATCGACCAGCCGCTCGAACGGCACCTTGGCCTGGGGCAGTCCCAGCTCCTCGCCCTGATAGACGAAGACGTTGCCGCGCAGCGTCATGAGCAGCAGCAGCGCCATCTCGGCGAAGGCCTTCTCGTCGCGGCCCTCGACCCAGCGTGACAAGGCGCGCGGCGCGTCGTGGTTGGAGAAGGTCCAGGACGGCCAGCCTTCACCTGGTCCGCCCGGCCACATGGCGGGGCCCCGGTCGACAAGGTCGGTCGTCAGCCGGTCGGCGTAGAGATAGAGGAACCCATAGGCCGAATGCAGCCGGTCCGGCCCCTGGGTGTAGAGCTTCATTTCCTCATTGGCCCGCTCGCCGCCGACCTCGGCGACCAGGAAGCGGTCGTCGCCATAGCTGTCAGCCACCTGTCTCAGGCGTGTCAGGAAGGCGGGGATGTCCTCGTGCGACTGGTTGAAGAAGTGGTGCTGATAGTCGAATGGCCGCGTCCGCTTGCCAGGCGTCAAGACGGGCGGATTATCGGTCAGCGCCGGGTCGTGCATCGAGAAGTTCAGCGCGTCGCAGCGGAAGCCATCCACCCCCCGATCCAGCCAGAACCGCGCGACCGACAGCAGGGCCTCCTGCACCTCCGGGTTCCTGACGTTGAGCTGCGGCTGCTCCTTCAGGAAGTTGTGCATGTAGTACTGGTGCCGGCGCGCGTCCCAGGTCCAGGCCGGGCCGCCGAACACCGACTGCCAGTTCGAGGGCGGCGTGCCGTCCGGCTTGGGATCGGCCCAGACGTACCAGTCCGCCTTGGGATTGGACTTGTCCTGGCGACTTTCCTGGAACCAGGCGTGCAGGTCCGAGGTGTGCGAATAGACCTGGTCGATGATGACCTTCAGGCCCAGTCGGTGGGCCTTTTCCACCAGCCGGTCGAAGTCATCCATCGTGCCGAAGATTGGATCGATGCCGAGGTAATCGGCGACGTCGTAGCCGAAGTCCTTCATGGGCGAGGTGAAGAAGGGCGATAGCCAGACCCCGTCCACGCCCAGCGAGGCGATGTGCTCCAGATGCTCGGTCACGCCCGGTAGGTCGCCAATTCCGTCACCGTTGGTGTCGGCGAAGCTGCGGGGATAGACCTGATAGATCACCGCCCCGCGCCACCACTCGCGGCGGGGCTCGGCCACCGCGATGGGTAGGCTGTGCGTTCGGGGGCTCAGGGCTTCTAGCGTCAACGCACACCTACTCGGATCGGCACAGGATGAAATCGAGCGCGGGCACGGTGACCCGGACGCTGGCGGGGGCGGTCGCTGCCGTCGGGCAGGCACCGCGAGACGAGGACCATGCGACCGAGGCGGCGTCCACCTCGATGTTGGCGGAAATCTCGGAGGTCGACGTGTTGTAGACGATCAGGGTCTCTCCCGCCTCGCCGTCGATGCGGCGCGTGACGGCGAACAGGCCCGGTTCCTCGGCTGCGAACCGCACGGTCTGAAGGCCCCGGCGCAGGCGTGGGTCCGCCGCGCGCAGCCGCGCCATTTCCGAGATCGCGCGATAGAGCGGTGCTTCGGTGGAATAGGGGGCCTGGGCTCCGCCGATGATCCGGTCGTCGGCGTAGCTGGCGACCTGTGTAGGAAAGAGCGTCTGCCGAGCCCCGCCATAGCCGCCGTCGCCCGTGAATCCCTGTTCGTCGCCGTAGTAGATCGTCGGCACCCCCCGGCTGAACATGAGGAAGGCGTGGGCCAGCGTCGTGCGCGCCAGCAACTCCTCGTCCGAGATGTCGGGCCTCGACATCAGGATGAAGTTGCCGATTCGGCCCATGTCATGGTTGCCGAGGAAGGTCGGCAGAGCCAGCGCCGCCGCCTCCCCGCCCTCGTAGAGCACGTCGGTGGAGAACAACCGCGCCAGGGTGTCGGGCGCCGCATCGCGCGCCACGATCTCCGTCACCGTCGACTGGAAGCCGAAGTCCAGAACGGTCGGATAGCGATCGACCCGGGTGTAGCGGGCCAGCTGGGCCGGATCGACGTCATAGACCTCGCCGAAGATATGAAAGTTCGGGATGCCGTTGGCTTCGGCCCGTTCCAGCATGGCCGGGACGAAGGCCTGCCAGAACTCCGGATTCACATGCTTGGCCGTGTCGATGCGGAAGCCATCGACCTTGTAGCGATCGATCCAGTCGCCAAAGATCTCGATCATCCCTTCGATGACGCGCGGGTGCTCGGTCATCAGGTCGTCGAGGCCCGCGAAGTCGCCGTCCGTCGAGCTCTCGTTGCGAAACGTCGTGTCGCCCCGGTTGTGATAGTAGATCGGGTCGTTCAGCCAGGCCGGGACCTTCACCGTCTCCTCGCCCTCAGGGATGTAGGGCGTGTAGGCATAATCCGGCCGTGTCAGGCGCTCGAAATTGGTCCCGTCAAATCCGTCGTTGATCGGCTCGCCGTCCACCCCGCCGCGCCGGGTGTAGGGATAGTCGGCCCGGCTGCGGTAGGCGCAATCGTTGGCCGGGCATTCCCGGTATCGGATCACGTCGGCCGTGTGGTTGGCGACGATGTCCATGTAGACCTTCATGCCGCGCGCATGGGCGGCTTCGACCAGGGCCGCCATGTCGTCATTCTCGCCGAAGTGAGGATCGACCCGGGTGAAGTCGGTCGCCCAGTAGCCGTGCGCGCCCGAGAACTCCCGGCCCGGCTCGCCCTGAACCGGCTTGTTCTTGAAGATCGGCGCGACCCAGATGGCGGTGGCGCCCAGGCCCTGGATGTAGTCCAGCTGCTGCATCAGGCCGACAAGGTCGCCGCCCTGGTAAAAACCGGCGTCGGTCGGATCGAAACCATGGTTCAGCCGTCCGCCCGGTATTCCGCCCGTGTCGTTGGAGGTGTCGCCGTTGGCGAAGCGGTCGGGCAGCAGGAAGTAGATCACCTCGTCCTGGGGCAGGCGCTGTCTGTAGGTGGCATCCGCCTGGGCCAGGGCCGCCGGTGCTGACAGGGCGGTCGCCGCAGCCAGCATCGCCAGGATGCCGCGTCTCCTCGCGCCCATGGACGCCCTCCCTTGCTTCACTCCCGGCCGGACGCGACGTGGCAAACCGGTCTCTTTGCAAGATTTTGCAGCGATGTTTCCCCGTGTCAATCCTGCAACGATGCGGCTGTGACTCAGGACTTGTGGACATGGTGCGCCGCAATAACGGGCGATATCGCCTCCGGGACGGCATGACGCATTTCCGACAGGTTGATTACGGGCTTGCAAGGACGCGCAAACTTTGCATAGATTTGCGAAGCGGGACGGGATCGGTTCGATAGAAACGCGAGACGTCCGCAGGGAGGAAGAGAATGAGCCATCGCACCAACACGCGCGCCCGCCTGCTGTCGGGAGGCGCCATCGGCGTCCTCGCCGCTCTGGCTTTTGCCGGCGCCGCCCACGCCCAGACCGCGCCGCAGGACGAGGACGCGACCGAAGTTGACGAGATCATCGTCACCGGCATTCGCGCGGCGATCCAGAGCTCGATCGCGGCCAAGGCCCGCAACACCTCGATCGTCGAGGTCATCACCGCCGAGGACATCGGCAAGCTGCCGGACGTGTCGATCGCCGAATCGCTGGCGCGGCTGCCTGGTCTGACGGTCCAGCGTCTGGACGGCCGGGGGCAGCTGATCTCGGTGCGGGGCCTGGGCCCTGACTACACCACCGCCCTCCTGAACGGCCGCGAGCAGGTCACCACCGGCGACAACCGCGGCGTTGAGTTCGACCAGTATCCGTCGGAACTGCTGAGCGGCGTGACCGTCTACAAGACGCCGGACGCCCAGCTGATCGGCCAGGGTCTGGGCGGCACCGTCGATCTGCAGACCGTCCGGCCGCTGGCCTTTGGACGCCAGGCGCTCGCGGCCAATGTTCGCTACGAGCTGAACGACATCGGCGCCCTGAACGCCGGTTCGACCGATGAGGGCGTCCGTTACTCGGTCTCCTACATCGACCAGTTCCTCGATGGCACCCTGGGCATCGCTCTGGGCTATGCCCACATCGAAAGCCCCTATCAGTCCGAGCGCTTCAACGCCTGGGGCTATCCCAACGCGTCCAACGGGGCCTTCGTCATCGGCGGCACCAAGCCCTACGTCATGTCGTCGGAGCTTGAGCGCGACGGCTTCATGGGAACCCTGGAGTTCCGTCCGAACGACCGCTTCCACACCACGGTCGACGCCTTCTATTCCGAGTTCCAGAACACCCAGATCCTGCGCGGGATCGAGTTCCCTCTGGCCTGGGGTGGGTCTTCAGGAGCGTGTGGCACGCCACAGGTCCAGACCCCGACCTGCCGACCGGGCCCCGTCCTGACCATCAATACGACCGAGGACGGGTTCGTCACGGCCGGGTCGTTCTCCAACGTCAAGGGCGTTCTGCGCAACGACGTGAACACCCGCGACAGCGAGATCCTGTCGGTGGGCTGGAACACGGTGTTCAACGCGACCGACAACTGGTCCTTCATGGCCGACCTGAACATGTCGCGGGTCGAGCGGACGGACGTGGTGCTGGAGACCTACGCGGGCACGGGACGCGATGTTGCTGGCGCGCTCGATACGCTTGGCTTCACCATCAACGACGATGGCGTGCCGCGCTTCACCAGCCAGCTCAACTACGCCGATCCGAACCTGATCCGCCTGACCAGCCCTCAGGGCTGGGGCGGGGACATCATTCCCGGCGGCCAGGACGGCTATCTCAACAACCCCTCGATCGAGGACGAGATCAACGCGGTCCGCCTCGAGACGCGCTATGACTTCGGCGACGAAACGCCCTTCAGCCGCCTGACGGTCGGGGTCAACATCTCCGAGCGCGAGAAGACCTTCGTCAACGACCAGTTCTTCCTCGGCATTCCGGGGGGCGGGTCGCCTATGGTCCCCACGGCCTTCCTGCTGCCGGCGACCCAGTTGACCTATCTCGGCCTTGGCGGGGTGCTCAGCTATGACGCCCTGGGCCTGGTGAACTCCGGATTCTACAACCTCGTGCGCAACCCCAATGCTGACGTCCTGTCGGGCAACTGGTCTGTGACGGAGAGGGTGGACACCGGCTACGTCCAGCTGGGGATCGACCACATGCTGGGCTCCATGCCCCTGCTCGGAAACATCGGCGTCCAGTATGTGCGCACCGACCAGAGCTCGAACGGCTTCGCGGCGTCGGGCACCGGGGCCAGCACGGCGTCCGTCCCCGTCAGTGGTGGGGCCGAGTACGACGAAATCCTCCCGGCGGTGAACCTGATCCTGGAGATGCAGCCGGACTTCTTTGCCCGCTTCGCGCTGGCCCGGACGCTGGCCCGGTCGCGCATGGACGACATGCGCGCCTCGCGCAACTTCGGCTTCAACAACACCTTCAACATCCCCGGTGCCACGCCGGATGTGAACTCGCCCTGGAGCGGGGGCGGCGGCAACCCCGACCTGCGTCCCACCACGGCCAATGTGGTCGACCTGTCGTTCGAGAAATACTTCGCGGATCGCCGCGGCTACGTCTCGCTGGCTGGCTTCTACAAGGACCTGGAGACCTTCGTCTTCAACCGGAACCAGATCTTCGATTTCACCGGTTATCCGACAGGCGGGATCGTTCCGGTGATCAACCAGGGTGTCGTCTCGGCCCCGGATAATGGTCAGGGCGGCTACATTTCGGGGGTCGAGTTCGCGGTGTCCACGCCGTTCGACATCTTCCACCCGTCGCTGGAAGGCTTCGGGGCCCAGTTGTCGATTTCGCAGACGTCCTCCGAGATCAAGCCGGACGGCCAGAACGCCACCGCTCTTCCCGGCCTGTCGGAAACGGTCGCCAACCTGACCGTCTACTACGAGAACAACGGCTGGCAGCTGCGTGCGTCCAACCGCTATCGCTCCGACTTCCTGGGCGAGGTCGCCGGCTTCGGCAACGGCCGCACCCTGCGCTCGGTCGCGGCGGAGAACATCGTCGACGCCCAGATCGGCTATGAGTTCCAGTCTGGGATCCTGGAAGGGGCCAGCGTCCTGTTCCAGGTCAACAACCTGACCGACGAGCCGTTCAAGACGTTCCAGAACGGCGACGAGCGCCAGACGATCGACTTCCAGCAGTATGGCCGGACGTTCCTGTTCGGCATCAACTACCGCTACTGATGATCGACCTTGGCCGCCCATCCCCCCGAGGGGCGGCCGCCTCCTCCTGAGGCAACCTGGCCGCGCGGATCCGCTCCGCGCGGCCATTTTTCTGTCTGGACGCGACGCGCGAACCGCGCGACTCCTTGATCCGTAACCGTTTGCGGGCTGACGCCGCCCGATCCCATCAGAGGCCGCCAACCATGACGACCGAAACCGCCGCCGCGCCACCCAAGGGCACGGGCCTTGCCTTCGCCTATGTGACGACGCTGTTCTTCGCCTGGGGTTTCGTGACGTCGCTGATCGGCCCGCTGATCGCCGCCGTGCGCCGGGTCTTCGAGCTATCCTATGCCGAGGCGACGCTGACGACCTTCGCCTGGTTCATTGCCTATGGCATCGCCTCGATCCCGGCTGCGGCCCTGCTGGCGCGGCTGGGCTACAGCCGCGCCATCATCTTCGCCCTTGTGACTATGGTCGCAGGCTGTCTGATCGTGCCCATCGCCACGATCGTCGATTGGTATCCGGGCGTGCTGATCGCCCTGTTCGTCATTGCGTCGGGCGTGACCCTCCTGCAGGTCGGCGCCAATCCTCTGGTGGCCGCTCTCGGTCCCCAGAAGAGCTCCCACGCACGGCTGAACTTCTCGCAGTTCTTCAACTCGCTGGGTACCACGCTCGGGCCGCTGCTCGCCGCGCCGATCCTGCTGACGGGGGGCGTGTTCGCCGCCGACGCCGTCATCACCGATCCGGCGGTGCGGGCCGAATCGCTGCGCAGCATCGATATCGCCTTCCTCGCCGTCGGCCTGTTCTTCGCCGTCGTTGCCGCATTCATCTTCACGGCGCGCAAGACCATCAACGCCGCTGCCCCGGCCCCGACCGCCGAGGACCGCATGTCACCCCTGGTGGCGCTGAAGTCGCCCTGGGCCGTCTTCGGCGCGCTCGCCATCTTCTTCTACGTCGGCTCGGAAGTGACCATCGGCGACCTGATGACGGATTTCCTGCATCGGCCCGAGATCCTCGATATTCCGATCGCCCAAGCGGGCCAGTTGGTGGCCTTCTACTGGGGCGGGGCCATGGTCGGACGCCTGATCGGCGGTCTGCTGATGCTGACGTCCATCCGCGCCAGCACGATCCTGATCTTCAATACGGCGGTCGCGGCGATCCTGTGTCTGGTCGTCACCCAGACGGGCGGAACCACCGCCGCCTATGCGGCCATCGCCATCGGCTTCTTCAACTCGATCATGTTCCCGACCATCTTCACCCTGACGCTGGAGCGGTCGACCGCGCCGGTACCGGCCACGTCGGGCCTGCTGGTCTTCGGCATCATTGGCGGAGCCATCCTGCCGCCGATCGCGGGGTCGATCGCGGACAACTCGGCGACGCTCAACCCGCTCTTCTACGTGCCGATGGTGGGCTATCTGATCCTGGTCGCCTTCGCCCTCGCGGCATCGCGGGCCAAGACCCATTCCATCGCGGCGTCGGGCACTCCTGGCGGGCACTGAGGCACGTCAGGGATTCTCCGGGCTGACAGACGCGAGCGCGCATTGTAAGCGGTTACACTCCCAGTATGGAGGTCCGCGTATTCGTGTCTCGTCTTCCCTGCCGTCGCAGCGTCCTGATGGGCGCGGCCGCCCTGGGCGCTAGCATGCTCATGACCGCAAGCCAGACTCGCGCCCGTGTCGCCACCCACGCCGAGCGCATCGAGGCGCTTATCGCCCGCATGACCATCTTCGAGAAGGCGGGTCAGCTGAACCTGGTCGGCGACCCGTTCCGGTTCCGGCCCCAGGATGTCAATCCGCTGGACGGCCAGGGCGACCCGGCGCGTATCACCGGCCTGATCCGCGAGGGCAAGGTCGGCAATCTGTTCAACGGCATCGGTGCTGAGGCCGGCCGCCGCATCCAGACGATCGCGGTCGAGGAGACCCGGCTGGGCATCCCTCTGCTGTTCGCCGCCGACATCATCCACGGGCTGAAGACGGTCTTCCCGGTCCCGCTGGCCGAAGCCGCCGCCTTCGATCCGGACCTCGCTTACCGCACCGCCCGGGCGGCGGCGCTGGAAGGCGCTGCGTCCGGCGTGCACCAGACCTACGCCCCCATGGTCGACGTGGCCCGCGACCAGCGCTGGGGGCGGGTCGTCGAAGGGGCCGGCGAGGATGTCTGGCTGAACGAGGTCCTGGCCGCCGCCCGTACGCGCGGTTTTCAGGGCGAGCGGGGCCTGGCCGACCGCGACGCGCTTCTGGCCACGCCCAAGCACTTCGCCGCCTATTCCGCCGCCGCCGGTGGGATGGACTACAACACCACCGACATGTCGGACTCGACCCTGCGCGGCATCTATCTGCCGCCATTCCAGGCCGCCTTCCAGGCCGGGGCCTTGTCGGTCATGACCGGCTTCAACGACCTGAACGGCGTGCCGGCGTCGGGCAACCGCTATCTGCTGACCGAAATCCTTCGCGAGGAGTGGGGCTTCGAAGGGTTCGTCGTCTCCGACTACACCTCCGAACAGGAGCTGATCGCCCACGGCTTCGCCGAGGACGGCCGGGACGCCGCCCGCATCGCCCTGATGGCCGGCATCGACATGTCGATGGTGTCCGGCCTGTTCCTGGAGCACATCCCCGATCTGGTCGAGAAGGGCGATGTTCCCATGGCCCGCGTGGACGAGGCGGTCCGCCGCGTCCTGACGACCAAGGCGGCCCTGGGTCTGTTCGACGACCCCTATCGCGGCTGTGACCCCGAGCGGGAGCGCATCGTCGTCGGCTCGCAGGCGCACCGGGACCTGGCCCGCGAGGCCGGGGTCAAGTCGATCGTCCTGCTGAAGAACGAGGGCGTCCTGCCGCTGAAGCCATCGGGTCAGAAGATCGCCCTGATCGGGCCCTTCGCCGACGACGTCGAGAATATCTTCGGTCCCTGGACCATCTGGGGCGACGAGAGCCGTCGCATCTCGCTGGAGGCCGGTTTCCGTGCGGCGATGGCCGAGGCCTCGCTGCTGACCGTAGCCAGGGGCTCGGATGTCGAGACGGCGCTGGAGGGCGGCATCGACGCCGCGGTCGCCGCCGCGCGCGATGCCGACGTCGTCGTCCTGGCGCTCGGCGAAAGCACGCGCATGTCGGGCGAGGCCCAGTCCCGCACCGAGATCGATGTGCCTGCCCCTCAGCGCGCCCTGGCAGAGGCCGTTTCTGCGCTCGGCAAGCCTGTCGTCGTTCTGCTGCGCAACGGCCGGGCCCTGGAGCTGTCCGGCGCGGTCAAGGACGCCGACGCCATCCTCGTCACCTGGTTCCTCGGCGGAGAAATGGGTCACGCGGTGGCCGACGTGGTGTTTGGCCAGGCCTCGCCGTCCGGCCGCCTGCCGGTCAGCTTCCCGCATCGCTCGGGCCAGCAGCCCTACAGCTACGACCACAAGACCACGGGCCGCCCGGCCGACAACAGCCTGGCCAGCCAGGAGTACGTCGCCCGCTACCGCGAGACGACGAACACGGCGTTGTATCCGTTCGGCCACGGCCTGACTTACGGCGACGTCCGCTATGGCACCGTCACGCCCGCTCAGGCGTCACTGTCCTGGAACGGCGAGGTCGAACTGTCGGTGGAGGTCACCAACGCGGGGGGCCGCGCCGTGGAGGAAACGGTCCAGCTCTACATTCGGGACCGCGTGGCCAGCCTGACCCAGCCGGGGCGCCGGCTGCGCGACATCCGCAAGGTCGCGCTGGGCCCCGGAGAGACCCGAACGGTTCGCTTCACCCTGCGCCGCTCGCAACTGGAGTTCATCGGCGCCGAAGGTCGCTCGACGGTCGAACCTGGCCTGTTCGACGTCTGGCTGTCGGCCTCGGCCCAGACGGGCGAGCCCGCAACCCTGAGGCTGACCCCGGCTTGAACCTGGCGCGCGGGCGGGCGATGACGAGCCGATGTTCTCGCGCCTTTTTCAGAAGCCTGGTCGTAAAGGGCCCGCGCGGACTCCGGACGATTGCGTCGTCTGGGCCGTCGGCGATATCCACGGCCGGTCGGATCTGTCGGGACCGCTGATCGCGGCGATCCGCGCCGACCTCGCCGCCAGCGTGGCGGCCCGGCGGGTTCTGGTCTTCCTCGGCGACCACGTCGATCGCGGCCCGGATAGTCGGGGCGTGCTGGATCAGGTGGTTGAGGTCGCGGCCGATCCTTCGCTCGAGGTCCACTGCCTTCGCGGCAACCATGAGGACCGGATGGAGGCCTTCCTCGACGATCCGTCGCTGGGACCCGGCTGGTGCGACTACGGCGGGCGCGAGTGCCTGATGAGCTATGGCGTCGTGCCGCCGGCCATGCGCGGCGATGCGGTCGGCTGGGTCGAGGCGTCCCAGGCGCTGCGGGCGGCCTTGCCGGACAGTCACCTCCGCTTCCTGCGACGCCAGGGCCACAGCGTCGCCATCGGAGACTATTTCTTCGCCCATGCCGGGGCGCGGCCCGGCGTGGCGCTGGACGCCCAGTCGCCGGACGACCTGATGTGGGTGCGTCAGGAGTTCCTCGATCATCCCGCGCCGTTCGAAAAGGTCGTGGTCCACGGCCACACCCCGGCGGACGCGGTCGTGTCGGACGCGCGCCGGATCGGCGTCGACACCGGTGCCTATGCGACCAATGTCCTGTCCGCCGTGCGGCTTGAAGGGGAAACGCGCGTGCTGCTTCAGGCGGCGGGGCGCGGCGAGCGGGTATCGCTGTCGACCCGACCCTTATCGGTCTGACGCGCCGATCGCGCCCGAAGCGCTGTCACGATGTCCCGGGCGATGAGGCCGGACAGGCTCCACGGCTCGATCAGATAGCGCCGCGCCAGCCGCTTCGGGTCGTGCACCAGCCGGAACAGCCACTCGACGCCCATCCGCCCCATCCAGCGCGGGGCCTCGGCCTGCGCTCCCGCCTCATAGTCGAAGGCGGCACCGACCGAGAAGATCACGCAGTTGGGCAGGGCCTCGAGATTGTTCAGGATCCACAGCTCCTGACGCGGCATGCCCATGCCGACGAACAGGATGTCGGGGGCGAAGGCGCGGACCTGCTCGACCACCGCCGCGTTCTCGGCCGAACCCGGCGTGGCGTCGAAATAGCCGTCCCGGACGGCGATGTTCGCGCGCGGATGCTGTTGGCTCAGCCGGATGCGCGCGGTTTCGACCACATCGGGCGCGCCGCCGACATACATGACCCGCCAGCCGTTGCGGTTGGCCAGGCTCCAGAAATGCTCGCGCCAGTCCAGATAGGTACAGCGGTGAAACGCTCGCCCGTGCAGACCCAGCGCCTTGGCGAAGTGGATCAGGGGGGTGGAATCCACCTCCACCAGATCGGCCCGGTCGAAGAACCCCTGCAGCTGCGGATGCTTCTGCAGCAGGGCCAGGGAGTTCAGATTGTGGTTGGCGACGATGGCCTTCCGACCCTCGGCGATCCAGGTCTCGACGTGGTGCAGAACTTCTTCCGGCCGCACCAGGTCGACGGTCTGGCCCAGCAGCTGCACCCGCTCGCGCGCGCGGCGCGCTCTCCGGAACGGGCGACGCGGTTCGGCCCGCCGGTCGTCGGCGAAGGCGGCGTCGGTCAGGGCGTGGGCGGCGTCGGCCATGGCTGACCCTGCCCCGGCTGCCCTCAAGGTCCGGTAATCGAACAGGCTTAACGCACCGGCAGCACTCGCATTTCATGGCTTGCGAACCCGTGCCGCTGGGCTATGGCGTGCGGGTCATCGCGGTCGGAAGGGGTCTTCATGCGCGTCACCATGATCGGCACGGGCTATGTCGGCCTGGTCTCCGGTGCCTGCTTCGCCGACTTCGGCCATGAGGTCGTCTGCGTCGACAAGGACCCGTCCAAGATCGAGCGGCTGAACCGGGGCGAGATTCCGATCTTCGAGCCCGGCCTCGATGAACTGGTCGCCAACAACGTCAAGGCGGGCCGCCTGTCCTTCGCCGTCGACGGCGCCGAGGCCATCCGCAACGCCGAGATCGTCTTCATCGCCGTGGGCACGCCGACGCGCCGGGGCGACGGCCATGCCGACCTGTCCTACGTCTATGCGGCGGCGGAGGAGATCGCCGGACTGATCGAGGGCTTCACCGTCGTGGTGACCAAGTCGACCGTTCCGGTCGGCACGGGCGACGAGGTCGACGCCATCATCCGCCGAACCAATCCGGATGCCCACTTCGCGGTCGTCTCGAACCCGGAGTTCCTGCGCGAGGGTGCCGCCATCGAGGACTTCAAGCGCCCCGACCGCGTCGTGATTGGTGTCGAGGACGAGCGAGCCCGGGCCGTCATGGCCGAGCTCTATCGCCCGCTCAGCCTGAACGAATTCCCGGTGGTCTATACTTCGCGGCGGACGTCGGAGCTGATCAAGTACGCCGGCAACGCCTTCCTGGCGATGAAGATCACCTTCATCAACGAGATCGCCGACCTGTGCGAAAAGGTCGGCGCCGACGTGCAGCAGGTCGCCAAGGGCATCGGTCTGGACGGCCGCATCGGCTCCAAATTCCTGAACCCCGGCCCTGGCTATGGCGGCTCGTGCTTTCCGAAAGACACCATCGCCCTCGTCCGCACGGCCCAGCAGTACGAGGCCCCCGTCCGCCTGATCGAGACGACGGTGGAGGTCAATGATGCGAGAAAGCTCGCCATGGCCGATAAGATCCGCCGCGCCGCCGGCGGCGACATCGCGGGCCAGACTGTCGCCATCCTGGGCCTGACGTTCAAGCCGAACACCGACGACATGCGCGACAGCCCCAGCCTGTCGATCATCCCCGAGCTTCAGCGCATGGGCGCGACGGTGCGGGCGTTTGATCCCGAGGGCATGGCCGAGGCGCGACACCTGCTGAGCGACGTCCACTTCGCCGATGGCCCCTATCAGGCGGTCGAGGGGGCCGACATCCTGGTCATCCTGACCGAGTGGGACCAGTTCCGCGCTCTGGACCTGAAGCGGATGAAGACGCTGATGCGGCGGCCGTTGCTGGTCGACCTGCGCAACATCTATCGCCCGCATCAGGCCCGCAACGATGGCTTCGAATACGTCGGGGTCGGAAAGCCTTGAGCGCGGGCCCCGTCCTCGTCACCGGGGCGGCCGGCTTCGTCGGCGTGCATGTGGCCCTGCGGTTGCTCGAGCGCGGCGAGACGGTCATCGGTGTCGACGACTTCAACGCCTACTATGATCCCTCACTGAAGGACCTGCGCGCCGCGCGGCTTCAGGCCCATCCGGGCTTTCGCATGGTGCGCGGCGACATCGCCGAGCCCGATCTGATCGCCGGCATCGTCCGCTCCGAGGGCGTGCGTCGCGTCGTCCACCTCGCGGCCCAGGCCGGAGTCCGCTACTCGCTCGAAAACCCCTTCGCCTACCAGCGGTCCAACCTTCAGGGCCATCTCGCCGTCCTGGAAGCCTGCCGCCATGGTGGGGTCGAGCATCTGGTCTACGCCTCCTCCAGCTCGGTCTATGGCGACCGGCCACTGACGGGGCAGGGGTTCCGGGAAGAAGACGCGGCGGTAACCCCGGTGTCGCTCTATGCCGCGACCAAGCGGTCCTGCGAGCTGCTGAGCCAGAGCTACGCCTCGCTGTACGGCTTCCCCCAATCGGGCCTTCGATTCTTTACCGTCTATGGCCCGATGGGGCGGCCCGACATGGCCTACTTCGGCTTCACCGAGGCCATCATGGCTGGTCGGCCGATCGAGGTCTTCGGGCAGGGGCGCATGGCGCGCGACTTCACCTACATCGACGATATCGTCGACGGCGTGATCGGTGTGCTGGATCGTCCTCCGGCGCAGGGCGGCCACGAGATCTACAACATCGGCGACAGCCATCCGGTCGGCCTGATGGACATGATCGCGACGCTGGAGCGCCTGCTGGGGCGCGAGGCGGTCAAGGTCATGCGGCCCATGCAGCCTGGCGACGTGACGGCCACCTATGCGGACGTCACCCGGCTCAACGCCCTGACCGGCTACGCCCCCAAGGTCGAGCTGGCCGAGGGCCTGGACCGCTTCGTCCGATGGTGGCGCGACTGGCGCGGTGTCTGACCGTGGTGGAGCCATCGCCTTCGCCGCCTGGCGCTTTGGCCGCGGCAGGGCGAAGGAAAGCTGGCGGCCGAAACAGCGACCGCTCCGACAGCTCGAGGCCTATCTTGCTTCGATCTCGCGGCTGAAGATCCGCGAGACCAGGGTCCAGTTGACCAGCAAGGACAGGGCGGCCGCTGCGACGAGGATGGCGGCGGCCGTCAGGGTATCCGAGGCCCTCATCCACAGGGTCAGACCGGCGATCGCCGTCAGTCGGACGCCCAGGGCGATCAGCGCCGAAGCCGCCGTGGCCGCAAGCCGACGCAACGACAGGCGGCTTTCGCCGGTTCCAAAGGCCCAGGTCTCGAACAGCAGGTAGTTGGTGAGGAGGGCGGCGACGAACCCGCCCGCCGCCGCCAGCGTCAGGTCCAGCCCGATCCACCGGTTCAGGATCAGCGCCAGACCAAGGTCGATGCCGAAGCCGACCACGACCACGGCGAGGTAGCGCCAGGACCGCCTCATGCGAACACCGCCTCGGGCCGCACGTCGCGCCACCGCTCGTCGATGGCGGGCAGCGCCTCCAGCAGGTCGAAGACGTTGTCGAGTTTGGCCCCCAGAATGCTGACCATGCGAGGGCAATCGGCGTGCCGATGAATCAGGATCGGGCGGGCGTCGTCGATCTCGTTCTGTGTTCGCACCGTCTTGACGTCCCACAGCGATCGCTCATGCCGCGCCTCGATCATGCACGGGAGGTAGCGCGCTGCATCGAGGATCATCTCGCGCGCCCGCGACTGACGCGGCAGCGTCTCGGCGATCGACCGCGTGGGCCCCGTGCGGTCATCGGTCCATGCGGCATGGGGCGTGTAGCGGACATGCGTCAGGGAATGCAGGTCTTCTGCCGGATAGGGCATGGTCGAAAAGAAGGGACCGTCCATCACCGTGATGGCGAGGTTGGACAGGTCAGGGGGCGGTGCCACCAGCGCGACCTCAGCCCATTCATGCTTGATGGCCAGCCCTGGAAGGCTGGACGCGAGCGCCAGATCGTTCAGGCCCGCATAGGTGACGTTGAACGCAGCATCTGCGATGAAGTCTCCGCCGCCCGTTTCGATGCGCAGGCCGGTTTCCATGTTGGCGATCCGGCGAGCCTCCAGTCCGGTTCGCACGACGACGCCAGCAGCATCCAATCGTTGGGCAAGGGACTGGCGCAAGGCTCGCCAGTCGAAGGCGAACTCCTGGCAGGCATAGACCGCCTCGATCTGCTCGGGGTCGAACAGGGCGGTGTCAGCGCGACTGGCCTGGGTGAAGGGGGCTTCCAGCGCGTGGAACAGGGCCGAGAAGCGCGACGCGGTGACCTTCGAACGATGCCGGGCCACGGCGTAAAGCATCCGGAAATCGCGAACGATCGCGTCTGGAAAGGCCGCGGTGAACCGGGCTTGCAGAGCCCGCGACCGGCGCGCGGTGATCATGCTGCGCGGATAATGAAATCCCGTATGCACCCTCGCCTGATTGACCTTTGAAGCTCGGGTCAGAAGCTCTGGCTCGCGTTCCAGAAGCAGAACGCGGTCGCAGGCGGTTCGGAGCACCAGGGCAAGGCAGCAGCCGAAGAAGCCGCCGCCGATGACCACCGCGTCCCAGGCCGGCCGGCTCATGTCGGGTCGAGCCTTGGATGATAGGCGCGGGTAATGGTCCGCCACAGCACGACCAGGAGATCAAACAGGGGACGAAACCCCCGGATCTTGGTCGGAATGGCTTCGCCTTTCGGATAGACGCGTGACGTTGGGACCTCGCGCACGCGATAGCCCAGCTGCGACGCCCGCACGGTCAGATAGGCCAGGAGTTCATAGCGCACGAAGACGTCCCGAAACGGCTGGACGCGGGGATCGAGCAGATAGTCGCGCGAATAGGCCCGATAGCCTTGGGTGGTGTCGGTCAGCCATCGCCCGGCCGCCAGACTCAGCACGGGCGCATGGATCAGCCGGATCGCCAGGGTACGCAGCCAGGGGGTGTTTTCCTCATGTCCGCCGCGTATGTACCGGGATGCCTGGACGTAGCCATAGCCGTCGTCCAGCGCCGCCAGGAATCGCGGCACGGTCTCGACCCCGTCCTTGCCATTGCCGTCGATGGTCACGACGCCGTCGTAGCCCTCATCGAGCACCCACGCGTAGGCGCAGCGCAGTTGCGCCGAAAGGCCCCCGGGGCCCCGCTTGGTCAGGCAGGCACGAACGCCCAGAGCCCGGAGGCATTCAGGATCGGTAGAGCCGTCTGTCGAGCCGCCGTCAGCGATGACGATATCCGCCGTCATGTCGAGGCCAATCGACTTCATCAAGGCCAACTGACCCCGGATCCGCTCTCCTTCGTTCATGACCGGTATGACCACGGCATGGCGGGTGCGACGGGCCTCGAAGACCTCGACGTCGAACACGGGAACGCTCCAGTTTCGCCGCGCAAGTTCGCTGCCTGGCGTCATGGGCTGGTCCCGTTGGAGCCGTCGTTCAGCGCGACGTTGAGCAGATCGGCCTCCCTGAAGAAGCTGACAGCCCCGATCTCCTCGATCACCTCGTCGCGCTGGCGGCTGTCGATGAGTTCAAGAAGCCGGGCCTGGGCCAGAGAACCGATCGCCGCCCATAGCGACAGGAAGGCCGTCAGGCCGCTGAGCGCCATGGAGATGGTGAACCAGCCAGGCTGAAGCTGTTCGATCAGCAGCAGGGCACCCACCGCATAGGCCGCATAGCCGATGGATGCGATCAGCGTGAACACCGCGATCAAGGCGAAGCCCTTCAGGAACCGGGGTCCGGACGCGGAAATCAGCTCCACGAGCAGGTCGATCCGGCGTCCCCTCAGCAGTCGGTCTGTCAGATGGCGGTCGTCAACCAACTTGCGGACATAGCGTTCAGGCGCGCGTTTCGCCTCGAATCGAAGATCGAGCCCTGCCGTCGGGCGCGCCAGAAGCCGCGTCAGACTGGTCCGGGGGAGTGCGATCGTTCGAAGGTCGCGCGTATCGACGCGGTATCCCGAGAGCACACGCAAGGGCCCGTGAAGTGCCAGCAGCTCTGTCCTCGCTGTCCGCCGCGCGCCCATCACGATGCGTCCGGTGGTCAGGGCCTGCTCAGCAAACGCGGTGAGGTCCAAGCGCGCGGCTTCGTTATGGTCGGTCAGGACCACAACATCGCCCAGCGCCTCCGCCGCCGCCAGTCGACGACGTCGATAGGGATTGGTGCCGTCGGCAACGATCAGAATGCGCAGATTGGTCAGTCGCGCCAGATCCCGGCCGGCTGACAGCACCTCTGGCCGATGGGCTTCGCCGATGACGAGGATCACTTCGTAATGCCGGTTCCTCTCGGCCAGATGCCCCACAAGCTCGGTCAGGCGCGCAGGCAGGCCTTCATCCCTGTCACCGACGAGACAGAAGGAGGCGAGGTGTTCCACCGTCATTTCTGGTCGCCCTGGCTCTGGCGAATGGCCGTCTGGGCCCGCTGCACGCCGGTCACGAGGCGAGCCAGGTTGTCCCCTTCCGTGGATCGCATCTCGATGGAGGTCCAGTGACCACAACCAACCCTGCGCAGGGCTGAGAGAATTTCGGTCAGACGAGACACCTCGGCAGGTGCCAGAGCGAGCTCCGGTTCGCTGATGTGCACGTGACCGATGACGTCCGCTGTCCTTGGCAGGGTGTCGAGGGTCGATGCCGTTTCCCCGTTCATGGTCAGGGCTCCGATATCCAGATTGACCTTGATGCAGGGGTGGCCGAGCCGTTGGACGAATGCGACCGTCTCGGCGAACGTGTTCAGGAAGTTCGCACCATAGGCCCTGGGGATCGGTTCCAGCGAGATCCTGGTTCCGATCGCACGGCAACGGTCGCCCAGCCGATAGATGAGATCGATGGCCATCTGTTCGGCGGCGTCGTGATCGAGATGATCGGGAATCCTGCGCGCGGCGGGAGATCCGAGCACCAGGTTCGGACACCTCAGTCTTCCCGCCAGATCAATGGCCGCCTGCATGCCGGTTTCGAAGACCTGTCGCCCGATCTTGTCCCCAAACAGGCTGGCCTGGTGCTGTCCGAACAGCAGCGACTGCATGGAAACCAGTGCGAGGCCGCGTCTCTCCAGGCGGGACCGCCACGAATCGATGACGGCCTGGTCGGGCCTGACCGGATCGGGCTGTCCGGCAAACGCCAGTCCCGGAGCGATTTCCAGTCCTTGGACACCGAGAGCCTGAAGTCGATCAAGTGCGGCTTCGTCCTCGTCCGTCCGCCAGGCGATGTTCGATACAGCCAGCTGCATCACCAGCACCCTGCGTCCCAATCCGTCTGGATCGCCTCGATCACCTGTTCGCGGGAGCGCAGATAGGAGCCGATGCCGCCCAGGGCTTCGGCATGAAGCGTGCGCATGTCCTCCGTCCGACGAGGGGCCTCGCTGAGGGCGAGAGGGCGCCCTGTCAGACGCTCGCAAAGATCGCCCGCGCGCCAGGGCTCTACCGCCAGGTGGAGCAGATCGAGATCCAGGGCGACTGCTGCCGATATGTCATCGGCGAGGCTGCCCAGCCCGTAGAACTGAAACCGGCTGTCGGGATGGGTGAACGCCGTCGCGCTGAACCCGGCGTCCACGACCGCCTCGATCAGGGCCGCACCCTCTGGATGATCCGACAGGGCGTCGCGGTCCAGTGTCATCAGGCCGGTCGCCGTGTCGGCGATATAGACCGTCTGAAGCGTCCCGGCGGGGCCGCCGTGCAGTCGAGCCCGCAGGATCTCGAAACGATCCGGCTTCAGGAAAGCGGGCATGGGGTGGCGCAGGTCGAAGAGAAAGTTCTTCCGAAGACCCGGGCCGAACACGGCCGGAAGGCGCAGGATCAACGTCCGGAAGCGTTCGGCGAGCGCAGTCTCCAGCCAGCGACGATGCCGACCATAGGCGAGGGTCGTCTCGAACTCCGTCGTCGTCTCATCTGCCCCGGCCGCTGGATCGGCAAGCACCGCGATCGTTGAAATGAGCACCAGCCGTTCGATCCTGGCCCTGGTCAGCGTGTTGACGAGGCTCTCCAGGTTCGCCAGGTCGCGGACCGGGTCCGCATTCGCCCGCCACATGGTCGCTGGCGCGCCGGCGCAAATCACGGTGTCGAACGTCTCGCCAGAGATGCGGTCGATGGTGGCTGACGCATAGGCCGCATCGAAAGCGACATGGCTTGCGAGCACGCCGCCCACGAACCCAGTCGATCCAATCAGCGCCGTGCGTCCCCAGCTGGGTCGCGCGTCCCTCATGCCAAGCCCCACCTCAGTCCCCGGGCCAAGTTTAACGGCTCGCGGACGTTTGGGACAGCCTTGGACCGTGGCTGGTCTACCCGCTGGTCGAACGTTTTCGTTCCAGCCACCAAAGGCTCGTCAGAGCCGCGATCAGCCCTAGAAACCAGGGCCAGGGAGACCCATCAGTCGTCTGGCGCCACGCCGCCTGTTCCCGCTCCACGGCGGCATGGGCGAGGTCCAGCGTCTTGGCTCCAAGCTCGGTGGCGAGGAGGGACGGTGCCGCATCCGCACCATGGACATAGACCAGACCGAGCTCGGTCTCGCCTCGCATCACGGCGTGCCAGCCGGCGTCCCGTGGCCAGATGGCGGCGCAACTCGACGGCCCAGCGCGCGCATCCAGAAGGGGTTGGGTCCGGGCCCCGGTCGGGGCGATCATGACGTCGTCTTCGGAAATCCCGCAGAGGCTGGCTCTTTGCCCGGCCCGGGCCATCCCGTCGAGCCGAGGGGACGGCTGCCCTTCGCCGCGCGCCAGCACGGAGAACATGCGGCTCCACAAGGCATCGTAGCGCTCTGACTGGCCCGAGAGGACCAGAGCGTAGCTATTGGCCACCATCCACACGCCGACGCGGCCAGCGCCAAATGGCCGCCAGGTCGCGAGCGGCACCCCGTCTGGGTCGCTGAGCAGCGTTGCCGACTCGGCTCCAGCCTGGACGAAGTCCCGGCGAACCAGTTCGGGAACCGGTGCGGCCGTGTCATCTGGGGGAGTTGGGTCGGGACGGGTCCCGGAGGCGGCCTCCACCGCAAGGGGGCGCAAGGTCTCGCCGCCCGTCAGCGGCGCACCCAGCGCTGCCCAGTCGCTCTGCGTGGTCTGCGACAGAGGCCCCGTCGGCCGCAGCAGCAAGCCCATTCCACCCGCGACCGCCGCGCGAACAGCGGCGCGTTCGTCGCCGCCGAGCATTTCCCAGCGGCGTTCGTCGATGACCAGCAGATCGGCTTCGGACAAGCGGGCGGTGGTGATCGGCACCGGTCGAACGGTGAGATCGACACCCGCGCCCAAGGCCAACTGTAGGGATAGATCGATGCCGATGCCTTCAGCCCAGCGGCGAAGGAAGCGAAGCTCGGGACCCGGCGCGCCAGCCATGACGACGACGCGAGGCGGCGAGTCTTCGCGCGTTTGCAAGGGAATCTCGATCCGCTCCAGGACCTGCCCACGAGCATCCTTCAGGCGAAGGTCAAAAAGGGCTGATCCGGCCGCGCGCGCCGCCCCCTGCACAGCGAAGCGAGAGCCTGATGTCACCGGCATGCGCGCGACGACGGCACCGGAAGGGTCGACCAGTTCCACGGTGCCGCTCGCCACGGAGCCTACAGAGCCGCTGACAGTGAAGCGCGCGCCCGGCGCGACGGGCTGCGGGAGCTCAAGGTGAGTGAAGCCGATGGGTGGCCTCGCGAGATCGAAGTCGACAGGCCGGTCGACCGTCCATTGGTCTCTGGCGACCAGACCGTTGCCGAGCACGCGCAGCCGACCAGCCTCTGGATGACGGCGAAGCGCCGTGGCGAGGTCCGGAACCCTCTCGCCCACGCCGAGAGAGGCCTCGGGAAGGCTCACGATCACATCACCGGGCCGAGCGTCCACTGCAACTGGAGCGCCGGCGGTTCGCACCACCATATGGCCGCTGCGAAGACCCACATCGGGTGGGTCAAGCGTCAGATAAAGCAGCGCGGCAGCGAGCAGATTCAGGGTGAGCAGGGCGGGGAAACGCCAAGATGGCCCTGCCGCGCCATGAGGGGCTCCGCGTCGCCAGAACGCAAGGCGGATCAGGCCAATGGCCACCCCGGTGGCGATCAGGAAAACCAGCCACAGGTCGGACGGCCCGCTCATCGGATGGCGTCCAGATAGCGGCGACCGCGCGCCGGTGGTGTGGCACGACGTTCGACGGCCGTGGCGCGAGGCTGGATGGCGCTCCACAACAGCACGCGCAGGCGGCGCCGGCAGTCTGCGCAGGTGGGTTCGGACCGCACCGTGTCGATGGCGGCGCGGAGCGACAAGGGGTCGGCGATGCGGCCTGCGTTCTGCCGCACCCAGGCGTCCAGGGTCTCGAGCTCCAGTCCCGGGCGCGCGCCGGGCCGGTCCTCCAGCGCACGCCACGCGGTCACGGCCGGGCTCTCCGGGCCGCGTTCCGGGGCGGGGGCAAGAGCGCCTGCGACGATGTCGTCGCGTTCGCCGGTCAGGCGGCGCGACATGTCGACGGGCGGCAGGTCCGAGCCAACGCGGCCCAGGAAGATGCGCGTGGCCTGCTGCGCTTCCTTCAGCAGGTCCAGAGCGCGGTAGGCATGGGGCAGGGCTTGCGCCGGTTCGCCCTGTCGCAGAGCCCGTTCCGAGGCCCACATGGCGTCCAGCGCCTGGGACAGGGTGGATCGTGTGCCGGGGTCAAACAGGGTCGCGGCATCGCCGCTATCATGGGCATGGCCGAATTCGTTCAGCACATCCACCGCCGAGCCGAAGAAGCCGCCACCCTCCGGGGCCGGGCCATGGTCGTGGCCATCGTCGTAGCTGTGGCCCTCTTCCAGGGGGGGCCGCTCTGGGGTCCGCGCCGGAGTTTGGGTCGTCGAGGCCGCCGGGGCGTCATTGGTCGGCAGCGGCGCCACCACCGGGCGCGCCGGGGCGTCGTTGGTGGGAAGGGCGTTGCCGACCGGCTCGTTCTCGCCGCCGAGGAACTGGCCGTAGCGGTTGCGCAGGGTCGCCTGGTCGCCTCCGAGCGCGTTGGACCGGCTGATGAAGGTCTGACGGTCCAGCCGCCGCTGCTCGGCGATCAGGGCCTCGGCGTCGATGATGATCTGGCGCTGGCTGCGGAAGTAGGCCGGCAAGACCGATTGAGCCATGCCGTCCAACCCATCCGCCAGACCCAACGCCGAGGGCCAGCGCAGGATGACGCTCGGCCCCTCGACCCTCTGGGCCCCGCTAGGCCGATTGTCGGTCACGATCAGCTGCACGATCATGTCCGAGGCGGGCTCCATGCCTTCGCGCGCCAGGTCGAAGGTGACGGCGAATCGCCGTTGCCGCGCTTCTCCGGTGCCTGCGATACCCCGCGTGGTCTCGGTCACCGTGACCTGTTCGCCCTCGCCCTTGGCCAAGGTGATGCGCAGGGTGGCGGCGGACATCACGCCGTAGTCGTCCGACGCCTCGAACACGACGGTCCAGCGGGTCTGGCCCGGCGCGATCTGGACCAGCTGGCTGTCGGGCTCGATCAGGCGGATGGCCGGCGGGGCGTCGGCGACGACGTCGATGCGGCCCAGCCGCTGGCGCGCCAGATCGGGGGCCTCGACGCGATAGAGGAAGGGTTGGCTGGCGATCCGGCTGGCGAACCAGGCCTCGCCGGTTCGGACGAGCGGAAGGGGCGCGGCCTCGGGGAAGGACAGGGCGGCCGAGGCCGGGGCGGGTGACAGGCCGACGGTCCATTCCAGCCGAGAGCCCTCCGGCACGCTGGCGTCCAGCGTCGCCTGCTCGCGGGCGGGCAGACCGGTGTAGGCGGGCGGGACGATGCGCAGGCGGAACGATGTCAGGACGGGCGGACCGGATGCGTCTGGCGCGGTCGGATCGGTTGAGGCGGCGCTCTCGGTGCGGGCGGCGGGCCACAGCAGGATCGCGGCGGCGAGAACCACAGCCGCCGCCCAGGCGACGGCGATGGATCGCCGGGACCAGGGCGGGTTCAGGTCGAGGCTTGCCGCCTCTCCGGCGCGAGC
>NZ_LJHU01000076.1 GCF_001295975.1 Brevundimonas sp. AAP58 | reverse complement strand
GACCGGCGGGCCGCGCAATCGGGTTCGAGCCGGTCCCCGAGCTGGCAAACGTCAGCAAGGCCTACGCCGGCGGTGACTCTGAGATCCGTCAGCTCGCCCTTTCCAGCTCTCCGGGAACCGCCGAGTTCCTGTTCATGAGCAAGGCCATCGGAGAATCGGGGTTCAAGGAACGGGCGAGCGAGGGCGACAGAGGTGCCGTCCCTATCCAGGTGGAAATCTCGACACTCGATCTTCAGACAAGCGATCTCGATCGGCTCGACTACATCAAGATCGACACGGAAGGCCACGAGATCGACATCCTCGAAGGCGGTCGCCAAGCCATTGCCCGATTGAGGCCCGTGATCAGCGTCGAATGGGGTGCGCCGACCTACAGCCTTTATGGCCACGACCTGTATAGACTCTATGACCTCTGTGAGGAGCTGGACTATCGGATCGCCGATCTGTTCGGCTTCGTCGTCGCCGATCGCGAGGAGTGGGCGCGGGTCTCGGACCAATCCTACTGGGATTTCTTCCTCGTGCCGTCTGAGCGTGTCGAGGCATGGCGCACGCTCATGCAGCAATCATAGGTCGGGAACCGTAACGCCCAGTCGAGGGTCGTCAGCGCTTCACCAGCCACGGTCCGCGTCAGAGGTCGAAATCGCCCATGGCATCGATCAGGCCAGACCGGCTTGTATCTCTTAGCTGCCGGAACGCGGCCATGATGTGATAGAATGAACTCGCTGGGGCGGGCTCGTCGATAAACTTTCGGTCGGGTAGACGTTTGTCGCGCCACAGACCGCTGTCGCACAGATAGAACCAAAGGGCCCGCTGGGCGGCGGCCGCACCGTCGAGGTAGGTCTGCCGCTCTCCGTCGCGGCTGGACTCTGCCAGGATGAGCGACGCCTTGAGCCATTCCGTCTGCGGCCAGAGGCGCGCCCGATGGCTCCGGATCGACCCGTCGTCATTCATGGCATCGACCGCCACCCCGAGCAACTCGCTGACGCCCGCCTGGCCGTGGGCATAAAGGCGCCGGGCGACGGCCAGGGCCTCGGTGTCCCGCCGGCCCCTCGCATAGCGAGCCATCAACCACGCCCATTCGAACTGATGCCCTGGCTCGACCAGTCGTCCCGCCTCGTCGGGCGCGGGGGCCCAGTCCGGACCGAAGAACTCCCGCAGGAAGCCTTCTTCAGGATCGATGAAGGTCGAGCGAGCCAGACGGACGATCTGATCAGTGAAGGCTGCCCAGCCCGCGTCTCCGCCGATCTCTTCCCAGGCCAGGCAGGCCTCAAGCAGATGCATGTGGCAGTTCGACTGATGGGGGTGCTCGCCACCCTCCACTATAGCCCCATTGTCTTCCGCCCGCGCCTGAAGCTGGTCTCGGATCGTCAGGGCGCGTGATTCCAGGCTCGCGTCCGCGCAACCCGCCGCCTTGGCCATGGCCAGGGCGAACATGACGAAGGCCTGGTCGTAAACCATGGCCGTTTCGTCGAGCGGCGTCCCGTCGGCTGCCAGCAGCGTCCGACACAGACCATCATCACGGAGATAGTCGGCGATCAGTCGGGCGACGCCATCGTCGACACAGCGCGACCATGGGCCTTCCCAACCCAGCTGGCCAGCTTGGGCGAATACATAGATCTGGCGCGCCTGAACGCGAGCTCGCCGTGAGGTCTTGACCGAGCGACCGTCCATGCCGATTACCTCGGCGAAGACCCCGTCTGCCGTCTGGCCAAGGGTCGCCCAGATCGGCAGAGCCTTGAGCCTCAGCCAATCGGCGAAGCGAAGCCCGCCCGCCTGTAACGTTTCTGGAACCGGGCGCGTGAAATCGAGATGCTGCGGCGAGGCGATCTTGAGACGCTCCACCACCTGCTTGACGTCTTGAGCGCGCGACAGATCGCAGACAAGGACCGCGTCCGGTTCAGCGATGATCGCGAGGTTCCGCACACCAAGCGCGGCCACCATGATGCCGTCCGCTGCCCTGGCCAGACATCCTTCTGCGTCCTCAAAGATGTGCAGGCCAGTGTCTCCCTCGCCACTGGCAGCGATGGCGTCCCACGCCCCGAGATCGGACCAGTCGAAATGAACCTCCAAGACGGAGGCGAGGCGGGTTTTCTCCATCAGGGCGTAGTCGATTGAGATCTTCGGCGCATGGCGGAATGCGTCGGTGAGGAGCTCGACCTCGGAGCGGCTCTGGTCCGGCAGGGCACCTCGGACCGCGGTCTCAACCGCCGGGGCGTAGATGCGGAGCTCCGACAGCAGCGTGGCCGCTGAGACGACGAAGTTTCCGCTGTTCCACAGATAACCCGCCTTGATGTACTCCGCCGCCGTGATGGCGTCAGGCTTCTCGATGAAGCGATCGACATCCGAAAGGCCACGGCCGGTGGACTTTATGTAACCATAGGCTGATGACGCGGCTGTCGGTGTCACACCCAAGGTGACAACGCGGCCCTCCGCAGCGCTGGCTGCAGCGGTCCGGATGGCCTGCTGAAAGGCGTCATGATCGGGGATGTGGTGATCAGATGCGACAAAGGCGTTCACGCCTTCAGGATCTTCTCTCTCGGTCCAGGCGGCGGCCGCGGCCATGGCAGCCGCCGAGTCGCGCGCCTCGGGCTCAAGCAGCACATGCGCGGACACCCCCACCTCTGCGAGCTGCTCAATGATCCAGCGTCGGTGCCCTACGCCTGCAACCACGATTAGCTGCCCACCATCCTTCTCGACGAAGGGCGCGACGCGGAGCACCGTTTCCTGAAACAGTGACCGGTTGCCAGCCAACGGGATGAATTGCTTCGGACGTGAGGGACGTGATGCGGGCCAGAGGCGCGTGCCGGAGCCGCCGCACATGATGACGGGATAAACTCTCATTGGTGTCGCCTGGCGAAGATCTTTGGTTTTTCAAAGCGAGGGTCGGTTTAATGCAGCTTAGGCTGCCAGCCTAGCGCTTCACCGTCAGATTTCCTGGTTGTAGGCCCCGACCTCGGGATGGCGGGCCAGGCGCGGCTTCACCTCTTCGCGGAACAGGGCGCGCATGTCGTCCTCGGACCGCATGCTCTCGACCACCACCACCAGCTCCGGCTTGTTCGACGAGGCGCGGACCAGCACCCACGACCCGTCCTCCAGATGCACCCGGGCCCCG
>NZ_LJHU01000075.1 GCF_001295975.1 Brevundimonas sp. AAP58 | reverse complement strand
CGGGAGAGGGAAGATGAGCGACCTCCAAAAACGTCTCGCCGGAGAGGCCGCCGCCCTGCGCGTCGAGCCCGGCATGGTCGTCGGCCTCGGCACCGGCTCCACCGCCGCCTGGTTCGTCAAGGCGCTGGCGGAGCGGAACCTGACCGGACTGCGCTGCGTCCCGACATCGGAGAAGACGGCCGAACTCGCCCGCGAGCTGGGCCTGCCGCTCGCCGCGCTCGATGACGTCTCCCGCATCGACCTGACCGTCGACGGCGCCGACGAGGTCGGGCCGGGTCTCGCGCTCATCAAGGGCGGCGGCGCGGCCCTGCTGCGCGAGAAGCTGGTGTGGGAGGCGTCTGACCGCTGCATCGTCATCGCCGATGCGGCTAAGGTGGTGCCGGTGCTCGGCGCCTTTCCCCTGCCCATCGAGGTCGTCGCATTCGGCCATCGCTCCACGGCCAACCGCATCATGGACGTCCTGACCGACCACGACATCGCCATGCCGGCCCGCCTGCGCCAGGCGGACCGCGGCGTGGTCCGCACCGACGGCGGCAACGTCATCTACGACGCCAAATGCCAGGCCATCCACGACCCGGTGCGCCTCGCCGACGACCTGAAGCTCATCACCGGCGTGGTCGAGCACGGCCTGTTCCTCGACCTCGCCGACGAGGCCATCATCGGAGAGGACGGCGGGGTGCGGACCCTGCTGCCCTAGAGCCTCACCCGAACGCCAGTTTGGCCGAGGCGATCAGCAGCACAAGCCCCAGCGCCTGAAGCAGATGGGGCCCGCTGAGGCGCTGTATGCCAATGAACGTCCCGACCACGGCCCCGATCGCCACCGCCAGCACGAACCACGGCAGCTCCGCCGGCAGCCGTCCGACCGTCGTCAGGCTGCCCAGCAGCCCCGAGATCGACACGCACAGGATGAAGGCCGACGACACCCCCGACGTCTTCTGCGGCGTCTCCCACCCCATCAGCAGGATCAGCGGGCTCAGGAAGATGCCACCGCCGGTCCCCGTCAGCCCGGACAGCGTCCCGATCGCTCCGCCCGCCACCAGCCGCAGGCCGGTGTGAGGTGGTTTGGGCTCGCTCAGCGCCTTGATCGGCCCGGGCCATAGCAGCCGGATCGCCGCCAGGAACAGCACCGCCGCCACCACCGGCCGATACACCTCCGGCGGCAGCGGAAACCGCCCGGCGATGAAGGCGCACGGAATGGCCGCGATCACGAACGGCAGCAGCAGCGACAGGTTGAACCGCCCGGCGCGCACATATCGAAACGTCGCATAGCTCGCCACCAGCACGTTCAGCACCAGCGCCGTCGGCCGCATCACCTCCGGCTCCACCGCGAAGAGGGCCATGATCGCGAGATAGGCGGACGCCCCCGCATGCCCGACCGAGGTGTAGAGCGCCGCCCCCAGCCCCATCAGGACCGCGATCATCAGGATGGTCGTCGGCTCCACGCGGGCTCCTCTGCTCAGCCTCGGGCTCGCCGTCAGGCCCTTTGACGGGCTTCAGGTTCGGACGATTCCACGCCGGGGTCTTCGCTGGCGATGCGAACAAGGTTTCGCACCGCGCCGTGCCGCCCAGCCTTGCCGCAACGACCGCCGGACCCTACATCCAGCCCCCTCTGAGATACCGCCACGACAGCGGATTTCAGACGTTTCAGACTATTCGCACGCTGTTTTTCCCAGGCAGCGGAGGAGCGGCGGTGGCGGACTACGACTACGATCTCTTCGTCATCGGCGCGGGCTCCGGCGGCGTCCGCGCCGCTCGCCTCACGGCCCTGTCCGGCAAGCGGGTGGCGGTGGCCGAGGAACACCGCGTCGGCGGCACCTGCGTGATCCGGGGCTGCGTGCCCAAGAAGTTCATGGTCATGGCCTCGGACTTCGCCCACGATTTCGAGATCGCCGAGGGCTACGGCTGGACGGTCGAGGCCAGCTTCGACTGGCCGAAATTCATCCAGGCCAAGGACGTCGAGATCGCCCGGCTCTCGGGCCTCTACGTCGCCAATCTCGGCAAGGCCGGCGTCGAGCTGATCCACGGTCGCGCCGTGCTGAAGGACGCCCACACCGTCGCCATCGCCGGCAAGGGCGAGGACGGCGGCGATCTGATCGTCACGGCCGAGCGCATCCTCATCGCCACGGGCGGCCGCCCCTGGCTGCCGACCGAAATCCCCGGCATCGAGCACGCCATCACCTCGGAAGAGGCCTTCCACCTGCCGGAGCTGCCCAAGCGCATCCTGATCGCCGGCGGCGGCTACATCGCGGTGGAGTTCGCCGGCATCTTCGCCGGGCTCGGCGTCGAGACGACGCTGGTTTATCGCGGCCCCAACATCCTGCGCGGCTTCGACGACGACGTCCGCGCCCACCTGGCGGCCGAGATCGAGAAGCGGGGCGTCACCGTCGTCCTCGGCTGCCAGCACACCGAGATCCGCAAGACGGAAAGCGGCCTGCTCAACGTGCTCGAGAACGGCATGGAGATCGAGGCCGACGTCGTCATGTTCGCCACCGGCCGCGCGCCCCACGTCAAGGGCCTGGGTCTGGAGACGGCGGGGGTCGAGCTGAACGACAAGGGCGCGATCAAGGTCGATGAATTCTCTAAGACGACGGCGGACAACATCTGGGCCATCGGCGATGTCACGGATCGCATGAACCTGACGCCCGTCGCCATCCGCGAGGCAGTGGCCTTTCACGAGACGGTCTATCGCGACAACCCCCAGAGCTTCGACTACGAGGCCGTCGCCACCGCCGTGTTCAGCCAGCCGCCCGTCGGCGTCGTCGGCCTGACCGAAGCCGAGGCGCGGCGCGCCTGTGCGGGCGAGGTCGACGTCTACGTCACCCGCTTCCGGCCGATGAAGTACGCCTTCACCGGCTCGGACGAGCGCATGCTGATGAAGCTGGTGGTCGACGCCACGTCGGACCGCGTCATCGGCGTCCACATCGTCGGCCCCGAGGCGCCGGAGATGATCCAGCTCGCCGCCATCGCCGTGAAGGCCGGCCTGACCAAGGCCCAGTGGGACGCCACCTGCGCCGTCCACCCCACCATGGCCGAGGAACTGGTGACGCTCCGGGTCAAGCAGACGTCGGAGACGAACGCGGGGTGACCGCGACGCCAGGTTCATTGTTTCGCAGGCGCGAGAAGCCTATCCTAAGCCCATGAGTACGCGCTGGACGCCCGAGAGCTGGAGAACCAAGACCGCCCTGCATATGCCGGCGGACTACCCGGATCCGCGCGCCCTGACGGCCGTCGAGGACGAGCTGCGCGCCCTTCCGCCCCTGGTCTTCGCGGGCGAGGCGCGTCGTCTCAAGGATCGCCTGGCCCAGGTCGAGGCCGGAGAGGCCTTCCTGCTGCAGGGCGGCGATTGCGCCGAGAGCTTCAAGGAGTTCTCGACCGACAACATCCGCGACACCTTCCGCCTGCTGCTGCAGATGGCGGTGGTCCTGACCTTCGCGGGTCGGAAGCCCGTGGTGAAGGTCGGGCGTATCGCCGGCCAGTTCGCCAAGCCCCGCTCGGCCCCGACCGAGACGATCGACGGCGTGACCCTGCCCAGCTATCGCGGCGACAACATCAACGGCTCGGCCTTCACGCCCGAAGAGCGGATGCCGGACCCGCAGCGCCTGCTGAAGGCCTACAACCAGTCGGCCTCGACACTGAACCTGCTGCGCGCCTTCGCTGGCGGCGGCTATGCCGACCTCTACAACATCCACCGCTGGACCCAGGGCTTCGCTGATAGCGGGGTCGGGGCCCAGTACCGCGAACTGGCCGACAAGATCGCCGAGGCGCTCGCCTTCATGGAGGCCGTCGGCGTCACGCCGGAGACGCATCCGGACCTGTCTCGCGTCGAGGTCTTCACCTCGCACGAGGCCCTGCTGCTGAACGTCGAGAGCGCGCTGACCCGTCTAGACGGGGCGTCGGGCGAATGGTTCGACACCTCGGCCCACATGCTGTGGATCGGCGAACGCACGCGCCAGCTGGACGGCGCCCACGTCGAGTTCATGCGCGGCATCAGGAACCCTATCGGCGTGAAGTGCGGTCCGACGATGGAGCCGGACGACCTGCTGCCCCTGATCGATGCGCTGAACCCCGACAATACACCGGGTCGCCTCACGCTGATCGGCCGCTTCGGCCACGACAAGGTGCACGACCGCCTGCCGCGCCTGATGAAGGCGGTGAAGGCCCACGGCAAGCGGGTGATCTGGTCGATCGACCCGATGCACGGCAACACCCTGATGGCGCAGAGCGGCTACAAGACCCGCCCCTTCGACCGCATCATTGGCGAGGTGAAGGGCTTCATCGATGTGGCGGAGGCGGAAGGGGTGCACCCCGGCGGCGTCCATCTGGAGATGACGGGCCAGAACGTCACCGAATGCATCGGCGGCGCCCAGGCCGTGACCGAGGACGATCTGTCCAGCCGCTATCACACCCACTGCGACCCCCGTCTGAACGCGGATCAGGCGCTGGAACTGGCCTTCCTGATCGCCGAGCGGCTCAAGACCGGCCGGTTGGCGCGCGCGGCGGCGGCGTGACCACGGGCATCGGCCGGCCGGACGGCGACGACCGGGCCGGTCGCACGGCCTTTCAGGGCGCGCCCGGCGCCTTCAGCCACGAGGCCTGCGTCGAGCTGCGCCCCTGGGATGAGCATGTCCCGTTCGAGACCTTCGCCGAAGCCATCGAGGCCGTGAAATCCGGCGCTTGCGACTGCGCCCTCATCCCGGTCGAGAACTCCACCATCGGCGTGGTCGAGCCCGCCGCCACCCTGGTGGCCGAGGCTGGCCTGCCGGTTGTCGCCGAGTTCTGGCGCAAGATCCAGATCGCCCTGATGGCCGTCCCCGGCGCGGACCTCGCCCACCTCCGCACCGTTCACAGCCACCCTGTGGCGCTGCGTCAATGCGCGGCCAAAATCGCGGCTCTGGGTCTGGACGTGGTCGAGGCCTTCGACACCGCCGGCGCGGCGCGCGAGGTCTCCGAACTCGGCGATCCCACCCGCGCGGCGCTCGCCCCGGTCGCTGCGGCGGAGGTCTACGGCCTGTCGATTCTGCGCAACGACCTTCAGGATTCGGACACCAACCGCACGCGGTTTGTCCTCCTGGCGCGCCAAGCGGGTTGACGACGCACGATCCTTGCGTGTCTTAAGGAAACACGGGCCGCTGATGGCCCGCGAACCGAGCCCGATCATGTCCCCGCGCGCTTGCCTCTCGACCCTTTCGCCCCGTTCGCGCGCGGCTGGCACCTTCTATTTCGGCTATCGCTTCTACGGCTTTCGATACGCCGGCTGAGGCCAGGCGCGCTCTTCGCACCTGACAGCCTCGCCGGCGACCGCCCTGAACCAGGGCGGCGGCGCACCTCTGCACCCCTCTTATCGAAACGCACCCGTTGAAAGCTCACCCGCCATGCCGAAATCCAACCTCCAGCAAGTCTGGCCCGACATGAACCCCGAGGAGATGTCGCCCGAGCAGATGGCGCTCGCTGCGCTCCGTCACGAGATTGACCTCATCGACGACGAGATGCTGGCCCTGTTCCAGAAGCGCCTTGCCATCGCGGCCAAGGTCGGCCGCGCCAAGGACGCGCCGCACGGCCCCCACACCAAGCTGCGTCCCGACCGCGAACAGACCGTGCTTAGCCGCGTCCTGTCCAAGGCCCAGCCCGAGAACGCCACGGCCGTCGAGGGCCTGTGGCGCGAGATCGTCGGCTGGGGCCTGGCCCAGCAGGGCCAGCTCCAGGTCCAGGTCTGGGCACCCGTCGATCCGACCCGCGCCTTCGATGGCGCCCGCCACCGCTTCGGCACGGCGGCGTCGATACGCATGGTCCGCGACCCCCAGCTCGCGCTCGCCTTCGCCGCCGAGGGCAAGGGCGTGGCGGTGCTGGCCGTCAACACCGACGATCCCTGGTGGGTCGGCCTGCGCCGGGACTGGTCAAGCCTTAGCGTCTTTGACGGCTTCGGCCAGGCGGGCGGTCAGCCGAGTTCGCTGGCCGTCGGCAAGATCGACCCCGCCGCCCTGCCCACGGGACGCAGCGTGATCGTCACGGCCGGAGGCGACGCCGGCGACGGCGGCGGCGCGCGTCGTTGGGGGCTCAACACTCACCACGGCTGGACCCTGGCCCTGACCGACGCCCGTCTCACCCCCGGCGACGCCGAGGGCTGCGTCGGCGCGATCGGCTGAGCGGCCCAAGCCAACGGGAATCGGCTAGTTTCATGAAGGCGGTCGCGGCGCGGCCGTGTTCGGGGGCGGCATGAACACGACCGAAGTCTTCCTGATCGCCATGCTGATCATCTTCAGCGCGCCGTATCTTGTCTGGCGGCTGCTGAGGACCGACCACTACGCGCCCCTGGTCGTCGTGCAGATCATCGCCGGCATCCTGCTGGGCCCCGGCGTTCTCGGCGCGGTCTTCCCCGACTACTACGCCTTCGTCTTCCGGCCGGAGGTCATCCAGTCCCTGAACGGCGTCGCCTGGTGGGCGGTGATGATCTTCGTCTGGCTGGCCGGCATTGAGTTGGACCTGAAGGCCGCCTGGGCCAACCGCGCCGAGACCGGCGTCACGGCGGGTCTGGCCCTGATCACCCCTCTGCTGTTCGGCTGCGCCGCCGCCGCCGTGCTTCTCCAGTTCCCCGGCTGGGTCGGAGAGCGGGGCCAGACCTGGCAGGTGCTGGCGGGCATGGGCATGGCCTGCGCCGTCACGGCGCTTCCGATCCTCGTCCTGTTCCTCGACAAGCTGGGCGTGCTGAGAAGCGACCTCGGCCAGCGCGTCCTGCGCTACGCCAGCCTGGACGACATCGCCATCTGGGGTGTGCTGGCGCTCATCATCCTGGACTGGGACCGGCTGGGCCGTCAGGCGGCGTTTCTGGTCGGCTTCCCCGTCGCCTCCCTCGCCATACGCGCCCTGATGCGCCGCATCCGCGAGACGGACCGCTGGTACGTCGGCCTGATCTGGCTGGCGGCGATGGGCTTGGTCGGCGACTGGGCAGGGCTGCACTACATGGTCGGGGCCTTCCTCGCGGGCGTCGTGCTGGACAAGGACCTGTTCGACGAGAAGCAGATGGACAGCTTCCGCCACATCGTCCTGATGACCATCATGCCGGTCTTCTTCCTGTCGACCGGCCTGCGCACCCAGTGGGACGTTGGGGGCCTGGCTGTCTTCGGCGCGGCGGCCCTGCTGCTGGTCGCGGCGGTCGCCGGCAAGTTGGCGGGGGTTCACCTCGCCGGCCGCATCCTGAAGTGGCCAAAGGGGGAGGCGGCCGTGATCGGCTGGCTGCTCCAGACCAAGGCGCTGATCATGATCATCTTCGCCAACATCCTGCTCGACAAGGCGATCATCACCAACGAGACCTTCACGGCCCTGCTGCTCATGGCCGTCGGATCGACGATGCTGACCATTCCGATGGTGACGCCAAGGCTGGCGCGGCTGAGCGGGGCCTAGCCGACCGCCATATTGTCGATCAGCCGGGTCTTGCCCAGCCAGGCGGCGGCGAGGATCCGCGCCGGCGCATCGACGACCCCGTTCACGAACACCGCGAGGTCCTCGGCCCGACGCACGGCGACGTAATCGACCCGCTCGAACCCGGCCTTCAGCAGTTCGGCGTAGGCCTCGCGCTCCACCGCCGCCAGCGGTCGCTTGTCCGCCGCCTTGATCGCCGTCTCGGCCAGCACCCCGTTCAGCCGCCGCGCGATCGCCAGCTCGGCCTCGGACAGGTAGGCGTTTCGTGACGACAGGGCCAAGCCATGCCCGTCCCGCTCCGTCGGAGCGCCCACGATCTCAGTCGGGATGTCGAGGTCGCGGGCCATCCGCCGCACGACCAGTAACTGCTGATAATCCTTCTCCCCGAACACGGCGACGTCGGCCTGGACCTGGTTCAGCAGCTTGGCCACCACCACCGCCACCCCGCCGAAGAAGTGCGGGCGAAAGTCCGTCTCCAGGCCCCGGGACGGACCGCCGACAGCGACCGTCGTCGTGAAGCCTTCCGGATACATCTCCTCGACCGTCGGCGCGAACAGCAGGTGACACCCTGCGCCCGCCAGCAGTTCGGCGTCCTGCGCTTCCCGCCTCGGATAAGTTCCCAGATCTTCGTGCGCGGCGAACTGGGTCGGGTTGACGAAGACGCTGGCGACCACCCGATCCGCCCGCCGCCCCGCCTCGCGCACCAGCGTCAGGTGCCCCTCGTGCAGCGCCCCCATCGTTGGCACGAAAGCCACGGTCATCCCCTGCCGCCGCCATTCACGCACGGCTTCGCGCAACCCGGCGACGGTTCGCGCGATAGGCAGGGGAGGGTGTTCGCTCATGCTTACCGGATTAACCTTGCCATTTAAGCGTGTTCGTTCGCCGAGCCTTGAGAGGTCGTCGGCTATGACAGCGCTTATGACGCCCGGCAGAATGCTTCGTCCAGTCGTGATCGGCCTTCTCGGCCTGTCGACCGCCTCCTGCGGTTTCGTCGAGAGCGATCCACACCGCTTCGAAAATCTCGCCCGTTCCATCGCCGAGATCCCGCTGGACGGTGACGCGCCCGCGACGGCCGCCGAGGCCGGCTTGCGCCCCGCCTTCGTCACCGCCGAACAGGTGGCCGAACCCGGAGCCCTGCGCGTCGAGGTCCTCGACCCCCACGCCCTGTGGGACGCCCGCGACGCCGGACTGCGCGGCGCTGTCGAGCGTGCCGCTCCCGCCGCTGTGGAGGCTGCTGCTCCTGCCGTCACCCGAGCCATCGTCCAGGAAGTGACGCGCGCCACCGACGAACTCCGCCCGCAGGTCGTGCTTCAGACGCTTCAGCTCGGTGCCTTCTCCAGCCCCGCCGCCGCGCGCGAGGCCTGGACCCGCATCGCCGCCGCCGGTGAGACGGTTTCAGCCCTGACCCCGGCCTTCGAATCCGTGGAAGTCGATGGCCGCACCCTGACCCGGCTCAAGGTCGCCGCTCCGGCCGATGCCGCCCGCGCTGTCTGCCGCGCCGCCGACGCCGCCGATCTGGGTTGCCTGCGTCGGGGCTGAAACCCACAGCCTTCATTTAACCTTTCGTTGACGTTCGCTTCGCCGCTGGCGAGTCTGCGGGCCTTGGGTCGGCAAAGTGAGTCGGCCGCTTTGGGACCAGTCATGACGCAGCCTCGGGTCATCGTCGTCGGCAATGAAAAGGGCGGGGCGGGCAAGTCCACGCTCGCTATCCACATCGTCTGCGGCCTGCTGCACGCGGGTCATCGCGTGGCCATCCTGGACCTCGACCTGCGCCAGCGGTCGATGAGCCATTTCTTCACCCACCGCGCCGCCTGGACGGCGGCCAACGGCGTGGTCCTGCCCATGCCGTCCGAACCGGACCTTGGCGATGGCAAGGCGCTGGCCCGCGCCGACGAGGCCGAGCAGATCGCCCGCTTCGACGCCGCCTTCGCCGAAGCCGCCGCTTCCGGTGCCGAGGTCATCCTGATCGACACGCCCGGCGGTGACACGCCGCTGTCTCGCGCCGCCCACGCTCGCGCCGACCAGATCGTCACGCCGATGAACGACAGCTTCGTCGACTTCGACATGCTGGGCTCGGTCGATCCGGTGACGCTTGAGCTGCTCAAGCCCTCCACCTATTCCGAAAGCGTCTGGGAGGCGCGCAAGCACCGCGCCATCAAGGAAGGCCGCCACGCCGCCATCGATTGGGTGGTCGTCACCAACCGCCTCGCCGTCGCCGAGGCCCGGAACCGCAAGCGTCTGGAAGAGCGCATGCTGAAACTGGCCAAGCGCGTGGGTTTTCGCGTCGGGCCGGGTTTGCGCGACCGCGTCATCTATCGCGAGCTGTTCCCCTTCGGCCTGACCGTGGCGGACCTGTCTAATGAGGTGCGGCCGGTCGCCGTGTCTCTGGCCCACGTCGCCGCGCGTCAGGAGATGAGAAACCTCATGCAGGCCCTGGGGCTGGAAGACGTCAGCCTGCCCGCCCTCGACGCCGCCGCGTGACCGGATGAACGGATGAGCCTGATCTGGCTCGTGCTGGCGGGCATCGTCGTCTGGGCCCTGGTTCGCCTCGGCCGCCAGACCGAGGGGCCGCGTCGGGGCCAGTGGCGGGTGACCGCCACCCTGATCGCCGCCGCCTTGCTGGGAGGAGGGGCGCTGGCCCTGTCGCGGGGTGCCTGGATCACGGGCGCGGGCCTGTGCGGGGCAGCCCTCTGGCTGACGCTGGCGTCGCGTATCCGCTCGGTCCCGCCGCGCGCCGAAGGCCTGTCCGACGCCGAGGCGCGCTCCATTCTGGGCGTGACCGCCGACGCGACGGCCCAGGACATCACGGCCGCCTGGCGACGGCTCATGGCGCGGGCGCATCCCGACCAGGGTGGCACGGAGGGGCTCGCGGCCAAGCTGAATGCGGCCAAGGATCGGCTGCTCAAGCGATAGTCCCTCGCCCGCTCGCGAGCCGCACGCGACGGCCTCGACCCGCATGGGGAGAAGGAAGGTTTTGCGGACGCCCGCGACGCCCGCTAGAGCAACCGCTTCCTCCTGACGAAGACCGCCCGCCATGCACGACATCCGCGCCATCCGTGAAAACTCCGAGCACTACGTCGCCGGGTGGCGGTCGCGGGGCCTCGATCAAACAAGGGCAGAGGAAACCGTCGCAGAGATCCTCCAAGCTGACCGGCTGGCCCGTGCGGAGATGACGGCCGCCGAGGGCCGTAGAGCCGAGATCAAGCAACTGTCGCAAGAGATTGCTGTAGCGATGAAGCAAGGCGACCTCGCACGCTCAGAGAGCCTGAAAGCGAGGGTTCGAGAACTCAAGGAAGAAGAACATTCTGCTGATGTTCGCCAAGACGTCACCAAGGCGGTCTGGGAGGTCAAGCGGAACGAGATGCTCAGCAAGCTTCCAAACCTCGCGGCCGACGAAGTGCCGGACGGCGAGGACGAGGCGGGCAATGTCGAGGTCTCACGCTGGGGGACGCCGCGCGACGGCGGCCCGGCCAGGGACCATGCTGACCTGGGCGAGGCGCTGGGGCTGCTGGACTTCGAGGCGGCGGCGAAGATGTCGGGGGCACGGTTCGCCGTGCTGAAGGGCGGGCTGGCGCGGCTGGAGCGGGCCATCGGCCAGTTCATGCTAGATATGCAGACCGCCGAGCACGGCTATCTGGAGGTCAATCCGCCCTATCTCGTGCGTGACGAGGCGATGTTCGGCACGGGACAGTTGCCGAAGTTTGAAGAGGACTTGTTCTTTGCGGCAGCTGGTAGTGCCGCGATGTCGGATCAGCCTATCAATCAGGTGAACCTGATGGTTGGGCGTCGTTATCTTATCCCCACCGCCGAAGTCTCCCTGACCAACCTCGTGCGCGAGACGATCCTGTCCGAGGACGAGCTCGCCACGCCGATGCGCCTCACCGCGCTGACGCCCTGCTTCCGGGCGGAGGCGGGGTCGGCGGGGCGGGATACGCGGGGACTGATCCGGCAGCACCAGTTCTCCAAGGTCGAGCTGGTGTCGATCACGCGGCCGGAGGACTCCGAGGCCGAGCACGAGCGGATGACGGCCTGCGCCGAAGCCGTGCTGCAGGCGCTGGAGCTGCCCTATCGGCGCATGCTGCTGTGCAAGGGCGACATGGGGTTCTCGGCGAGGAAGACCTACGACCTGGAGGTCTGGCTGCCGTCGCAGGGGACGTATCGGGAGATCAGCTCCTGCTCCAACTGCGGGGACTTCCAGGCCCGGCGGATGGACGCGCGCTTCAAGCGGGCGGGCGAGAAGAAGACCGAGTTCGTGCATACCCTGAACGGCTCGGGGCTGGCGGTCGGTCGCACGCTCGTCGCGATCATGGAGAATTATCAGCAGGAGGACGGGCGGATCGCCGTGCCGTCCGCCCTGCTGCCCTATATGGGCGGCGTCACCCATGTTGGAGCGTAGACCATGAAGATCCTGCCGATCCTGACCCTCGCCGCCCTCGTCGCCGGCTGCGCCTCGGTGAGCCCGGAGCGCACGGCCTATGCGCAGGGACAGACCACCTTCGAAGGCTTCGTCTGGTTCTCGGGCGAGGAGTTCCTGCTGATGGACAGCGAGAACCGCTATCGCGCCGGGCTGCAGCGGCCTTGCGTCTCGGGTGCCCTGCCGCGCGACGAGCGCCGCCGGTCAGGCGACATCGGCGGGCAGATGGTGCGGATCACCGGAACAACCCTGGCCTGGTCCGACGACCTTCCGGGCGACCGCTACGTGCATGAGGGATCCATCGTCCGCAACGAATGCGGGGCCTCGTTCGTGATCCTGGCCCAAACCATCGAAGCCATTCGCTAAGGGACCCGATTGCGCATCCTGCTGACCAACGACGACGGCGTCGAAGCCGAGGGGCTGGCTTGCCTGGAACGCATCGCGCGGACCCTGTCCGACGACGTCTGGACCGTGGCGCCGCAGGAGGAGCAGTCGGGCAAGGGGCGGGGGATCACCCTGACCGAGCCCCTGCGCGTCAACCGGCTGGGGGAGCGGCGGTTCGCGGTGACGGGGACGCCGACGGACTGCGTGGTGCTGGCGGTCAACGACCTGATGCCGGAGCGGCCCGATCTGGTCCTCTCCGGCGTCAACCGGGGGCACAATGTGGGGGAGGACTGCTCCTATTCCGGGACGGTCGCGGGGGCGTTGCAGGGGATGGCGTTCGGCATCCGCTCCATCGCGCTCAGCCAGAGCCTGGAGCGGTTCCACGACGAGGTGACGGCCCACTGGGAGACCGCGGAGACCTATGCCCCAGCCATCATCCGCCGGCTGCTGGCGCAGAAATGGGCCGAGGGCGTGGTGATGAACCTGAACTTCCCCGCCCGGGCACCGGAAGGCGTGACCGAGGTGGAAGTGACGCGGCAGGGGTTCCGCAACGAGGGCGAGATGCACGCCGTGAAACGCACCGACCTGCGCGGACGCGACTATTTCTGGATGAGCTTTCGCGGGACGAAGCAGGACCATGCGCCGGGCACGGATCTGCGGGCCATGGACGACGGCAAGATCTCGGTCACGCCGCTTCACATCGACCTGACGCACCGCGAGAGCGTGCATGAGCTGAAAGGCGTGCTGGGCGGGGTGCCGCCCAGATGAATCTGTCGAACGATCGTGCGGGTCGCCTGATCCTGTCGCTGCGGCAACAGGGGGTGACCGACGCGCGGGTGCTGGGGGCGATGGAATCCATCGACCGCGCCGTGTTCGTGCACGAGAAGTTTCTCGATCAGGCGTGGGAGGACCAGGCCCTGCCGATCGACTGCGCCCAGACGATCAGCCAGCCCTACATCGTCGGCCTGATGACCCAGGCCCTGATGGTCGAGCCGCGCCACCGGGTGCTCGAGATCGGCACAGGCAGCGGATACCAGTGCGCGGTCCTGAGCCGCCTGGCGCGCTATGTCTATTCGGTGGAGCGGTATCGGAGCCTGCTGGTCGAGGCCGAGGCGAAGCTGCGGACGCTGGGAATCGACAACGTCATCACGCGCCATTCCGACGGCGGCCTCGGCTGGCCCGAGCAGGCGCCGTTCGACCGGATCATGGTGACGGCGGCGGCGCCCACCGAGCCGACGGAACTGTTGAAGCAGCTGAAGCCCGGCGGGGTGCTGGTCGCGCCGGTGGGGCGGACGTCGGTGCAGATGCTGCATCGCTACGTTGGGCAGGCGGACGGGAGTTTCCGGCGCGAGAGCCTGTGCGAGGTTCGATTCGTGCCCTTGGTCGAGGGCACGGCGAAGGAGGGGTGATGCGGGCCGCGGTTCTGCTCGGCTTCATCGGCGCGCTTTTGGCGAGCCGGGCGGCTGCCCACGAATACGTCGGCTGGTTTGAGCACGGCCGGGCGGAACTGTCTCCCCGAGGCTATCAGGTCGCGCGCGAGGCTGCGCTCTACTGGATGCGTGAGCCCATGCGCCGTCGGTTGACCGTGGAAGGACACCTGGATGTCGCGGAGGAGGGCATCCCTGGGCTGGATGGGCTGCGGGCCCGCACTATGATGCTGGAGCTGGTCACGCAGGGTGTGAACCCAGCGGCCGTCGATATCGAAGTCCACGGAGCGCGACGCCCGGCAAGGCCGGGCGGCCTGTCTCATGAGGTCAATCGTCGTGTGGTCATACTGTTTGATGAGCCGCCGCCCGGAGAGCCGCCGCCGCCTCCGAGACTGAGCCACTACGAAATGCCGTTCGTGATCTTCCAAAGTGGAAGCGCCGTCGTGCCGGCAGAGCAGGAGATCGGATTGCGGCTGGCGATGTTTGGCTATCAACCAGGGGAAAGCCGCGTGGTGATCCAGGGGTTCGCCGACACGGTTGGCTCGGTCGAGGACAATCACCGACTGTCGATGGCGCGTGCCGAAAGCGTCGCCCGCGCATTCGCGAGACTCGGCGTGCTCTGGTCCGACATCGAATTGCAAGCGAGCGGCGAAACGGCGCTGTCACGCCCTACGGCGGACGACGTGTCGGAGCCGCTGAACCGCAGGGTTCAGGTCCGCGTCTATCGTCGAGCCGGGGTGCCCCATTAACCTTTCCGCCCCACTTTCGCGCGGTTTCACGGTATGGCTGCAACATCGACTCGGGGCGATCAAGCGGAGGGGCGGATGGCGCTCGGACAGTGGGTCAGGATTGGGGCGATCACGCTCCTGGGGATGATCGCGACGGCCTGCGCCAGTTATCCGGAGGCGCCGCGGTATCCGACTCGGCCCATGACGGGGTATGCGACGAATGTACCGCCGCCGCCCTACACCGCGCCAAGCCAGCCCACACCGCCGGTCTATGAGGCCCCACCGCCCGCCATTGCGCCTGTCGAGCCGATAGAGGGCGGGGCCTTGCCGCCCCCGTCCTCGGGCGTATCGGCCGATGCGCAGCCACCGACTGCCTCCAGTCCACCAGGAGCCACCTATGTCCCGCCCCCGGCGACCACCGCGCCGACGACGGTGAGCGCCGGGGCGGCCTATGTGATTCAACCGGGCGACACGATCTCGGGCGTGGGGCGCCGGTTCCAGACGCCTGTGCAGATCCTGATCGACTTGAACGGCCTGGGGCCAAGGGGCGCGATCACGGTGGGGCAGTCGATCATCCTGCCCGACAGCGCGGTCGATACAGGGACCGACCCCTACGCCACCGGGCCGACGCCAAGGGGCGTGCTGGTGCCCGAGAACGGGATCGCGCCGCCGCCGCCACCGCCTCCGTCGGGCAATCCGGCCACCCCGCCGCCCCCACGCCAGCCTGCGACGAGCGGACAGACCGGCGTGGCTGCGGCGGGCTCAGTCGCCCTGCAATGGCCGGTGCGCGGCGACATCGTGAGGCGTTTCGGGCCGGTGGGTCTGGGCGAGCGCAACAATGGCATCAATATCGGCGCGCCGGCAGGGGCCGCCGTCGTCGCGGCGGCGGACGGCGTGGTGGGGTATGTCGGGGACGACCTGCCCGGTCAGGGCCTGACGGTCCTGATCACTCATCGTGGCGGCTGGCGGACGGTCTATGGCCATCTTGGCTCGGCCACGGTGGAGGACAACCAGACCGTCCGGGCGGGCCAGCAGATCGGCACGGTCGGGCTCACGGCAGGGGATGGACGCCCTTCGATCCACTTCGAGACCCGGCGCATGCAGGGCGACGAGCCCGTGGCGATTGATCCGCTGACGGTGTTGCCGAGGTGATCGCGGCGTTTCCCTCCCGCTCGGGGGAGAGTGGTCGAAGCGGAGTGGAGAGCGGGTGGGGGCGGCCCGGCGAGCCAATCGCCGACATTGCGCGTGTTCAGCCTTGCCGCCTCCACCTGGCGCTGCGCGCCACCCTCCCCGTGCAGGGGAGGAAGAGTGACGCGCGCGTTGCATCTTCCCGCGCCCGGCCCTAGGTAACGCGCCTTGTTTTCGTGAGGGCGCCCGACTGTGAGGCTGGCCCGACTGTCGGGGAAGACACCATGACCACACCCGCTGATGGCGGCGTTCTCGCGCTGATCGTGCAGTTCCTGCCGTTCATCGCCATTTTCGTGCTGTTCTACTTCCTGCTGATCCGTCCGCAGCAGAAGCGGGCCAAGGAGCACGCGGCGCTGATCGCGGCGGTGAAGCGCGGCGACACCATCGTCCTGTCGTCGGGCCTCATCGGCAAGGTGACCCGCGTCGAGGACGCCGAGGTCAATGTCGAGATCGCGCCCTCGGTCAATGTGCGGGTGGTCAAGGCCATGATCGCCGAGGTCAGGAACCGCACCGCTATCGCCGCCAACGACTCCAAGCCCGCCAAGGGTTGATCGCCGCACGCTGAAACGAAAGCGCCGTCCATGGTTCAGCTGTCGCGCTGGAAGGTCATCATCGTCGTCCTGTCGGTCGTGTTCGGGGTGCTGTTCGCCCTGCCGAACATGCTCACGCCCGCGCAGCGCGAGGCCCTGCCCGGCTTCCTGCCCAAGGGGACACTGAACCTGGGTCTGGATCTGCGCGGCGGCTCGTATCTGCTGCTGGAGGTCGACACGGCCGAGATGCGGACCAAGCGCGTCTCGAACCTCGTGGAGGACGTGCGCGTCACCCTGCGCGAGGAGCGCATCGCCACGACGGCGATCGCGCGCGAAGAGCGCGGCGCCCTGGTCACCCTCGCGAACGCCGCCCAGCAGGACGCGGCCTTTGAGGCCCTGCAACAGGCGGCCGGCGCGCCGGGGGCGAACGGCCAGCCCGAGCGGACGGTGCAGCGCGTGGGGTCAGACCGGCTGCGGTTCGCCTTTACCGACGCGGTCTGGAACAGCATGGCGTCGCAGGCGGTGGACCAGTCCATCGAGGTCGTTCGCCGACGGATCGACTCGCTCGGCACGCGCGAGCCCTCGATCACCCGTCAGGGTGCCGAGCGCATCGTGGTCCAGGCTCCGGGCGAGAGCGATCCGGCCGCGCTGGAACGGGTCATCGGCCAGACCGCCCAGCTGACCTTCCAGATGGTCGATGTCGAGAACCAGACCCAGGCGATCCAGACCGGCCTGATCCCGCCGGATGCGGAGCTGCTGCAGGATGAGTTGGGTACACCCTATTTGGTGAAGCGCCGTATCCTGGTGTCGGGCGAGAACCTCACCCGCGCCAACGTCGGCGCCGACGAGAGTGGCCGGCCCGCCATCGACTTCCGCTTCGACGGCCAGGGCGCGCGGCGCTTCGGCGAGGCGACGGCGCAGAACATCGGACGACCGTTCGCCATCATCCTGGATGGACGGGTCATCTCGGCGCCGACCATCATCAGCCCCATCACCGGAGGGACCGGCCAGATCACGGGCAGCTTCACGATCGAGAGCGCGGCCGAGCTGGTCAATCTGCTCAACGGCGGGGCGCTGCCCGCCCCCCTGACGGTCGAGGAGCGGCGCACGGTGACCGCCGAGCTCGGAGCCGACGCCGTGGCGGCGGGCGCGCTTTCGACGGCGATCGCGTTTGTGATCATTATCGTCTTTATGTTCCTCGCCTATGGCTTCCTGTTTGGGGGCGTGTCGGTCCTGGGCCTGTTGCTGAACGGCCTGCTGATCATCGCGGCCATGTCGATGACCCAGGCGACCCTCACCTTGCCGGGCATCGCCGGTCTGATCCTGACCTTCGCCGTGGCGGTCGACGCCAACGTGCTGATCTATGAGCGGATGAGGGACGAGGCCCGGGCCGGTCGGTCCGTCATCGCCTCGATGGACGCGGGCTTCAACAAGGCCTGGGGCACCATCCTGGACGCCAACATCACGACCCTGGTCGCCGCCCTGATCATGTTCGTGTTCGGGGCCGGCCCCGTGCGCGGCTTCGCATGGACCCTGACCATTGGGGTGTTCACCTCGGTGTTCTCGGCCGTCCTGGTGGCGCAGGTGCTCCTGGCCTGGTGGCTGAAGACGCGCCGACCCAAGACCCTGCCGATCGCGGAGAGCGTGCGATGACCTGGTGGCCCCTCATCAAGATCGTTCCGATCAAGACGAGCCTGAAGTTCGTCAAGTTCGCCAAGTTCTTCGGTGCCCTGTCGGCCGTGCTCTGCATCGCCTCGGTGGTCAGTGTCTTCTACCCCGGCATGAACATGGGCATCGACTTCCGTGGCGGGGCGGCGATGGAGCTGACCACCTCGGATGGCCGGACGCTGGATCTCGAGCAGGTGCGCTCGGCCGTCGATGGTCTGGGCATGGGCGACGTGGGCGTGCAGGGGATCGACGACGACTCCAGCGCCATCCTGCGGTTCCAGATTCCGGACGGTCAGGTCCAGGCGGCGGTGGTCGAGCGGGTGCAGACCGCAGTGACCGCCGAGGTTGGCGACGTGACCTATTCCGGCGTCAGCGTGGTGGGCTCCAAGGTCTCCAGCGAGCTGTTCACCTCGGGCCTGCTGGCGCTGGGCGCGGCGGTCGCCTTGATGTTCGCCTACATCTGGTTCCGCTTCGAGCCGCAGTTCGGCTTCGGGGCCGTGGCGGGTCTGGTGCACGACGTCGTGCTGGTGTTCGGGCTGATCGTGCTGTTCCGGCTGGAGTTCAACCTGAACATGGTGGCCGCCATCCTGACAGTTATCGGCTATTCGATGAACGACACCGTCGTGGTGTTCGACCGCCTTCGCGAGAACCTGCGCAAGTACAAGACCATGCCGCTTCGGGACGTGATCGACCTGTCGATCAACGAGACCCTGAGCCGGACCATCATCACCGGGGTAACGGCGATCATGGTACTGGCGGCGCTGGCGGTGTTCGGCGGGGTGGCCCTGTTCGGTTTCTCGATCGCCCTGATGGCCGGCATCATCATCGGCACCTATTCCTCGGTCTATGTCGCCGCGCCGATCATCCTGCTTTGGGGTGTGAAGCGCGGGGAGTTCGCGGAAGAAGCCAAGGCGATCAAGTTGGGGATGGCGAGCCGGCCGTAGGGGGTGGACGCGGTTTCTCCCTCCCCTTCAGGGGAGGGTGGTCGGAGCGAAGCGGAGACCGGGTGGGGGCGGCCTGATCAACCGGACTCCGATATCGCCTGTGTGTCGCGCGGCCGCCCCCACCCGGCGCTGCGCGCCTGCCCTCCCCGTTCCGGGGAGGGAGATGTAGAGTGCGCCGCGACTCACGGGGGACCCACATGGCCGGACTGCTTTCGAACTTCAGGAACACCCTGATCCTCAGCCTGCTGCTGGCGGGGGTGATGATCTTCGCCTTCGGGCGCGTGTCGCCAGGCGGCTTCGACCTCAGCTTCTGGCAGGCGGTGGCACGCTGGAGCCATGTCGGCTTCGGCATCCTGTGGATCGGGCTGCTCTACTACTTCAACTTCGTGCAGATCCGGGTCATGCCGAGCATCCCTGGCGAGCTCAAGCCGGCGGTGTCGAAGTACATTGCGCCAGAGGCCCTGTTCTGGTTCCGCTGGTCGTCGCTGTTCACCGTGCTGGCGGGCCTGGCGATCCTGGCGCTGCGCGGGCATGGCTATGCGATGGAAGTGATGAGCTTCGGCCTGGCCGGAGGCGTGGTGCAGGGGGATCAGGGATACATGCTGCTGGGCGTCGGGGTGTGGCTGGCCATCGTCATGTTCCTGAACGTCTGGGGCATCATCTGGCCGAACCAGAAGCGGGCGCTGGGCATCGTCGTGGTCGACGACGACAGGAAGGCCAAGGCGGCGCGCGTGGCGATGCTTGGTAGCCGGACCAATCTGCTACTCAGCTTTCCTATGCTGACCAGCATGGCCATGTACCAGACCCTGTTTGGCTGATCTGGACGACCAGGTCCGCGCGGCCGATCCGGACCGCTGGCTGTCCAGCCGGTTCGTCGGCGACGCCGAGGCGCGGGCGGACCTGCTCGCGCTCTACGCCTTCGAGTCCGAGCTCCTGGCCATTCCGACGCGGGTGACCCAACCGCTGTTGGCCGAGATGCGCTACGCCTGGTGGCGCGAGCAGATGGACGGGGTGTTCGCGGGCGAACCGAGGAAGGGGCATCCCGTGCTGGAGGCCCTAACGACGGCGGTCGGGCGACGCGGGTTGAATCGGGGGCCGTTCGATGCCTTGATCGAGGCGCACATCGGACGGGTTCACGGCGAGCCGCACGATCTGGACGCCTTCTACGTCGGGCCGATGCAGGCCGGCGTGCGGGTTCTGGCGGGGCCGGGGCACGAGGCGGCCGTCGTCGAGGCTGGGCGGATGTGGGGGCTGGCGCAGACGGGGCGGCTTGAGGAGGCGCAGGCGATGCGGGCCGAGGCGAACCGGGCGCTGAAGGCGCTTCCGGCCGTGGCGTTTCCGGCGGTGGCGCATGGGGCGTTGATCGCGGTCTCGCCGACGGATCCGACGCGCGCGATGCGGCTGACGTGGGCGGTGGCGCGGGGCCGGGTCTAGCGTCGGGTCTCCGGCCAGACGGTGACCTCGGCCGGCCAGACGCGGCGATTGGGCGAGCCGTCGTAGACCCAGGCGAGGCCGCGGGCGAGCGCGCGGGCGCCGGCGTGGGTCGCGGGCGAGGCGGCGGGGAGACCGTGCATCTCGCGTGCCCAGCGGGGCAGGAGGTCGGCGCCGGCGGCCATGACGAGGGCGGCGGAGGCACGTTCGGCCTGTCCGCCGATCCTCTGTCGCATGACGAGGTCGGCGACCTCCCGCGTACGGGCGTCGGCGCGCAGTTCGCCGCGCATGGCATGGATGAGGGCGTCCGCGGAGAGCCGATCGGTCGGGACGGGATCGGCACCCAGGGCGCGGCCGATGCGGGACATCTCGGCGATGTAGGCGTCCTGGTCGGCGCGGCTCATGGCTGGATCGCCGTAGCGGACCCAGGCGTCGAGGAAGCTCGTGATCTCTGTCACATGGACCCAGGCGAGCAGGCGCGGGTCGCTGACGCGGTAGGGCGTGCCGTCGGGCAGGGTCCCGCCCAGCCTGTGATGGATGCGACGCACGCGATCGATGGCGGCCTGGCCATTATGGGCATGGTCGTAGGTGGTGACGGCGATGAACTTGGCGGTACGGCGCAGGCGGCCGTGCATGTCGGCGCGGAAGTCGGAGTGGTCCCAGACGCCGGCCAGCACCGCGGGATGCAGCATCTGCAGAAGCAGACCCGAGACGCCGCCGATCATCATGGTGACGATGTCGCCGTTGACCCGCCAGGCGACCGAGTCCGGCGGGAACAGGGCGTCGGCGCGTCGCAAGGCCGGGCGCTCGCCCCGTTCGACATCGTTGAACAGTTCGTTGATGCGGCGGCGGATGCGAGCCTTGACGAACTCGGATGGTCGCATGGCGATCAGGCGGCGCCCCGCCAGGCGTTCAGGCCGTCCAGCGCGCGGATGCTCATCAGACGTTTCTTCGCTCGGCCGCGGTCCTTGGGTGGGATGCGTTTGCCCTCGGCATCGACGCGTGGGGCCTCCAGAGGAGGCAGGAGTCCATAGTTGATGTTCATTGGGGAAAACTTCGCGCCCTCGAGGTGGCCGCCGGTGATGTGTTCCACCAGGGCGCCGATGGCGGTGTGCGCGGGCGGGGCGTCCAGCGGCTTGCCCAGGCGTTCGGCGGCGGCGAGACGGCCGGCGAGGAGGCCAGTTGCGGCGCTTTCGACGTAGCCCTCGACGCCGGTGACCTGGCCGGCGAAGCGCAGGCGCGGTTGAGGTTTCAGGCGAAGTTGGCGGTCCAACAGTTTGGGACTGTTGAGGTATGTGTTGCGGTGCAGGCCGCCCAGGCGGGCGAACTGTGCGTTCTGGAGGCCCGGGATCATGCGGAAGACCTCGGCCTGGGCGCCGTGCTTCAGCTTGGTCTGGAAGCCGACCATGTTGAACAGGGTACCGAGCGCATTGTCCTGACGCAGCTGGACGATGGCGTGGGGCTTGACCGTCGGGTCGCGCGGGTTGGTCAGGCCGACGGGCTTCATGGGGCCGTGGCGCAGGGTCTCGCGGCCGCGTTCGGCCATGACCTCGATGGGCAGGCAGCCGTCGAAATAGGGGACGTTCTCCCACTCCTTGAACTCGGCCTTGGGGCCGCTGAGCAGGGCGTCGATGAAGGCGTCGTAGGTGGGCTTGTCCATCGGGCAGTTGACGTAGGCGGCGGCGTCGCCGCCCGGGCCTTCCTTGTCGTAGCGCGACTGGCGCCAGGCGATGTCGAAGTCGATGGAGTCGGCATGGACGATGGGGGCGATGGCGTCGAAGAAGCTCAAGGATTCCTCGCCGGTCAGGGCCAGGATGGCGTCGGCCAGGGCGGGCGAGGTCAGGGGGCCGGTGGCGACGATGACGCTGTCCCAGTCCTCTGGCGGCAGGCCCGCGATCTCCTCGCGCACGACGGTGACGAGGGGGTGGGCGTGCAGGCGCTCGGTGACGGCTTTGGAGAAGCCTTCGCGGTCGACGGCGAGGGCACCGCCCGCGGGCACCTGATGAGCGTCGCCGCAGGCCATGATGATCGAGTCCAGCGCCCGCATCTCGGCATGCAGCAGGCCGACGGCGTTGTACTCCCAGTCGTCCGAGCGGAAGGAGTTGGAGCAGACGAGCTCGGCGAGACCATCCGTATGGTGGGCGTCAGTCGTGACGCCGGGGCGGCGCATCTCGTGCAGGATGACGGGGACGCCGGCCTGGGCGATCTGCCAGGCGGCCTCGGAGCCGGCGAGGCCGCCGCCGACGACGTGGATGGGAGAGGGGGAGGTGGACATGCGGCTTTCTAGCCACGCGCGGCCGGTTCGTCAGCCGCCGTCTGTCGGCGAAGGCGTCGCACGGCTATAAGGGCGGCCGTGCTCAAAGAGGGGGCTTGATGAGCCATCGGGATGTCGGAAGCCGAAGGCTGAAGCTGACGCGCGCGTTGGGCGACGCGGTGGCGGCGTTTCCGCGTCTGTGCCTTGGGGCGGCTGGATCGCTGATCCTGCTGGCGGCGGTCTGTCTGGCCCCGCTGTTCGTGGAGGCTTTGAGCGGCGCGGTCGCGGCGGCGGCGGGTGCGGCGGTGGTTCTGGGTGTCGTGGCGGTCGGTGCGTTGGCTCGTCTGTCGATCACGCGGGACCTGAAGGCGGCGCGTGATCTGGGGCTCGAGCCTGGGGGACTCCAGTTCAAGTGGCCGGAGCTTCGGCTGGTCGGGGCGGCGCTGCTGTGCCTGATCTTCCTGGCGATGATCGTCTCGGTACTGGGCGTGATCGTCCTGGCCATCGCGGGCGGGGCGGAGCTGAACGTCGAGGCGATCCGGGCGCAGGACTGGGCGGCGGTCGGGCCGCCGTGGCGGCTGGCGGTCGTGGGCACCGTGGTGGCGGGGGCGCTGATCATTCCGCTGGTGCTAGCGGTGCGGCTGTCGCTGTTCGCCCATGCGACGCTGGGGCGGCGGCAGATGGTCTCGCTGAACAGCATGGGCATCGCCTACGGCAGCTTCTGGCAGCTGCTGGCGGGGTTGATCGTCACGAGTGCGCCGAAAATCGCGCTGATCGCCCTGATCGGGGGCGGGGCGCTGACCGGGACGGCGGCGACGGTCGCTTGGGTCGTAGGGCTGGTGGGCGTGCAGCTGCCGCTGACCATGGCGTTCCTGGGCGCGGCCTATCGACAGCTTGAATACTGGACGCCGGAGGAGAGATCGGCATGAGACGCGGATTTTCCATCGGGGATGCGGTCGCTGCGCCGTTCCGGCTGGCGTTCGGCAAACCGTTGTCGACGATCGCCTGGGGACTGGTGCTGCTGATCCCGTCGGTCGTGGCGATCGCGGCGGTTGCGCCCCTGTTCGCCGAGGCCATGCAGACGGGCGACGCGGCCGTCTTGGCCTCCGAAGGCGATCTGGAAGACTTCGAGAGCTTCAGCCAGTTCATGGCTTTCCAGGCCTGGAGCGGACTGTCCAACATCCTGGGGCTGCTGGCGACGCTGCTGGTCACCACGGCTGTGATCCGGGCGGCGATGGCCGGCCGGCGGGGCGACGGGGCGGCGTTTCTTAGGTTCAGCCGGGACGAGTTTCATGTGGCCGTGATCGGCATCGCCATCGTCGTCGGGACGGTGATCGTCTGGATCGTGCTGGGGGTTCTGATCGCGGGTTTCGGTATCGCAGGGGGGGTCTCCGGCGGCGAGATGACGTGGTCGGCGTTGACGGCGGTGGCGATCGGTCTGATCGGCCTGTTCGCCACCCTGGTCCTCTGGGGCCGTCTGTCGCTGATCGCGCCTGCTGCGGTGATTACGAAGACCCTGGCCTTCGATGAGGGATGGAGGGCAGGGCGCGGTCAGACCGCCAAGCTGTTCCTGCTCATGCTGACGCTGTTCGCGGTGACCATCCTGATCGGGATGGTCGTGTTCGTTCTGATCCTGATCGCGGCCGTGGCGCTGGGGGCGGGCATGGCGCAGTTCGACGATCCGAGCGCCTGGGACGACGAGGCGATCAATGCCTGGGTTCTGGCGCAGATGGAGAACCCCTGGCCGATGCTGGGGGTTGGGGCGCTGATGCTGCCGGTGCTGGCCTGGATCAGCGGGTTTTCGCAGGCGCTGTGGACCGCGCCGTTCGCAGTGGCCGCGCAAGGCCTGGTTCCGCGACCCGAGCTCGCCGGGGCTGACGTCGAGACGGCGAACCCCTAGGGTCGCCGACAGCAGGGAGAGGATTCGCCATGAGCTTTTCAGCCACCGAGGCCGCGTTCGAGGGCTTTCGCATCGTGCGGCGGAACCCGCTGGCGATCCTGTTCTGGGGTCTGGCCTATGTGATCTTCTTCGTCGCCTTCTTCGCCCTGGTGGGCGGGCAGCTGGCCACGATCATCGCCCAGGCCGAGACCATGCAGGGCGGCGACCCCGATATCGCCGATCTGCAGGCACTGGGCATGAGCTATGCGACCCTGCTCGGTTTCGCTGTGCCTATGGGGCTGATCGTAGGCGCGGTGCTGAGCGCAGGCGTCGCGCGGGGCGTACTGTTCCCGTCGCAGAAGGCGTTCGGATACCTGCGGCTGGGCGGCGACGAGCTGCGGGTGATGGCGGTGAACATCATCCTCGGCATCGTCATGGGAGTGGGCTCCTTCGTGGTCTTCATGGTGGTGGCCTTTGCGGCCGGCGTAGTGGCGCAGGGCGATCAGGGGGCGGGCGTCCTGACCGGGGTGCTCCTGGGGCTCGGCGCGCTGGTCCTGCTGTGCTGGCTGGCGATCCGTCTGAGCCTGGCCGTGCCGATCACGGTGGCGGAGAAGCGGATCGCGCCGTTCGCCTCGTTCGCCGTGACCAAGGGCAAGGTCCTCCCGATCCTGGGCATGGCGATCATCGCCTTCATCATGTCGATCCTGGTCAGCCTGCTGGGGACGATCATCTCCTTGCCGATCATGATGATGACGGGCGGCGGGCTGGAGCAGCTGGCGACGATGGACGGGATGTCGACGGCGCAGATCGTCCAGGCCGCGGGGCCGGGGCTGCTGGCCTGGGGCGTGGTGAATGCGGTGGTGTCGGCGCTGCAGCTGGCGGTGCTGTATGCGCCGTTCTCGGCGGCCTATCGGGACATCAAGGGGTTGCCGCAGGAGGGGTGAGTCCTCGCACCCCTCCGTCATCCTCGGATGACGTCGGAGAGGATGACGGCCGTGGGGTGAGGATCAGGCGCTGACCTTCTTCCGCGCCGCTTTCGGCTTGGCCTCCGGCAAGGCCGCCACACGCGCCCGACGGCGCGCCTCGTGGCGGTCCAGCACCTCCTTGAGGTACTTGCCGGTCCAGCTGTTCTTGTTCTGCGCCACCTCTTCGGGCGTGCCCACGGCGACGATCTCGCCGCCGCCTTCGCCGCCTTCGGGGCCGAAGTCGAGCAGGTAGTCGGCGACCTTGATGACGTCGAGGTTGTGCTCGATGACGACGATGGTGTTGCCGCTCTCGACCAGCTCCTGGAGCACTTCCAGCAGCTTCCTCGTGTCCTCGAAGTGCAGGCCGGTGGTGGGTTCGTCCAGGATGTAGAGCGTCTTGCCGGTCGCCCGCTTGGACAGCTCCTTGGACAGCTTGACCCGCTGGGCCTCGCCGCCCGACAGGGTGGTGGCCGACTGGCCGACCTGGACGTAGCCCAGGCCGACGCGCTCCAGCGTCTTCATCTTGTCGCGGATGGAGGGCACGGCCGAGAAGAAGCGCGCGGCCTCCTCCACCGTCATGTCCAGCACGTCGGAGATCGACTTGCCCTTGAAGACGATCTCCAGCGTCTCGCGGTTGTAGCGCTTGCCCTTGCAGACGTCGCAGGTGACGTAGACGTCGGGCAGGAAGTGCATCTCGATCTTGATGACGCCGTCGCCCTGGCAGGCCTCGCAGCGGCCGCCCTTGACATTGAAGCTGAAGCGGCCGGGGCCGTAGCCGCGCGCCTTGGATTCCGGCAGGCCCGCGTACCAGTCGCGGATGGGGCCGAACGCGCCGGTGTAGGTGGCGGGGTTCGAGCGCGGCGTGCGGCCGATGGGCGACTGGTCGATGTCGATGACCTTGTCGAAATGCTCCAGCCCCTCGATGCGGTCGAAATGGGCCGGGGCGTCGGAGGCATTGTTCAGACGGCGCGCGGCGGCCTTGTACAGGGTCTCGATCGTGAAGGTCGACTTGCCGCCGCCGGACACCCCGGTGATGCAGGTGAACAGGCCGACGGGGATTTCGCCCGTGACGTTCTTCAGGTTGTTGCCGGTGGCGCCCGAGACCTTGAGCATCTTCTTGCGGTTGACCGGGCGGCGGCCCTCGGGCGGGAGCTCGATCTCGCGCTCTCCGGTCAGGTATTTGCCGGTCAGGGAGCGGGGGTTGGCCATGACCTGCTGGGGCGTGCCTTCGGCGCAGATCTCGCCGCCGTGGACGCCGGCGGCGGGGCCCATGTCGATGACGTAGTCGGCCGTCAGGATGGCTTCCTCGTCGTGCTCCACCACCAGAACGGTGTTGCCGAGGTCGCGCAGGCCCGACAGGGATTCCAGCAGGCGGGTGTTGTCGCGCTGGTGCAGGCCGATGGAGGGCTCGTCCAGCACATAGAGGACGCCGGTCAGGCCCGAGCCGATCTGCGACGCCAGGCGGATGCGCTGGCTCTCGCCGCCCGACAGGGTGCCGGAGCTCCGCGACAGATTGAGATAGTCCAGGCCGACGTTGTTGAGGAAGCGCAGGCGGTCGGTGATCTCCTTCAGGATGCGCCGGGCGATCTCCATCTGCTTTTCAGTGAGGCTGTCCTCCAGCGTCGAGAACCAGAGGTAGGCCTTGGAGATCGACAGGTTGGAGATGTCGGCGATGTCCTCGCCGCCGACCTTTACAGCTAGGGCTTCGGGCTTCAGGCGCTTGCCGCCGCAAGCCTCGCACGGGGTCTCGGACTGGAAGCGGCCCAGCTCCTCGCGCACCCAGGCGCTGTCGGTTTCGCGCCAGCGGCGGTCGAGGTTGGGAATGACGCCCTCGAAGGGCTTGGAGACCTCGTACTTCCGGGCGTTGTCGTCATAGACGAACTTGATCTTTTCCGAGCCCGTGCCGTGCAGGATGACCTGATGGGCCTTCTCCGGCAGGTCGCGCCAGGGCTTGTCCATCGAGAAGCCGTAGTGGAGCGCCAGCGCCTGCAGCGTCTGGGTGTAGAGGGGCGAGGGGCCGCGCGACCAGGGGGCGACGGCGCCCTTGTGCAGGGTCTTGTCGCGGTCGGGGATGACCAGGTCGGCGTCGAAGGCCAGCTTGACGCCCAGGCCGTCGCAGACCGGGCAGGCGCCGAACGGGTTGTTGAAGGAGAACAGCCGGGGCTCGATCTCGCTTATCGTGAAGCCGGAGACCGGGCAGGCGAACTTCTCGGAGAAGACGATGCGGCGGGGCTCCTCGCCCTCGGGAGTGGAGGCCCACTCCGCGGTGGCGATGCCGTCGGCCAGGTTCAGGGCGGTCTGGAGGCTGTCGGCGTAGCGGCTCTCTAGCCCCGCCTTGGTGACGAGGCGGTCCACCACGATGTCGATGTCGTGCTTGAACTTCTTGTCGAGCGCCGGCGTGTCCTCGATGGCGTAGAACTGGCCGTCGATCTTGAGCCGCTGGAAGCCCAGCCGCTGCCACTCCGCGATCTCCTTCCTGTACTCGCCCTTTCGGCCCCGGACGACGGGGGCCAGCAGCAGGATGCGTTCGCCGTCGGGAAGCGCCGACAGCTTGTCGACCATCTGGCTGATGGTTTGGCTCTCGATCGGCAGGCCGGTGGCGGGCGAATAGGGCACGCCGACGCGCGCCCAGAGCAGACGCATGTAGTCGTGGATCTCGGTGACCGTGCCGACGGTCGAGCGGGGGTTCTTGGACGTGGTCTTCTGCTCGATGGAGATGGCCGGCGACAGGCCCTCGATCAGGTCCACATCGGGCTTGCCCATCAGCTCCAGGAACTGGCGGGCGTAGGCCGACAGGCTCTCGACATAGCGGCGCTGGCCCTCGGCGTAGATGGTGTCGAAGGCGAGCGAGGATTTGCCCGAGCCGGACAGGCCGGTCATGACCACCAGCTTCTCGCGCGGGATATCGACGTCGACGCCCTTGAGATTGTGCTCGCGCGCGCCGCGCACGCGGATGAAGTTGTGCTTTTCGGTCATGCTGTCCGGAGAACGCGGGAGAGCCGGGCGAGGGGCCCGGCGCGACAACGCTATATGGGGATCAAGACCGGCGATTCAGCAAGAACAATGTGGGAACATTGAGACGCTGCTGTCAGTCTGCGGACTCTCGCAGGAACGGGCCCGCGTTCAGGCTGATGGAGCAACGGAAATCGGCCGTGCCGTCGGTGGAGCAGACGTCGACGCCGAACAGGTCACGCTCGACGCGATTGGTAGAGCGCCAGGTGCGCCCGTCGTGGACGAACTGGGAGCCTACAGCGGCGCTGCGCTCTGCCAGACCCTCGTAGAAGGCGCGGGCGGGGCGACCATCGCAGGTGAAGACGACCATGTCGGTGTCGTGGTTCTGGGCGTGGGCATAGGTCCCGGCGGCTACGGAGGCCGCGACGCAGTCGGCGTAGAGTCGGGCGCGCGGTGAGGGCGGCAGGGTCGCGATCGCCGAGTAGTCGCGCAGCCCGGCGGGTGCGTCGGGGCCTGTGGCGCAGGCCGACAGCGCGCTGAGGACGACAAGCGGAACGCTGATGTTGCGGATCATGGGATGACTCCGGCCCTGCGTGCGCAGCCTGTCACGAAATGGGCTGCCCGTCAGGCCCAGCCGACAACCTCGCCAAGGCGCCGCGTGGGCTCGGCGGAGGGTAGGGTGGTGCGCGGTTCGGCCTCGGCCTTGCCGAACAACCAGCCCTGACCGTGGTCGACGCCGAGGTTCAGCAGGATGTCGGCGACGGTCTGGGTCTCGATCATCTCGGCGATGGTCTCGACCTTGAGGTCGGCGCACATACCGACGAGGTGGGCGATCATCGTCTGACTGCGGGGATTGTCGTCCAGGTTCTGGACGAAGCGGCCGTCGATCTTGACCGCGTCCACCGACAGCGCGCGCAGATAGTCGTAGGAGGCCGCGCCGGCGCCGAAGTCGTCTATGCAGACCTTGATCCCGGCGGCGCGAAGCGCGCTGATGCGGCGGTTGGCGGCGTCGAGCTCGGCCAGCGCGGCGGACTCGGTCACCTCGACCATCAGGCGCTTGCGGTCCTCGGGGCGCGAGGCGGTCATGCGCAACAGGGCCTCGACGTAACGATCGTCGGCGAGAGAGGCGCCCGAGACGTTCACGGCGAACTTCATCAGGCCCGCGCCGGGGCGGCGCAGGCGGCCCAGGGCCTTCTCCGCCACGGCCAGGTCGAAGCCGTCGATGAGGGCCAGTTCCTCGGCCATGCGGATGGTGTTGGCGGGGCCAGAGGTCGCCTTGAAGCGGGCGAGCGCCTCGAAGTGGTGAACCGCGCCAGTGCTCAGGGTGACGATCGGCTGATAATGGAGCTCGAAGTCGCGGGTGCGGACGACGGCGCGGAAGGCGTCGGCTTCTCGCAGTGTGCGGGTAAGCGAGGCCTGAAAGCTCATCTCGGGCTTTTCCAGGCCGCCGTCGGCGAGGCAGCCCTCGACGGCGAAGCGCAGGGCGCGGAGAGCGTTCAATGGCTCGCCCCCGTGCTCGATGGCGGCCTCCGACGCGCGGGGCGACAGCTCTATGCCCTCACTGCGGCCCAGTTCGCGGACCTCGCCGACGAGGTCGGTCTGATCGACGCGGTCTTTCAGCATGGCGAAACGTTCGGCGCCAAGCCGGCCGGCGCTGGCCCCGTCCAGTGACGCGGACTGGATGGCGGCCTCGACGCGGGCGACCAAGCGCTCTCCGGCCTCGCCGGACGCGGCCGCAGCTTCCAGACCCTCCACGTCCACGAAGGCGACGGCAAGGGGCCGGGCGTCAGCGGGGTCGGTCAGGACCTGACGCGCGCGTTCCAGCAGGGCCACCGGTGTCAGAACCGGCGACGAGTCGACGTTCGAAACGCGATAGGGCGCGCCCTCGTACTGGATGGCGCAAGAGATGTTCGGCGCGAGGTCCGGCAACTGGAACAGGCGCGCGGTCGCCCGGCGTACGCGGTGCTCGCCGCAAACAAGGTGAATCTCGAGGGGCGTGGTCCGGCGGCCGGGCGAAAGATCGGCGAGGGCGGCGCGCAGGGCCTCGGCAGATGCATCGGTCAAGATGCCCGGCAGGCTCAGGCCGATCAGTCGCTCGCTTGGAAGATCCGCGTGCGGACCCGAGCCGAGGGCGAAGACGACGCCGCCCTGGGCGTTCAGTTCGATCAGGAGGTCGGCCGAGGCGAAGGCGAGGCCGAGCAGACGGGTACGCATTGGCATGGGCTGAACCTTGCCATCGAACCCTTAAACTTCACCGCAGAGGCGCGGTTAACGCAGGCTGTCAGGCAGTGCGGTTGAGCGTGACCGCGCGGCTGTCGCCGGAATGGGCCTGGCCGGTGGCACCATAGCCAGTGCCGAGCGCGCGGGCGCTTGCGACCTCCTGGGCGATGGCGCGAACCAGGCCCTCGGAGACGCTGCGGGCGGCTTCGACCGTCCGGGCGTGGATGGCCAGCGCGGCCTCGAAGGCCTCGGTGGCGCGGATCAGGGCGGTGCGCTCGGTCGCGGGGGCACAGGCGATGAGGCCGGGGTTAGCCTTCACCTGGGCGGTCTCGCGGCGGTAGGCGTTGGCCAGTTCCTGGGTCTCGGCGAGACCGGCGGCGACCTCCTGGGGGCGGCGCGAGGCGAAGGCGTCGGTTTCCTTTTCCAGCCGGGCGGTCAGGCGGTCGGTCAGATCCGTCAGGCGTCGCAGATAGGCGGTCGCGGTGGTCGGGTCGGCGGTCATGCGGTGGCTCCGGCGGTCTGTTCAGACTGCATGCGGATCATCTCGGCCATGACGGTATCGGCCAGGCCGATGCCGCCGGCACGTACTGTCTGCTGGGCCATGGCGTCGATCAGAAAGCTGCGCCAGGTCGCCTCGGCCTCGCCGCCGCCGAACAGGCCGTTGGTGTCGAGGCCCTCGAACATGGGCTTGAGCATCTGGGACAGGAAGGAAGCCTCGAACTGCTCGGCAGTCTCGCGCATGCGACGGGCGTCGGCGCCGTTCGGCGCTGCCGGAGTGGCCTGGAGCAGGGCGGGGGAGACGGCGAGGTCGCTCATCAGATCACCTCGATGTCGGCCTGCAGCGCACCTGCCGCCTTGATGGCCTGGAGAATGGAGATCATGTCGCGGGGCGAGACGCCCAGCGCATTCAGACCCTCCACCAAGGTGGACAGCGAGGTCGAGCCGTTCACCAGACGGATCTCGCGGCCGAGTTCCTCTTCCACCGTCACGTCGGACTGGGGAACCACGGCAGTCTGGCCCTGGCTGAAGGGGGCGGGCTGGCTGACCTGGGGGCTCTCCTGGACCGAGATGGTCAGGTTGCCCTGGGCGATGGCGACGGTGGAGATGCGTACGTTTTCGCCCATCACGATGACGCCGTTGACCTCGTCGATGATGACGCGGGCGGGGGTGTCGACGGCGACGGGCATGTTCTCCACCCGGCTGATGAAGGCGGCCATTCCGAGCGCGGGGGGCGGGCGCAGGGCTACCACGGAGCCGTTCTCCGCCAAGGCCGTCGAGGGGTAGGTCGCGTTGATGGCGGCGGCGATGCGCTGGGCCGTGGTGAAGTCCGGATTGCGCAGGGTCAACCGGACCTCGGGCATGCTGTCGAGGTTGAAACCCGTCTCGCGCTCGACCGTGGCTCCCGAGGCGATGCGCCCGGCGGTCGGGACGCCGCGCGTGACCGAGGAGCCGGATGCGCCCGAACCCGATACTGAACCCGTCTGGATCGAGCCTTGCGCCACCGCATACACCTCGCCGTCCGCGCCCTGCAGGCTGGTGACCAGGAGGGTGCCGCCAAGCAGGCTTCGGGCGTCGCAAAGGCTGGAGACCGAGACATCGATGCGGGCACCCGGCGTGGCGAAGGGTGGCAACTCGGCCGTCACCATGATGGCGGCCAGGTTCTTGGAATTGGCGTTGGCGCCGCGGATGTTGACGCCCAGGCGCTCGGTCATGCCTTCCAGCGACTGGCGGGTGAAGGGACAGTTGCGAAGGCTGTCCCCCGTACCGTTCAGGCCAACGACAAGGCCGTAGCCAACCAGCTGGTTGGAGCGTACGCCCTCGATCGAGGCGATGTCCTTGATGCGCGACTGGGCCATCACCGGGCCAGCGAGCGCCAGCGATGCGGCGAGCGGGGCAAAGAGGACGGTGAGCAACTTCTGCATGGACGGTCTTTCGACAACGCGTTCGCAAGGCGCGATGCAGAAGGCATGCCGGATGAAATGTGGAGCAAGGACAATGCCTTGAGATATGCGCGCCTTCGCGTGTGGGCAAATCCTGCCGGGGCGTTAACCAAACGGTGACGGTCGCTCGCCGAAGGTGAGGTCATGGCTCGGAGCGCTCCGCGATGAAGATCACCGGCCCCTATGGTCCCGGCCCGACGGCCCCCGGCCGCCCGGCGCGAGCGGCGACGGGCGGGTTCGCCGTCTCCCAAGGGACGGGCACCGGATCAACAGCTCCGGCTCAGTCTGCGGCCACGGCGTCAGGCGTGTCCAACGTCTCCGCCCTGATGGCGCTCCAGGGCGTCGAGAGCGCGACCGAGCGGCGTCGGCGGGCGGTGCGCCGCGGCGGCGGCCTACTGGACCGGCTGGATGAGCTCAAGCTGGCGCTTCTGGCTGGGGAGAGCGGGGAGGCGTCGCTGGAGCGGCTGTCGCGGTCGCTGCGGGAGGAACGCCCGGAAGATCCCGATCCGGCCCTGACCGGCCTGCTGGATCAGATCGACCTGCGCGCCGCTGTCGAGCTGGCCAAGGCCGAGGTTCGCCGCAGCGCAGCATAAGCGCCAGTATTCCCGGAATTATCCCGGATCGACGAACCGGGTGATGAAGAAATGTCACGGTGATCGCGCAACCCAGGCATCGCCGCGATCACGGAATCGAGAACCGTGTTGCCGGGAATCTCGGACCTGCCTATACGCCGAACAACGCCACGGGGGGCGTTGTTCTGAGTGTGAGTGCGATGACCGCTTTAGCTTCGGTCCCATCGGACGAACCGGCCGGTTATCGGCCCACCGAGGACGAGCCGTTCATGAACGAACGGCAGCTGGCCTACTTCAAGTCCAAGCTGCTGGCGTGGAAGGACGAGATCCTTCGTGAGTCCAAAGGCACTGTCGTCAATCTGAAGGCTGAGACCGAGAACCATCCGGACCTGGTGGACCGGGCCTCATCCGAATCGGATCGAGCGCTTGAGCTGCGCACGCGCGACCGGCAGCGCAAGCTGATCTCCAAGATCGACGACGCGCTTCGCCGCATCGAGGACGGATCGTACGGTTACTGTGAGGACACCGGTGAGCCGATTGGCCTGGGCCGTCTGGAGGCCCGCCCGACCGCGACCCTGTCGGTCGAGGCCCAGGAGCGGCATGAACGCCGCGAGCGTGTCCACCGCGACGACTGATCGTCAGATAAGCGCTTCCGGCGGCAGCGCGGCCTTCCATTCCTTGAACGAGACGCGCTGCGGCGGCGTGCGGTCGCCGCGCGCCAGCTCGACGATCAGCGGGCCGATCTCGGACGGATGGGTCAGGGTTTCGGGGTCTTCGCCCGGGAAGGCCTGGGCGCGCATCTGGGTGCGCATCCGCCCTGGGTCCAGGACTGAGATGCGGATGTTGGTGGTCTCGATCTCGTCGGCCCAGGACAGCATCATGGCCTCGGCCCCCGCCTTGGTCGCGGCATAAAGGCCCCAGAAGGCCTTGGGCTCGCGCGCGAGGCTGGTGGTCAGGTGGATGACGCGGGCGGCGTCGGACTGGCGCAGCAGAGGCTCAAGCGAGCGGATCAGGCGATAGGTGGCCGTGAAGTTGGTCTTTTCGATCTTGGCAAAGCCGCGTGGGTCGATGTGGCTGACAGGGGTCAGGCCCTGTGCGCCCAGGGTCGCGGCCGCGTGGACCCAGATGTCGAGCTTGCCGAAGCGGCCGAAGATCGCGCCGCCCAGCCGGTCGATGCTGCCGCCGTCGACCAGATCAAAGGGCACCAGCGTCGCGTGCCGGCCGGTGGCGGCATAGACGGCGTCGTCCAGTTCCTCCAGAGCGCCTTGCGTGCGGCCCGTAGCGACGACGTGTGCACCGGCCAGCGCCAGCGCCAGCGCACTCTGGTACCCGATACCGCGCGAGGCACCGGTCACAAGCGCGATGCGGTCGTCGAGGGGGAGGGCGTCGTCGGTCATTCCGCCTGATAGCGCGTGCTGATCCGCTTCGCCATGCGGTCAGACGTAACTCGGCGCGGGCTGCCACAGGCTGAACGCCAGGCCCTGGTCATCCTGGACGGTGGCGGAGCGGCCCGACGGGCTGTCGGACGGCACGGCGCTGCGACCGCCGAGTTCGGTCACCCGAGCGCAGGCGGCGTCGATGTCGTTGACCTGGAAATAGAGGTTGGCGTGGCCGTGGGTTCGCTCGACCTTGGTGAAACCGAAGGCGGGGCTGGAGCCGGCGACGTGGGCGTAGGTCGCCGTGGAGGCCTCGGCGTCGAAGGTCCAGCGGAACAGCGCACCATAGAAGGCCTTTGCCTTGGCGACGTCGAGGGTTTCGAGGCTGAAGTAGCCGAGTTGGGTCTGCATCAGGTTCCTGTGGGCCGCGAGCTTGCCCGAAAACCGGCGACCACTTCTCGGGCTCGCGGCCTTAAGCGCTGACCAGCAGGGATAGTTGCTTGCTGGTCAGGTCGCGGCCGCCTTCCTCGATCTCGCGGTCGAGCAGGCGGGTGGGGTAATCGCCGGTGAAGTAGTGATCGGTGAACTGAGGGCTGGCGGGATCGCGGCGCTCCTCGCCCATCGCGCGATATAGGCCCTCCACCGAGAGGAAGCCGAGGCTGTCGACCTCGAGATACTCGCGCATCTCCTCCATGGACTTGTTGGCAGCGATTAGTTGCTCGCGCTCGGGCATGTCGATGCCATAGAAGTCGGGCCAGAGGATCGGCGGGCTGGCCGAGCGGAGATGGACTTCCTTGGCCCCCGTCGCGCGAACGGCGCGGACCAGTTTCACCGAGGTGGTGCCGCGTACGATGGAGTCGTCGATCAGCACGACGCGCTTGCCTTCGATGACCGAGCGATTGGGGCTGTGCTTCATGGCCACGCCCTTCTGGCGGGCACCCTGGCTGGGCTGGATGAAGGTGCGCCCCAGGTAATGGCTGCGGATGATGCCCATCTCATAGGGGATCCCGCTCTCCTGCGCATAACCCAGCGCGGCGGGTACGCCGGAGTCGGGCACCGGCACCACGACGTCGGCGTCGACCGCGTGTTCCTGGGCCAGGCCCTGGCCCATGCGTTTGCGCACCCCATAGACGGACTTGCCGTTCACGACGCTGTCGGGACGCGAGAAGTAGACGTATTCGAACAGGCAGGGGCGGGCGGCGCGGGCTGGGAAGGGCTTGAGCGAGCGGACGCCCTCATGGTCGATCACCACGACCTCACCATGCTCGACGTCACGCACGAAGGTGGCGCCAATGGTGTCGAGCGCGCAGGTCTCGGACGCGAAGATGTAGGCGTCGCCGAGCTGGCCCAGCACGAGCGGCCGGATGCCGAGCGGATCGCGCGCGCCGATCATCTTGGTGCGGGTCTGGGCGACGAGGGCGTATCCGCCCTCAATACGGGCAAGGGCGTCGATGAAGCGATCGACGATCTTGGCCTTCCGGCTGCGGGCGATCAGGTGGAGGATGACCTCGCTGTCCGATGTCGACTGGAAGATCGAGCCCTCGCCGACCAGCTGGTTCCGCAGAAAGTGGAAGTTGGTCAGGTTGCCATTGTGAGCGATGGCAATGCCGCCCTGGTCCAGATCTGCGAACATCGGCTGGATGTTGCGTAGGAACGACCCGCCGGCAGTCGAATAGCGGGTGTGGCCCACGGCTGCTGGTCCGGGCATGCGGGTCGGCAGGTCCGAGCCGCCGAAGGCTTCGCCCACATGGCCCATGTGGCGTTCGGTGTGGAAGCGGGCCGCCTTGACCGAGGCGATGCCGCAGGCTTCCTGCCCCCGGTGCTGAAGCGCATGCAGGCCCAGAGCGACGATGGAGGAGGCTTCGTCGTTGGGCGCGCCCCAGACGCCGCAGACGCCGCACTCCAGACGCGGGCGGTCGTCGTCGGCGTCGCGATGGTGCTCGCGGTGCACGACGGGAGAGGCGATGGCGTGGTCAAGGCTGATCATCGTGGGGGCTCCGATGACAGGCGAAACTCTATTGGGCGGCGGCAGGCGGCGACGTAGGCTCGGATTGCGGTTCAGGCAAGGCGGGATCGTCCGAAAAGCCTCTGCGAACGGACGAATCCACCACAGGGCTGATGGCGTCGGCACCCCGGCCGATGCCCGGGAGGATGATCTGGATGGCGCGGGCGGCCCCGGCGCTGATCGGCCGCAAGGCCGCTTCCGACAGCCAGCGCGGCGTGCGCTCGCCGGGCAAGGCGGCGACGATGACCAGATGGATGGCCCCCAGCAGCACGAGGGCCCGACCGGAGCCGACCAGAATGCCGAGGAACCGGTCGACGCCGCCCAGTGTAGGGTGGGCCTGAGCCTTCTTGGACAGGACCGAGCCGAAGAGGCGGATGCCGAAGTAGATCAGCAGGAACGACACGATGGCCGCGAAGATGGAGCCAGCCCAGTCGGGATCGATCATCGCTCTACCGATCGGCGCGGTCAGCGGCAGGGCGACCAGGGCGATGAAGGCCGCCAGAACGAAGCTGAGCAGGGTGATGATCTCGCGCGTGCCGCCGCGCACCCAGCCGGCCGCGGCCGAGGCGAGGATCACGAGCAAGGCGAAGGCGTCGAACCCGGTCATGCGTCAGCGGCTAAGGCCATGCCGCCCTAATACCTGTTCTGCGAGATTCGTTCGACGGCCTCGGTCAGACGGCTGACGGGTGTGACCGAAACACCGCCGCCCTTGACGGTCAGGGGCGGCGACAGGGCGCGGTCGAAGCCGAGCTTCTGCGCCTCGCGCAGGCGGGCCTCGGCGCGGCCGACGGCGCGGACCTCTCCGGACAAGCTGATCTCGCCGAAGACGATGCAGCCCTGGGGCAGGGGGGTGTCCGTGACGGAGGATATCAGCGCGGCGGCGGCGGCGAGGTCGGCGGCGGGCTCGTTGATGCGCAAGCCACCGGCGACGTTCAGATAGACGTCCTGATTGCCGAAGCCGACGCCGCAGCGGGCCTCCAGCACCGCCAGAACCATGGCGAGGCGCCCGGTGTCCCAGCCGATGACGGCGCGGCGGGGCGTGCCGTAGGCGGAGGGCGCGACCAGGGCCTGGACCTCGACCAGCACAGGGCGGCTGCCCTCGATGCCGGCGAAGACGGCCGAGCCGGGCGCGCGCTCCTTGGATTCGCCCAGGAACAGGGCCGAGGGGTTGGAGACCTCCGAGAGCCCTGCGTCACCCATCTCGAAGACGCCGATCTCGTCGGTGGCGCCGAAGCGGTTCTTGCCGGCGCGCAGGATGCGAAAGGGGTAGCCGCGCTCGCCCTCAAAGCTGAGGACGGCGTCGACCATGTGCTCGACCACGCGGGGGCCGGCGACCTGGCCGTCCTTGGTGACATGGCCGACCAGCACCAGCGCGGGGCCGCCGGCCTTGGCCAGCCGCACCAGTTCTCCGGCGCAGGCGCGGACCTGGGTGACCGAGCCCGGCCCGGCCTCGTGCGCGTCGGACCACAGGGTCTGGATGGAATCGATGATGACGATGTCGAACGTCTCGCGCTTCAGTGTGCCGAGGATTTCGCGCAGAGCCGTAGCGCTAGCCAGTTCAACGGGTGCGGAGGACAGGCCCATACGCTTGGCCCGGCTTCGGATCTGCTCGATCGCTTCCTCGCCGGAAATGTAGGCGACACGCTTGCCCGCGAGCGCCGCGCGGCCGGCCACGTCGAGCAGCAGGGTGGACTTGCCCACGCCGGGGTCGCCGCTGAGCAGGATCGCCGAGCCCGGCACCACGCCGCCGCCGCAGACGCGGTCGAACTCGGTCACGCCGGTGACGATCCGTGGTGGCTCCGGCGTTTCTGATTGCAGCGACTCGAAGGCTAGGCCCCGGCTGCGAGCCGTAGCAGCAGGCTTCAGCGCACCCGGTGGGGCTGACCGGCTCTCCTCGACGATGGTGTTCCACTGGCCGCATGCGCCGCACTGGCCGGACCACTTGCCGTGGACTGCCCCGCAGGACTGACAGACATAGATCGCGCCGTCTCGAGCCATGACGTGGGCTTAGCGCAGTCGCGCGGGCGAGGGCAGAGGGCGTGTGGAGCCCTACGTCCGGGATTGACGTAGGCTTCGACGTTACGCTCCTCCGGCGTTGGCCTCGGTCCAGGTGACCAGGCGGGTGTTGAACTCGCGCGACGCAAGGTCGAAGGCCTGGGCGATGGCGGAGACGCGGTTCTCGCCGGCGGACTCGCTGACCGAGATCACCTCCTCGGCTACGACCGTCCGATCGGGGAAGCGCAGAAGGCGGGCGCGGGCGCTGATCGTCACCACGGGCACGGCACCTTCGTAGTCGTAGCGCGCCTCGAAGGTGCGGACGTCGATGTCCAGCACCCGGGTGGCGGGCGTCAGTTCGCGCTGGCCGATCAGGCGCACCGCGCGGGCCTGGTCGCCAAAGGCGCTCTCGATGCTCTGGGACATCAGTTGCTGGGCCGGCGAGACCCACCGAGCTCGTGCGATATAGGCGGCTTCCAGTCCCGTGACGCCCAGAATGCGGTCGCCACGCGAAGCCGAGGGGAACTCGACGTTCCTGAGGCGCACCTGCACCGGGTTGGCGACAGTGACCGCCGAGGCCGTCGAGCCGCCACTCTCGCCGAAGCGATACAGCTGGACCGGATCGGGGCTGGACAGCAGGGCGCAACCCGAGAGGCCGAGGGCTGTTGCCGCGAGAACGAGCGAACGGATCACGGCTGGACCTCCAGTTCCTGGGACGCCGGGCGGCTGATGAAGTCTCTGGGGCTGGCCCGGACGTCGTCGACCAGACCGCGCAGTGACTGCGTCGCCTCCTCGAGCCCCTGGATAGCCTCTAGAAGCTGAGGAACGCCCGTAGTGGCAACTTCGCCAACCGGACCCTCCAGCGCATTGGCGGTGCGATTGATCGAGGCCATTGCAGCGCGGGCGTCGGCGGTCGCGGCGTTGATGTTGGTGATGGCTTCCGCGCCATCCTCATTGATCAGCCGACGCGCGTCGGCCCCAAGGGCCTGATACTCGGCGATGGCGGCGTTGGCCGACTCCAGCGCCTTCTCCAGATCCTCGAGCATGCCCTTGCGCGCTTCCAGCTCGGTGGTCAGGGCCTCGATGTTTCTCAGGCTGGTCGAGAAGCTGCGGACGTTATCGTCCGACAGCACACGGTTGATGCGGTTCAGCGCATCCACCGTCTGGGCCAGCACCGTCCCGGAGCCGCTCAGCAGCTCGGCGATCGGCGATGGCTGGGACTGGATAACCGGCACAACGTTTTCAGCATACTGGCTCTTCAGCAGCGCTGAACTGTCGGTGCCCGCGGTGATCTGGATGTAGTTCAGACCGGTGATGCCCTGCGGCTCCAGCTGGGCCCGGCTGGTGACGCGCACCGGCGTGGTCGAGTCCAGCCGCACCCGCGCGATGACCTGGTCGCCCTGTTCAGGATCGAGGTTCAGATCAGTCACTTCGCCCACGCGGATACCGTTGAAGTGGACCTCCCCGCCCTCCGACAGGCCACGAACCGGGCCGTAGAAGACGATGTCGTAGAGGTCGTACTCGTCATTGAACTGCAGCCGGGCCAGCCAGATGGTGAACACCGCGAGCGCCGCCAGAAGGGCGACGGTGGCGATGCCGACGGCGGCGTAATGTGCATCTCGTTCCACGGCGCTCCCCTTATGCGGCCTTGGTGGCGGCGCGACCGCGCGGCCCCAGGAAGTATTCCTTGATCCACGGGTGGTCGGATGTCTCCAGCTCCTGCACCGTGGCCTTCTCGATCACTCGCTTGTCGGCCAGCACCGCGACCTTGTCGCAGATGGCATACAGGCTATCGAGGTCGTGGGTGATCATGAAGACGGTCAGGCCCAGATCGTCCGACAGCTTACGGATCAGCTCGTCGAACGCCGCCGCGCCGATGGGGTCGAGACCCGCCGTCGGCTCGTCGAGGAAGATCAGTTCCGGATCCAGCGACAGAGCGCGGGCCAGCCCGACACGCTTCTTCATCCCGCCGGACAGTTCGGCCGGCTTCTGGTGGTGGCTCTCGGGCTTCAGGCCGACCATGGCGATCTTCATTTCCGCCAGTTCGCGGATGGTGTCAGACGGAAGCCTGGTGTGCTCGACCATCGGTGCGGAAACGTTCTCCAGCACGGTTAGTGAACTGAACAGGGCACCTTGCTGGAACAACACGCCGGTGCGGCGCTCAATGTCGGCGGCCTGGGCTTCGGTCAGGTCGCCCCGGTCATGACCGAAGATGCGCACCGTCCCGCCTTCGGGCTCCTTCAGGCCGATGATCGAGTTGAGCAAGACGGTCTTGCCGGTGCCTGAGCCGCCGACAACGCCCAGAATCTCACCGCGCTTGACGTCAAGATCCAGGTCCCGGTGGATGACGTGTTCGCCAAACTGGCTCAGCAGGCCGCGAACCTCGATCAGGTTTTCCAGAGCGACGTCATTCGCGGCGGTCGCCGGGACGCGCGGCGTACTCACAGGTCCAACTCCAGGAAGATCAGGGCGAAGACGGCGTCCAGGGCGATGATGGCGAAGATGGCCTGAACCACGGCGGCGGTGACACGCTGGCCCAGGCTTTCGACATCGCCGGCGACCGCCATGCCCTGGCGGCATCCGATGGCGGCGATGACGATGGCGAACACCGGGGCTTTGATCATGCCGACCATCAGGTGCTGGCCCATCAGCGGGTCCTCGCTGACTCGCTGGATGAAAAAGGCCGGGCCGTAGTCCAGTTGGCTCCAGGTCACCAGCGCGCCGCCCAGGAACCCCGCCAGCATGCCAACGAAGGTCAGCAGCGGCATCATGACGAGCAACGCCGCCAGCCGCGGGATTACCAGTGCCTGAAATGGATTGACGCCCATGACCTGCATGGCGTCGACCTCCTGGTTCATCCGCATCGACCCGATTTCGGCGGCGAAAGAGGAGGCCGAGCGGCCCGCCAGCAGGATGGCGGTGATCAAGACCGCAAGTTCGCGCAGCACCGCCACGGCCACCAACTGAACTGTGAAGACGCCGGCCCCGAACTGCGTCAGGAGGTTGGCACCCAGGAAGGCGATCACCGCTCCGATGAAGAAGTTGGTCACGGCGATGATCGGCAGGGCGTCCAGACCCGCACGGTCTGCCTGGCTGACCCAGGCCGGCCAGCGGATCTCGCCCGGCCGACGCAAGGCATGGCCCGATGCGGCCATCAGCCGGCCGAGGAAAGCCATCGACAGCAGGAACTCGGCCGCCGCGTCATGAACGCCATGGCCGATCTTGGCGAAGAAGCGGGTCAGGGACTGCTTGGCCGGGGGAGGAGCGCCGGCCTGACGCTCCAGGGTCTCGACCATGGCGTAGATGCGCCCGGCTTCCGGTCGGGCGGCGAATGCGTCCTTCGGGATGGCGCAACCCGAGGCCTGAACCAGGGCAAGGGCACCCGCAGTGTCGAATCTTCCGAGATCGCTGACATCGAGCCGATCGACGGTGCGGCCCTCCAGCCCGTCGCCCAGACGGACGGCGGCCTTGCCCAGGGTCATGGTGGTCCAGTCACCGGATAGCCGCAGCACGGTTTCGCCGCCGCTCGCCTCCTCGATCTGGAATTCCGCCGTTCTCATCAGCCACCCTTAGCCGAGCGAATGCGAATCGCGAACGCCGCAGGTCGCGCTCGTCTCGCATGAAAGCGGGCGCGTCGTTCACCTGCAACAGGTGATGACTTACGGGTCAGAGGCTGGCCCGGACGCGCTTCAGGTCGGCGACGAACCGCTCCCTCTCTCGCGCTTTCGTCGCTTCGTCCGGCAGGCGCAGCAAATAAGACGGGTGAACCGTGATCGTGACGAGCGACCCGTCCGGTTGGGTCAGGGGCTGGCCGCGTTCTTGCGTTACGGCGACCGTACGGCCGAGGACGGCCAGCGACGCCGTCGCGCCCAGCGCCAGCGTCAGAACGGGCTTCACCAGCCGACGCTCCTGATCAAGCCACCAGCGGCAGGCGCTGATCTCACTTCCGACCGGCGTCTTGTGCAGGCGTCGCTTACCGCGCGGCTCGTGCTTGAAGTGCTTGACGGCGTTGGTGATGAAGACGTCGCCGCGGTCGATGCCTGCTTCCGCCAGCGCCGCGTCCAGCACCTGCCCCGCCGGTCCTACGAAGGGCCTGCCGGCCAGATCCTCCTGATCGCCGGGTTGCTCGCCCACGATCATCAGTTTGGCCTGCCTCGGACCTTCTCCGCAGACGCCCTGTGTCGCGTCGCGCCACAGCGGACAGCGGCGGCAGGCCTGAACGGCATGCTTAAGTTCGTCCAGGGTCGAGGCGACGAAGCCTTCCTCGAACGATCCGTCGCGCGCCGACCTGGCGATCGCCTTGGACAGACGTGCGTTGGGTTCCGTCGGGGTGGCCTGGATCATGGTCTCGGTGCGAGCGCGCGAGGCGGCCACCAGTTCCGGGATCAACTGGGCCTCGGGCAGGTTCTTCCAGTACCGCTTGGGCATTTCGCCCTGCATGGTTCTGGTCTTCAGCCGGGCCGGGTTGAAGGTGGAGGCGTAGTAGGTCTTCCAGAACTCCTCGACCTCGTCGTCCTGCGGGGCGTCCTCCAGTCGGGCACCCGGTCCGAACGTCAGGGCCTCACCGTCCCAGAAGCACGACCCGTCCGGCGTCAGGATCGACCAGCGCATGGTCGTGAAGCGCCGCACGAAGAAGCCGGACGTCTTCTCCAGAACCCGGTGGGCCGGCTCGAACCAGGCGACGTAGAGTTCTCCGTCCTCGTCGCCAATCAGGCGGAAGCGGACGAAGGCCTTCATCTTGTGCGAGGCGCGGCTGACGTTCCTGGCGCGCTCCAGGGCGTCGGCCACATCGCGGTCGGACACGACCTTCATCAGGTCCGGCTGGTCCCGCAGCCGCCACAGCAGGCGGTAGAGCAGGTCGAAGCGGTCCGCCGAGCGATGGAGGATCACCTCTTGGGCAACCTCGACGAAGGCCTTGGGGACGGTGAACGCCGTCTCCCGGCGGGGTGCGGTCTCTTCGAAGGCTTCGGTCGAAAACAGGTCGCCCGACGCTTCAGAACCCCGCACCACGAACCGCGCCTGCGCCGGCTCCACCCCTGCCAGCCGGAATCGCCGCGCCGCCGCGCGCCAGCCGTCGAAGTCAGTCTCGTGGTCCAGGACGGCGGTCGCCATCTCACAACAGCGTCAGCTGTTCCGGTCGCGGTTCCGGCGCGATGCGCGCGCGCAGATCGACCGCGTCGGTCAGGCTGCCCGGCGTCCAGTCCAGCGCGGTGATGAACGGCCGCACCTTGTCGATGCCCCGGCACAGGCGCGCCACATCCTCGAGCCGGAGGGTGCGGTAGCGCCGGACCGAGATCATGCGATCCACCGACTTCACGCCCAGCCCCGGCACGCGCAGCAGCCGCTCGCGCGGGGCGGTGTTGACGTCCACCGGAAACTCTTCGCGGCGATTGAGCGCCCAGGCCAGCTTGGGATCGATGGCCAGGTCCAGCATCCCGCCCGTCGTCGCCTCTCCGATTTCCGGCGACGAAAAGCCGTAGAACCGCATCAGCCAGTCGGCTTGATACAGCCGATGCTCGCGCATCAGCGGCGGCTTCGTCACTGGCAGGGCCGAACTCGCGTCCGGGATCGGGCTAAAGGCGGAGTAGTAGACACGCCGCAATCCGTACCCGCCATACAGCGACGCCGACCGGTCTAGGATCTCTGTATCCGGCGCGCCGTCCGCGCCAACGATCAATTGGGTCGACTGGCCGGCCGGGGCGAACTTCGGCGGCCGGGTCTTGGCCTTCCTGTCAGGCTTGGCCGCCTGCACCTTCAGCCGCACGTCGGCCATGGCCTTCTTGATGACGCCGACGTCCTTCTGCGGGGCCAGCCGTCCCATCGCCTCGTCGCGCGGCAGCTCGATGTTGGCCGACAGGCGGTCGGCGTAAAGTCCCGCTTCCTCCACCAGCTTCGGATCGGCCTCTGGGATCAGCTTGAGGTGGATATAGCCCCGGAAGTGATGCTCCTCCCGCAGCTTCTTGGCCACGAGCACCAGCTGCTCCATCGTGTAGTCGCCGTTCCGGATGATGCCCGACGACAGAAACAGGCCCTCGATATAGTTCCGCTTGTAGAAGTTCAGCGTCAGCTCGACGACCTCGTCGACCGTGAACCGCGCCCGCTGCACGTTCGAGGACACGCGGTTGATGCAGTAGACGCAGTCGTAGATGCAGAAGTTGGTCAGCAGGATCTTGAGCAGGCTGACGCAACGCCCGTCGGGCGTATAGGCGTGACAGATGCCCATGCCCTCGGTCGAGCCGATCCCCTTGCCGCCCCGGCTGTCACGCTTGGACGTGCCCGACGAGGCGCATGAGGCGTCATACTTCGCCGCATCCGCCAGCACGGCGAGTTTTCGTCTGAGGTCTAGCTGAGCCATTTGTTGCCATTATGTTCTCGTTTAAGAACCGTGGCTAGGGGCGGCGTGTCGCAGCGATTAGCGCAGATAGTTCAGCAGCGTCACGTCCCTCAGCTGGCTGACCACCTGGGCCGAGGCCTGGACCGCCACCTGAGCCAGCTGCAGGTCCGTCACGGCTTGCGCCAGGTCCGCATCGGTCCGATCCGACACAAGTTCGTTCAGCGAAGTGATCTGGGCGGTATGGCTGACCGCCATCTGGTCGATGCGCTTCTGCAGCGAGCCGTTCCTTGACGCGACGTCGACGGTCGCGTTCCTTGCCGCGTCCAGCCGCGACAGCTGCGCGGTCAGGAAGGTCTTCTGCGCCTCGGTCGGCTTGCCCGTCAGGGGGCCGGTCGCCGGGTTGTCGTGGTACTCCTTGATGTCGCGGAAAACCTGGAAAATGTCCGTGCCCAGCTCATTGGCCAGATAGCCGGTCTCGACCGACGTATTCTCCGCCACGCGCGACACTGGCTTGATGGTGTCGTTGCCGAATACCGAGGCGACGCTGGCGGCGGCCGCCAGATCGCTCAAAGTTCCTACAGACACCGGCGGATTGGCCGTGTCGGCGCCGGCGAACAGGTATCCACCCTGGTGCCGGGCGTTCAGCCCATTCGACACCGACATGAAGTAGCCTTCCAGCTCCAGCATCAGGGTTCCGGCTGAGTCCGACGACAGGACGTTGCCCACCGCCTCGCGGGCCCCGCCGATACCGTCGATCATCTGGTTGAGCGCCAGATCCTGAGCACCCAGTCGAGCGGCCACGACCTCGCCTGTGTCGAGAAAGCCCTGCACCCGGCTGACCGCACTCTTGAGCGCCGTCAGGGTCTCGGCACCGCGGCCGAAGCCCGTCATGTCGGTGGCGACCTTCTGGGTCGATACGCGCTGAGACGCCTCGGCCTGACGCTGTTGCGAGGCCATTAGGTCCAGCAGGGCCGACTGATAGTTTCCCGTGGTCGAAACGCGGCTCATCGGACCATCCCCAGAAGCGTGTCGTACATTTCGCTGGCCGCCTGGATCAGCCGGGCCGATGCGTTGAAGGCCTGCTGATAGGTGGTCATCAGCACCAATTCCTCATCCAGATTGACACCCTCGTAGTTCGACTGGCGGGCGTTGGCCTCGGTGGACAGGGCGACGGCGCTGTCGCGACGGGTCTTCGCCGACTGGGCCCTTCCGCCGATCTCGCCGGACAACTCGGACGCATAGCGCGACACCGACAGATTGCCGCCCGGGCTATCGCCGGCGGCCGAGAACCTGGCCGTCACCTGACCGGCATCCGCCAGGATCAGCGCACCTCGACCGTCGCCAGTCGACAGCGACGTCGTGCCTGGAGCCGCCGACAGGTTCAGCTGGGCCAGCGCCAGCCTGGACGGGCTCTGCTGGATGTCGGTCCGCACCTTGAAGCCGTCGGCGCGCGACGCGCGAACGCCGCCGCCGAGGCCGAACAGCTCGGTCGCCGAAACACCCGAGGGAACCTGCGTGGTCGTGTCCGCCAGCACGGTCAGACGGGGTGCCGGATCGCCAATACCCGTGAACTTCAGCTCGCCGGTCGTCGCATCGAGGGCATAGGCGCCGTAGCGGCCAACCCCGGTCGTGGGGCTGTTCAGGGCCGTGACCAGGTCCCCGACGGTACCCCCTGCCGGGATCGCCACCTGGATGTCGCGCAGCCGCGCGCCGTCGGCGTCGGTGAAGCGGAACGTCAGGGTCTCGCCCGCCGTGAAGCCGTGCGCCGATGCCGCCGTCAGGCCCATGTCATAGAGCGCCGGGCGGTCGCTGGAGATCAGGTCGTTCAGGCCGAAATAGTGCGAGAAGCCGCGCCCGGCCTTGGCGCTCGGGTTGGCCGGGTCATCCGCCACCGCCACGCCGTTGCCGCCCGCCGCCGTGATCGACAGCCGCCCGCCGGTGAAGCTCGCCGTCGCCGCTCCCCCCAGCGCCGCGTTCAGGTCGGTCAGGAAGTTGGCGGGCGTGGAGGCCGCGCCATTGATCGTGAGCGTTCCGCCCGAGAAGACGATGTCCGCCCGCGTCGTGATCGCCCCCGTCGTCGGGTTGACCACGGCGATGGTCGTTCCGCCGGTGAAGCCCGTCAGCGCCGTCTCCAGCGCTTGGCCCACATTCTTGCCGGTCAGGGTCGTCGGTGCGGGCACCGAGGAGTTGGCGTTGTGCGCGCGGTTCAGCTCGTCGGCGATGCGGGTGACTAGTTCGGCCAGCCGCTCCGCCGTTTGTGGCGCGTCGACGTCGCGCAACTCCAGCAAGCCCTTGATCTCGCCGGATTTCAGCCCCTCGGCCAGCGGCCGCTTGGTCGCGCCGGGCTCGGTGACCCAGATTTCGTTGAAGGCGGTCTCGGCGTTGACGGTGCCCGCGCGGTTGTATTCCAGCGTCGCCGCGCCGTTTCCGGCCAGTAGCACGCCCGCGCTGGTGCGGATCGAGACCCCGCCGACCGATCGCTGTGTCACCTGGACATCGAGGATGGAGGACAGCTCGCTGACCAGTCGCGCCTGCTGGGTCTGTGCACCCGAGGCGTCGCCGTCCAGCACCACAGCCCGGGCGATGTCGAGGTTCAGGGTCTCGATCTGCTGCAGCAGACTGTTGGCTTTTTCGATTGCGCTCTGGATGCGGCCATCGGCGTCCTCGCGCACGGCCTGGATCTGGCCGGAGATACGGGTCGCCTCGTCGAAGACGCTCTGGGCCTTGAAAAGGGCATCCTGTCGACGCGGTGCCGACGTAGGATCCTCGGCCGCGACGGCGAAGGCTGAGAAGATGTCGTCGATCTGGGAGAAGAAACCTGTATCTCCACCCGGATCGCCGAACAGCGACTGGATGCGGTCATAGAGCTCATAGCGCACGCCCTGGCGGCTGGCCTCGGCCCCGGCCGACAGGCTGGCGGCCTGCAGGAAGCGGTCGGTCGCCAGGCGGATGCGCGCGATCTCGACGCCCGTGCCGACGCCCTGGGTCGACAGCGACTGCTGGTCGGCGATCTTGCGGACGTACCCGGGCGTGTTGACGTTGGAGACGTTGTCCGAGACCACCCGCAGCTGGGTCTGGGCGGTTTGCAGGCCCGAGTTGGCGATGTTCAGGATGGTGCTCAGGCTCATCGGATTAACCCTCCACCCGGCAAGCCCTGCCCGCAGCCTTGCGAAGTTTGCCCAGCCGCGCACGAGGGGCCGGATACGACACCGCTGATTTCATTCAGGAAATGAACCGACGATCGTTTCATGCCTGTCAAGGCGCGCAAGCCGCGGGCCAAGGTTTGGACCGTTGGCCAAGCCGGGCAAAAAGCGTCGGCCGCACGGCAAGAATGGTCGGCGGCAGGTCTAGACCTACGCGATCATAGGATCAGAAAAGTTGTTATATTCCCGCGGGATGAGCGAGGCTTCGCAGTCTGGCCCGCCCTTTGCGACGGGCGAACCGAATGTTCCGGCGCAGCAGGCGCCACGCTCCTCCAGACCAAAGCCGCCTGCGCTTCATGTCCGCCGCCGTCCTCCTGTCCGTCGTCGCCCCGTCCGCCCCCGTGAAGGGCGCGAAGGTCGATGCGCGCGCGTCCGCCGACGCCGACGGCTTCGGCGCCGCCCTGGACGAGGCTGTTCCGGCCGAGACCGCCCCCGAGCCCGCTCCAAAGGCAAAGGCGGAAACCGTCCCGCAGCCCGCCGGAGAGCCGACGTCTGCGTCCAAACCCGGCCTGCCAGCGAACGACACCGCGACGCCCCTCCCGGCTCTCGCAGTGGTCCTTCCTCCCCCGCCGGCCGTCCCGATCACGTTCCTCCCAGAGAACGGCGTGGCCTCGGAAACGGCCGCCTCTCCTGTGGTGCCCGCCGTCTCGCCGCCCCTTGGTGCCGAGCCGGCTCCGCTTGACGACGCGAACCCTGCTCCCGCGCCCTCTGACGCGACCGAAGCGGCTGATCAGTTACTGGCTCAGGCGGCTCAGCCGTCCCGCTCGACCGAGACCACCCCGCGCGGAAAGTCTGCCGAGACCCCTTCGGCCGCCGTCGACGCTGGACCGGCCGACGAGGCTCTGCCCAAGCCCGACCCCGCCGCTGCGGAACAGACGAAACCCGTGACGCCGGTCGCCTCGGACCGCGCCCGAGAGGTCGCCAACATCCGCTCCGCCGTGATCACGCCGCTGCGTCCGGCCAAGCCCATCGAGCCTTCCACCGCTGCCTCGACCGCTGAAACTCTCCCCGCCGCCGACGGCACTGAGGCCGAAGGTGCGGGCGAAGCCCTTGCGTCCGCCACCGCAATGACTACGCCCCCTGGGACGACCCGCGTCCGCGACGTCATCGACCGCGCGCTGGCCCGGCCGTCGGCGCAAAGCGTTGGCTCCGCCGAAACCGAGGGTGCTCGCGCCGAAATCAAGGTCTCGGCTGACGCCGCGTCGGCGACGGCGACCACGCCCAGTGGGTCCGGATCATCCATCGCCAGGTCGCCGATCGAGATCCCTGCGGCGGTGCTGCCGCTCGCTTTGGTCGACGATGCGCTCGCCGCGCCCCTGTCCGCCGCACCGACCGCCCCCGAGGCGCGCGCGACGGATGCCGCCTCCACTCCGCTCCTGTCCACCCTGTCGCGCGCCGCCGTCGAGACGACGGCCCAGATCGCCGCTCAGATCGTCAGGAAGCTGGAAAGCCGCTCGACCCGCTTCGAGATGGCCCTGACGCCCGACCACCTCGGACGTGTCGATGTCAGCCTCGACATCGACGCTGGCGGGGCCCTGCACGCCACGCTCGCCTTCGACAACCCCGTCGCCGCCACCGAGTTGCGCGCCCGGGCCGACGAGTTGCGTCGTCAGCTGATCGAGGCGGGCTTCACCGTTGCTGATGATGCCCTGTCCTTCTCCGAGCGCGACCCCTCGGCCGGTCAGGGTGGCGCTTTCGATCGTGAGAGCGATCCCAGGAACGCCCGTGCCTTCGGGGCCGCCTCGCGCTTGAACGCCGAGGCCGATCTTTCGCTCCAGGTGCCCGCCTGGGTTTCCCTCAGCCTGACGCCCGCCGGCGTCGATGTGAAGGTCTGACCTCATGGTCGATGCGATCACCACAACCGAAGCGGCCAGTCGCACAAACGCCAGCCGCACCAGCCTCGTCTCCAACTTCGAGACCTTCCTCAGCCTGCTGACCGCCCAGCTGAAGAATCAGGATCCCCTGTCGCCCCTCGATTCCAACGAGTTCACGGCCCAGCTGACCCAGATGACCGGGGTCGAGCAGCAGCTGCTGACCAATGACCTCTTGACCAGTCTGCTCGCGGCCCAGCAGGGCGGCGGCCTGTCAGGCGCGACCTCCTACATCGGCAAGGACGCCACGGCCGCCTGGTCCGCGACCCGACTGGAGAACGGAGAGGCGAACTGGTCCTACGAACTCGCCGCCTCGGCCTCGTCGGTCGAGCTTCAGGTGCTGGATTCCACGGGCAAGGTTGTCTGGACCGGGCCGGCGTCCGGTCGCACCGAAGGGACCCACGACTTCGTCTGGGACGGCAAGACCTCCGCCGGCGGACAGCTGTCGGACGGCGGCGTCTACACCTTGAAGGTCGTGGCCAAGAACGGCACGGCCGATGTGGACTCCCAGGTCCTGACCCGCGGTCGCGTCACCGGCGTCGAGCTCTACGACGGCCAACCCTACCTGACGATTGGCGCGTCGATCGTGCCGCTCAACGCCGTGATCGGCGTGGAGGAAGCGGTCTCGAACGCCGCGACGACACCCGACGCCTCCGAGGACGAAGGCCTGATGGCCTCCATCGCCTCGGCCCTCAATCCCATGAAGTTGCTTTCGTAAGGAGCCCCAAGCCATGAGCATCAACTCCGCCCTTCTCGCCGGCGTCTCGGGCCTGACGGCCAACTCCGCCGCGCTGGCCGCCATCTCCCAGAACATCGCCAACGTGAACACGGTCGGCTACAAGCGCACCGCCGCCGAGTTCTCGACCGTGGTCAACTCCCAGAGCGCGGGGACCGGTTATTCCGCCGGCGGCGTTCTGGCCAACCAGCGCCACTTCATCAGCCAGGGCGGCCAGCTGCAGCGCACCAACACCTCGACCGATCTCGGCATCGCGGGGCAGGGCTTCTTCGTCGTGACTGAGAAGGCCGAGAACCTGGACGCTGGCGACGCCCGCCTGTTCACCCGCGCGGGGGCCTTCCGGGTCGACAGCTTCGGCTATCTGAAGAACACTGCCGGCCTGTATCTGCAAGGGTGGCCGGTCGACGCTGAGGGGTTGATCGAGACGGATCCGTCCGACCTCAACAGGCTGCGCTCCATCAACGTAGGCTCGGTCGGCGGCACGGCCCAGGCCACCACGCGCGCCCAGCTGAACGCCAACCTGCAATCCAGCCAGCCGGTCTCGCCCGACATCGCCACCTACAACGTCGCGACGAACAATATGGCGACCTATGACGCGGAGACGGGCACGGGCTTCAAGCCGGACTTCCGGATCACGGTTCCGGTGTCGGATTCCAAGGGTGGCCAGCGCACCCTGGCCTACTCCTTCCTCAAGACCGCGAACCCCAATGAATGGCGAGCCGAGGTCCACGTCATTCCCGCGACTGATATCGATAATGGTTCCGTCCCGGCCAACGGCATCCTGAGGTCGGGCCTGGTCCTCTTCACTCAGGATGGTCGTCTGGACGTCGATGGAATGGTAGCCGCCGAAACCGCGACACCCGGCTCCATGCTGTTCGCCGATCCCGCGACGGCGGTCGTCACCCTGAACGCTTCGGACTCGGCCGTGGCGCCCAGCGCGACCGCGCCCAAGTGGACCACGGCGCTCGGCATCGACGACCAGACCGTCAGCTTCGACCTGACCGCCTCGGCCGGGGGCCTGACGCAGTACGATTCCGACTCCATCGTCCAGGCTGTAGTCACCAACGGCACCGCTTTCGGCAATCTGTCGAACATCGAGATCGACGACGAGGGCTATGTCACCGCCATCTTCGACAACGGCGTGACGCGCCGCATCGCCCAGGTGGCCCTGGCCACCTTCACCAGCGCCGACAGCCTGACGACCGCCAACGGCAACGCCTACCGTGTCAGCCAGGGGTCCGGCACCTATAACCTGAAAGCCCCCGGCACTGGCGGCGCGGGCCTGATCGGGGCCAGCCAGCTGGAGGCCTCGACCGTCGACCTGTCGGCCGAGTTCACGGGCCTGATCACCACCCAGCGGGCCTATTCCGCCTCGTCCAAGATCATCACCACGGCCGATGAAATGCTGGCCGAACTGATCAGCATCAAACGCTGATCTTCAGGTAACGGCTCGTTAGACTGAATGAACCCTTACTCAAAGATCAGTGAAACGGACGTTGGAGCCCGCCGGGGTTGTTATCCCTTGGTTCACCACGCCGCTAAACTCGGCCTTAGCGGGCACGGGCTACATTCACGCTCATTGGTGGTGGTGAATGAGGCATAAGCCCATGTTGCAAGAGCGTCGCGTCAACAAGGACGGCGAACAGTACGTGGTCGGTCCGACGGGCACGCCCCTGACCATGCGCGATCTGCCGCCGCCCAACACGGACCGCTGGGTCATTCGGCGCAAGGCCGAGGTGGTCGCCGCCGTGCGCGGCGGCCTGATCACCCTGGACGAGGCCCTGACCCGCTATCGCCTGACGGCCGAAGAGTTCCTGGCCTGGCAGAAGGCGATCGACAAATGGGGCATGCAGGGCCTGCGCACCACGCGGATCCAAAACTACCGCAGCTAAGGTTTCCCCCGAACGAAACAGGCGGCCGCTCCCGGTGACGGTGGCGGCCGTTTCCGTTTCTGGCGTCCCGCAAAAAGACGGGCGAAGACCTCTGTCTCCGCCCGCCAGTCGAGGGAATGCAGGAAACGCCGCAAGCAGGACGCGGTGTTCGTTGCCAATAAAGACTGACTCACCGCGTCGTTTTTGGCAACCCTCTTGCCAAACCGCTGACGCAGGGTCACCTTCGCCTTCCTAGTGAGGCGTAATCTCAACGGAAAACCGCCCCACACTTTTCCGGATTACGCCTGATGGGACGCACCGCCGACTATTCTCGCCAGAGCTGCTCGATCGCCGCCACGCTGGAAGTGATTGGCGACCCCTGGACCCTGCTGGTCATCCGCGACGCCTTTCAGGGCGTGAAGCGCTTCGAGCAATGGCAGGAACGTCTGGGCGTGGCCCGCAACGTTCTCGCCGCCCGGCTGAAATCCCTGGTCCAGCACGGCATCCTGGAACCGCAGCTCTATTCCGAGCGGCCGCCACGGAACGAGTACGTCCTGACCGCCAAGGGCCGGGCCTTGTCCGACGTCCTGATCGTCATGCACGGCTGGGGCTCCCAGCACCTGTACGGCGAGGTCGATTCCGGCGTGACCTTCACCCACACCACCTGCGGCCACGAGCTCAAGCCCCGCGTCGCCTGCTCTTGCTGCGGCGAGATCGTGAAGCGGCGCGACACCGAGATCCATTTCCACGCCAACCGCCCGACCGTCGGCGAGGTCCTGCCCAAGGAACCCGTGTCCGAAGAGGCCGCCTGAGGGTCAGTAGCACCACCCTTCACAGTCCTCCGTGGCCTTCATGTAGGTTGCGGCGACCATGCCCTGGCGATCATTGGACAGGAGCATTCGCATGCCGTCTTCCCTTGCGATTGCATGGAAGCGACGTTGAAACTCTCTCGACCCAACAATACGGCGACCGCCGTTTGGCAGAGGCACCCAAGCGTAGACCCGCGCGCCTTCCTGTCGGAATCCCGGGATGGCGAGTTGGGATCGTATCTCCTCGTCCAGTTCCTGCCGGTCGAAGGGCTCCGCGCTCACCCAGCACAGATTGAAATAGGTGATCCCAGCGTTCCAACCGCGGAAACGGTTGTTTGCGGTCAAGATGCGAAGCCGAACCCCATCTCGCACCGTCTCATAACCTCGGAGCTGGCGCGCGCCGGGCAGGCTTAATCCCTCGAACTGCGATGGATCAAGCACGACCCAGCCATCGCTTTCGGCCAATGCCCAGGTCAGCGGATGATCGCCATCGGGTCGGATGCAGTAGCGGTCGGCCATGGCGTAGAAGTCGCCCGCGCCTATTTCCGAGCGCGCGGCTGCAGCTGAAACGGCAGACAAGGCGATGAGTGTCGAACCGATAGCTGCTGCCGTGACGGGCCGCCGTCTTGTTTGCTTCTGACCGGCTTCGTTGGTCATGGTCTCGGCATCGGCTCCGGCCCGGACCAGTCGAAGCCGAGATAGGTCGCTTCGTCCCGTGGGCTGGCATAGCCGAGGAACACCTGGCCCTCGTGGTCCCGGATCGTCACCATGCGAAGTCCCTGTTCCCGTGCGAGACGCTGCCCGGAGCGGAAGTATTCGCGTCGGGACACCGGTTCATTGACGTCTCCGGGCCGGGGTATCCATGCGAAGAGGCGGGTGCCTCGGACCACACGGAAACTGGCGATGTTCAAGGTATTGCGGAGTCGCCGATCCGCAGCCTCAGCGTCGCCGGGGGCGGAGACCCAGCACATGCGATAGTGAGCCCGTCCCTGATCCGGTGAGGTGATCCAGGTCGCGCCCGTCATCACCCTGGTGTCGTGGTCCGCGCCATTGGGGGCATAGATGCGAAGTGTCGCGTCCAGCACGCCGAACAGCGACTCGCCGGGTCGATCCCGCTCAATCCGCTCGAAGCCGTCTTCCTCAAGGCGCTGCCACGTCGCCCGGTGATCACCATCCCACGCGAGGCAGTATCGTTCGAGAAGCTCGGTTGCTTCATCACCGGCGGTTGGAGCCTCCTGAACCCCAACGAACAAGGCGGACCAGACTAAAGCGATTCGAAGCAGCATTCCTGATCCGCCCTGCTCCCAATAGATACACTTAGCTCAGTTAAGGCGTATCATCCTGACAGGGAGTTCCGTATTCATCGACGCAATGGCTGTAGCATTGTGTAAAGAGATACAAGTCGTCACCGTAGTTTTGCAGACAACTGTTGTAACATACTTGACAAGCGCCACTCGAAGCGCAGGACGCTTGGGGTGCCATCGAAACGAGGCCCAGAGACATCATCGCCGCAGCCGTCACCTTCAGCCATTTCATGTCCAATCCTCCTTGCGGAAAAGCCCGCGCGCAACCCTCGCTCGAAAGGGGGGGGGGCTTGTCAATGGAGCGGCGCGACGGGCATTCACCCGGCGAGACCAGGGACAGACCGGCATTGTGGTCGGGAAATCGCTGTCGGATCAGATCGGTCCCGCACTGCGAAATGACCGCCGGCTGACAATCTGGAGTTAATGCGTCCACGAGCAGGTCGCGCAGATGTGATCGCCCGATGTCCGCCTCAGCGCGCGAAAGCGTCGGCATGGCGCTGGATCAGGGGGATGACGACCGGGGGCGAGCCCATCGCTGTGGCGATGAATCGCCGCGCTCGTCTGCGCTGCCGGTTCTCCCCCCGGTCACGGCCTCGGCACGGGCTCGGGGCCGGACCAGTCGAAGCCCTCCCAGGTCTCCTCGGTGCGCGGGCTGGCGTAGCCGACAAAGACGCCGCCCTCATGAGATGTCAGCGTCAGCTGGCGCAAGCCTTGTTCACGCGCGAGGGTCCAGCCCTCTCTCATGAAGACGCGCCGCGAGATGGCTTCGTTCGATCCGTCCGGACGCGGAATCCACGCGAACAGGCGCGTGGGACCCTCCACCCGGAAACTTCTGACGCCCACCAGCTCCCGCATGTCGCCGTCGACCCGACGAACGTCGTCGACCGATGACGAGACCCAGCACCATCGCAAATAGGTAATCCCCTGACCGGGCGCGCGCATCCGGTTGGCCGCCGTGATCACGCGCAACTCGCGTGAGCCTTCGAACTTGCGAAAGGCCCGGATGTGTCGCTCGAACGACCCGGGCAGATGCAGGTTCGGAAAGTCCTCGGCCGTCAGCGGAGTGAAGCCGTCCTCGGCGATGTACTGCCACGTCGCGCGATGGTCGCCGTCGGGGCCGATGCAGTAACGGTCGGCCAGTCCGACCAGATCGCTGCCGTTGAAAGAGCCAGAAGTCTGCGGGAGCGCCGGTGTTGGGGTCGTCGCCAACAGACAGAGGCAGCATAACAATGCGACGACAAAGCCCTGTGCGCCGAGGTTCACGGTCGCGGCACCGGCTCGGGCCCGGACCAGTCTGCGCCCTCATATGTTTCCTCGGTGCGTGGACTTGCATACCCAACAAAGACACCCGCGTCGTAGGGACGGATCGTGACCTGTCTCAGTCCTTGTTCCCGAGCGAGAACCCATCCCGACAGCATGTAGAGGCGTCTGGACACCCGCTCGACTTCGCCTCCCGGTCTGGGAATCCACGCGAAGAGGCGTGTTCGACCCTCGACCCTGAAGCTCGCGGTGCCAGTCAACGCTTCGAGGTCACGATCGACATTTTGAACGTCCTCCTGGGTCGAAGAAACCCAGCAGTACCGGTAGTATGTTCTGCCTTGACCGGCCCCGCCGATATAGCCGGCCGAAGTCAGGACTCTCAGCTCCCTGTCCGCTTCAAGCTTCCTGAAAGCGCGCAATCGGGAGGTGAAACCGGGAAGGCGCAGGCCGACGAACTCGTCAGGATTGAGGGGAGAAAATCCGTCCTCGGTGGCGTACTGCCACGTCGCGCGATGATCGCCGTCAGGGCCGATGCAGTAGCGGTCGGCCAAGACAGCCAAGGGAGGCTCAGATTCCCTTGGCTGTAGCGTGCCAGTGCCCAGCAGTGTAGCGATGAGTAAGTCACTGATCATGTGGTGATATCGGTCCGAATAGCCCGATCAGCCCCCAGCATCGCTTTGGCAGGGAATACCATTCTCATCCACGCAATGGTCCAAGCATTGCGTAAAGAGATACAGGTCGTCGCCGTAAGTCTGCAGACATCAATTGTAGCAGCCTTGGCAAGCACCGTTCGCTGCGCAGGACGCCTGGGGTGCCATCGAAACGAGGCCCAGAGACATCATCGCCGCAGCCGTCACCTTTAGCCATTTCATGTCCAACCCTCCTCGCGGAAAAGCCCGCCCACAACCCTCGCTCGCAATGGGGGGGGCATGTCAATAGAGCGGCGTGTCGGGCGTTCACCCTGCGGGACAGGTGACAAGACAGCATTACGGTCGGGAATTCGCTTTTAGATCAGGGCGGTCCCGTACTGCGAAATGACCGCCCGCTGACAATCTGGAGTTAACGCTCCGACGCGCTGGTCGCGCATATGTGATCGCCCGGGTGCCGCCTCAGGACGCGAAGGCATCGGCGTGGCGCTGGATCAGGGGGATGACGATGTCCTCCCGCACCTTGAGATGAAGCAAAGCCGTTCGCAACTTCAGTTTCCCTCACGGGCGGGGCACCGGCTCCGGCCCGGACCAGTCGAAGCCAAGATAGGTGGCTTCGTCCCGTGGGCTGGCATAGCCAAGGAACACTTGGCCCTCATGGTCCCGGATCGTCACCATGCGAAGTCCCTGATCCCGTGCGAGACGCTGCCCGGAGCGGAAGTATTCGCGTCGGGACACCGGTTCATTGACGTCTCCCGGCCGGGGTATCCATGCGAAGAGGCGGATGCCTCGAACCACACGGAAACTGTCGATGCTCAAGGTATCGCGGAGCCGCCGATCGGCGACCTCTGGGTCGCCCGGGGCAGAGACCCAGCACATGCGATAGTGGGTGCGACCCTGATCCGGTACAGTTATCCAAGTCGCGCCAGTCATCACCTTCGCACCGTGCCCGTCGTCACCTCCGGCATAAAGACGAAGTGATGCGTCCACCACGCCTAGGAGGCTCTCCTCGGGTCGATCTCGCTCCCTCTGCTCGAAACCATCTTCCTCGAGTCGCTGCCACGTTACCCGGTGATCGCCGCCCCACGCCAGGCAGTATCGTTCGAGCAGCTCTGTCGCCTCTGCATCGGCGGTAGAGGAGGCCTGAGACCCGGCGAGCAAGGTAGACAATATCAGAACTATTCCAAGAAAAACTCTTGATCTACCCTGATAACGATATGATCAAATGTAGGTTTCGACGCCAGTTATCATTTCAAAAAATAGACCATCCGGAACATGCTGATGATCAATAGCACCAGTCTTCGCAGCTCTCCACCGGGCGCATATAGGTGATCGACACTTGGTCGAGATACTGATTGGTTAAAACCAGACGCATGCCCTGGTCACGAGACAAAGCGAAGCCCTGGAGCTCAAATGCCTTGCGACGTACGGTTCGTCTTGTGCCATCCGGTTGGGGTAGCCATGCATAGACAAACGCGCCTTCCTGTCTGAACCGTTCGATGTCCAGAAAGCGGCGGACTTCACTATCGACGTCGCGCCGGGATGCGGGATCGGCTGCGACCCAGCAAACATGGAAGTATGTTGTGACGCCGCCGTACCGAATGCGGTTCTTGGCGGTAAGAATGCGCACCTCAGATCCGTCAATGATTCTGCTGACACCTCGAAGTTGCCTTGCGCCGGGCAGGCGCAAATTCTCGAAAAGGTCTGGCGTGAGTGGCTGATATCCGTTGTGTATCGCTAAATCGAGAGTCCACGAATGGTCGCCGTCGGGCGAAATGCAATATCGGTCTGCTATTTCGACGAGCTCTCTAGCCGTAAATCGACCAACTGTGTCTTGTATCGGCAAAAGCAGGCCAAAGACTGCAAGAAGAGCATCTAGGCGTAGCTGCATTATTGTCTAACCCAACTGCGATACATGTGTGGACGACGGCGCGGGTTGATGTGCCCGAAAAGATGTGTTTGGCTGCATCTGCAGCTGCGCCAAACCCTATTTTCATTCAGATCAGAGATCGGCTTGGCAGAAAGTACCGTCAGAGTCCAAGCAGTTGGCCGTGCACTGTGACAGCAGATACTCGTCGCCACTGTAGGACTCGAGGCATCCCAAGAAGCACGCACGACAGGTCGGCGAACCCGCAAACGCCTGAAGCGGGGTAAGCGCGAAAATGGTCAGGGACGCGACGGATGCGGCGATAAGCTTGGTCTTCGGCATATCCTATCCTCCTGGCGGAAAAGCCCGCACGCAACCCTCGCTCGAAACGGGGGGGGGGCTGTCAATGGAGCTGTGCGTCGGGCGTTCACCCTGCGCGACCGGCGACAGGACGGTATCGCAGATGAGAATTTGCTGTCGGATCAGGTTGGTCCCGTACTGCGAAATGACCGTCGGCTGACAATCTGGAGTTAATGCGTCCACGAGCAGGTCGCGCAGATGTGATCGGCCGATGTCCGCCTCAGTGCGCGAACGCGTCCGCGTGGCGCTGGATCAGGGGGATGACGATGTCCTCCTCGTCCTCCAGGTGGCGGCAGGCGGCGGGCGTGACGCGATCCAGCACCTCGGCCAGTCGCGCGGCCCGGTCCGCGGCGTCCAGGGCTCCGCCCGCCAGCGCCTGGTGAAACGCCAGTCCCGCCTTGAACAGCGTCTCGAGATGGCCGTGGATGGCCTCGTGGTCGGCGTCCAGCAGGTCAATCCCCGTCGTGATCCGGGGCTCCACACGGCGCATGACCGGAAAATAGTGGCCGGTCTCGACCCGGTGATGCCCGTCCAGATGCTGAAGATAGGCCTGAAGCGTCGGGATCAGTCCACGATGCAGGGCGACCAGGTCGCCCCCGGTTCGCCACACCGTGACGTGGCGCTCCATCTCCGCCTGCTTGTGGCGAAAGCCCGCGTGCATCTGCAGCCAGAACCGCGCGACCTCGCCCAGTTCCGCGTCGTGCCAGCGCAGGCGCGGATAGGTCTCCAGCAGCCAGCGATGGGCCTCGGGCAGGCCAGTACGAACCTCGAGCGCGTCAGACAATGAGGACGGCCGTGGTCGAGGCGATGAAGCCGCCGCCCAGCAGTCGGTCGGGGTCGGCGGGATCGTAGAGGGCGCAGGCCTGGCCGGGGGCGACGCCTTCCTCGCCCGCGTCGAAAACCACCGAGACCGCGCCGTCGGCGAGCGCCAGCAGGGCGGGGGAGGGGGGGCGGGTCGAGCGGACCCGGGCCAGCACCCGCGCGCCGGCATCAGCGGCTGCCTCGATGGTCCCCTGGTCACCCAGCCAGTTGGTCTCGTCCAGTGTCAGCGACGCGGTCAGCAGCGCCTCGCGTGGACCCACGACCACGCGCCGCGTCTCAGGCTCCAGCTTCACCACGAACAGCGGCTCGCCGACGGCCACGTTCAGCCCGCGCCTCTGACCGATCGTGTAGTCGGTGATGCCGCCGTGGCTGCCCAGCACCCGGCCGTCCATGTGCACGATCTCGCCGGCCTCACGCCCCTGCGGACGCAGCCGGTCGATCAGGGTGCGATAGTCGCCCGACGGCACGAAGCAGATGTCCTGGCTGTCCGGCTTGGCGGCGATCCTCAGGCCCAGCTCCGCCGCCACGCCCCGCACGGCCGGCTTCTCCAGCCCGGCCAGGGGAAACCGCAGATAGTCCAGCTGGTCGCGCGTCGTGGCGAACAGGAAGTAGGACTGGTCGCGTGACGGGTCGATGGCCTTCCTCATCTGCGTGCGACCATCAGCGCCGACGGCACGGCCGACGTAGTGGCCCGTCGCCATGGCGTCGGCCCCCAGGTCGCGCGCCACGTCCAGCAGGTCGCGGAACTTGACCGTCTGGTTGCAGCGGATGCACGGCACGGGCGTGCGGCCTGCCAGATAGTCGTCGGCGAACTGGTCGATGACCGAGTCCCGGAAGCGGCTCTCGTAATCCAGGACGTAGTGGGGGATGCCGATGGTCTCGGCGGCCAGACGCGCGTCGTGGATGTCCTGCCCCGCGCAGCAGGCCCCCTTCTTCTTCAGCGCCGCGCCGTGGTCATAGAGCTGCAGCGTCACGCCGACGACGTCATAGCCCGCCTTGTGCAGCAGGGCCGCCACGACGGTGGAGTCCACCCCGCCGGACATGGCCGCCACGATGCGGCTGCCCAGCGGCAGGCCGACGGCCGCGCGCGCGGCCTCGACCGCCTCATCCATGTCGGGGGCGGCGATGTCGGGCAGGGGGCACGCGGGCGCGGCCAGTTCGTCCAGAACGACGGTCATGGCGCGCATATAGAGGCACCTTCGACCGAATTCGAGGCGCGTGGCCTCAGGCGGCGGCGCGATCCTCGGCAGCAGGCGGTGGCGAGCGGGGCGTCAGCTCGGCTAGACGAGCCTGGGCGGACGCCAGGGCGCGCTCGGCGGCGGACAGGCGGGCGACCAGTGTATCGCGGCTCTCGACCAGACGGGCGGTGTCTGGGCGGACCTTCTTCGGCTTGCGGCCGGACAGGCCAAGCGCGTCGCGCCAGTCCGCGCTCCAGGCCTCGAGGCCCTCGCGGGCCGAGGCGACGGCGGCGGGGACGGCGTGATCGGCGTTCTGGAGCGCGCGAATGCGGGGCAGTGCGGCGACAGTCCGGGATCGCAGGGCCGCAAGCGCTTCCAGCCGCGCTTCCAGAGGGTGGGGCAGGGTGGTGATCGCGGCAGGCGGCTCCTCGACCGATCCGGCCTCGGTCTGTGTCTCGTCCACCGACGGTGCCGGCGAGGGCTCTGGAGCGGTTTCGATGTCCGGGAGAGCCGGCGCGCTGTCATCCTCGGCCGCACTGGCGAGGACCTCGGCGCTCGCTTCGGCGTCGGCTTGGGCCTCGACAGGACCGGGATCCTCCTCGCCCGGCGCCGTTTCCGCGGCGGCCTCTGGCGCATCCTCGAAGGCGGCGGCGGCTTCCGGCGGGACGGGGTTGGGAGCCGGGGCGGCGCGGTCGGCGAGCCAGGCGCGGCCCGCACCGATGTGGTCATCGAGGTCCGTGACGCCCGTGCGAAGTTGGCTCCATAGCGCCTCCAGATCGTCGCCTCGTCGCGCGATCGCACCGCTGCGATCGGCCAGATCCGCCGCGCCCGAGGCTGACGCATCAGCCGCCGAAAGGTAGGCGGAGCGGAAGGCCTTCAGCCGCTTGCCCCGGCTGTCGAACAGACCGCCCAGGCCTCGCCGGGGCTCCAGCCGGGCGGGGTCGAGGCCGGAGACGCGGTCGCGCAGATGCGCCAGCAGGGTGGCGGCTTCGGCATGGGGCCCGGATGCGCCAATGGCGTTGAGGCGCTCAAGAGCCGCTTCGACGGAGGCGCGGACGGGCTCGGCGAAGGTCGCGCCGGCCTCGGCGTCGTCGGTCATGGCGGCGCGGATCGCGGCGATGCGATCCGAGGCGGTCGGCGGCGAGCCGTCGGTCATGTCACCCTCCATCGTCCGGCCCTCTGACGGGGCCGCTGTCGGAGTTAACTATGCCGCAGCCTTGAGGCTTTGGGAAACCGTGAAGGTGGCCTCGGTCTTAGCCGCGACCTCGTCCAGCGTCACGCCCTCGGCCAGTTCGATCAGATCCAGCCCTGCATCGCCTGGCTTGACGTCGAAGACGCACAGGTCGGTGATGATGCGGCTGACCACGCCGGTGCCGGTCAGCGGCAGGGTGCAGGCCTTCAGCACCTTGGACTGGCCGTGCTTGTTGGCGTGTTCCATGACGACGACTACGCGCTTGACGCCGGCGACCAGGTCCATGGCCCCGCCCATGCCCTTCACCAGCTTGCCCGGGATCATCCAGTTGGCAATGTCGCCGTTCTCGGCCACTTCCATCGCGCCCAGGATCGACAGGTTGATGTGGCCGCCCCGGATCATGGCGAAGCTGTCCGCAGAGCTGAAATAGCTGCTCTCCGGGATCTCGGTGATCGTCTGCTTTCCGGCGTTGATCAGGTCCGGATCGACCTCGTCGTCATGGGGGAAGGGCCCCATGCCGAGCATGCCGTTCTCGGACTGCAGCGTGACCTCCATCCCGGCGGGGATGTAGTTGGCCACCAGCGTCGGGATGCCGATGCCGAGATTCACATAGAAGCCGTCCTGCAGTTCCTTGGCGGCGCGTTCGGCGAGCTGTTCGCGGGTGCGGGGCATCAGTTGGACTCCTCGGCGGTGCCAGCGGCTGATTCAGCGGCGCGTCCGGCGTCTGCGGCGTTTGCAGCCGCCGCCGCGTCGGCATCAGCTGAATCGCTGTTGCGGATTTCGCGGAGTGCGTCGCCCACGGTGTCGTCTAGCGAGCAGGTGTTAAGGGTGATCAGGACCAGAAAGAAGATGATCCAACCGAGCTTGGAGTTGATCTTCTTCAGCAGGTCGTCGCGGTCGATGGGGGCGGACATCACGCGGCCTCCCTCTGGCGGACGGTGCGCTGTTCGATGCGCTTCTCGAATGTGCCCTGGATCAGGCGATCGACATAAACGCCCGGCGTATGGATGTGGTCGGGATTGAGCGAACCCACAGGCACGATCTCCTCGACCTCGACGACGGTCACCTTGCCAGCCGTGGCCATCATCGGGTTGAAGTTCCGAGCCGTCTTGCGGAAGACGAGGTTGCCGCGCTCGTCGGCCTTCCAGGCCTTGACGATCGACAGGTCGGCGACGAGGCCAGTCTCCATGACGTACTGTCGGCCGTCAAACTCGCGCACCTCCTTGCCCTCGGCGACCAGGGTGCCGACGCCGGTGGCGGTGAAGAAGGCGGGGATGCCGGCCCCACCCGCGCGGATGCGTTCGGCGAGCGTGCCCTGAGGGTTGAACTCCAGCTGGAGCTCACCGGCCAGGTATTGCCGTTCGAACTCCTTGTTCTCGCCGACGTAGGACGAGATCATCTTGGCGATCTGGCGCGTCTCCAGAAGCTGGCCCAGGCCGAAGCCGTCGACGCCCGCGTTGTTGGAGATGACGGTCAGGCCTTTGACCCCGCTGTCGCGCAGGGCGGCGATCAGGTTCTCGGGGATGCCGCACAAGCCAAAGCCGCCGGACATGACGGTCATGCCATCGAACGTCAGCCCCTCCAGCGCGGACCTGGCGTCAGCGTAGATCTTGCGCATCGCTCTCCCCGTTTTTCACGGCACGATGAATATGTGCCGCTCCCCCGTGGATAGGGCCATCGCCGGATCGCCGCAACCACCGTGCATTTCAGACTCGAGAAACGGAGTCTGAAACGTCTGAAACGTCTGAAATCCGGTTCGCTCTCTCCCCGTCCCGCCATCTGGGGAGCCGATCCCGGGCCGACAAGACGCTAGTGCCCGATCGTGATCGGGGGCGTAGGCGGAGAGCCACGATGCCGATAACGCGCGCCCTTCAGCATCATCTTCAGCGCCTCCCAGTGGATGCCGGCGGTGACCTTCCACGTCAGGAGCGGGTGGGTGATGAAGGCGCGCAAGAGCTGACCGTCGGTCAGGGACCGGCGGTGACCGGCGAAGGAGGCGGTCAGGATCGGCGTGTCGCCCCGGCGCACGGCGACGACCACGGACACCGCCTCGCCGGGCGGCCGGACGGTGAAGTCATAGGTCAGGGCCTGGTCCATGTAGGGCGAGACGAAGAAGCGCTTCTCGGTGGTCTGGCGGATCGGGCCCGGAGGCGGTGATTCAGGAACCGCGACCAGGTAGCTGTGACGCTCGTGGAAGGTATTGGTGACCTCATAAACCAGGGCGGCGAGCGTCCCATCCGAGCGATGGCAGAAGTAAACGCTGATCGGATTGAAGCCGTAGCCGAGGATGCGCGGCATGGTGAGCAGGCGGATCGGGCCGCCCCTCAGGTCGATTCCGGCGGCCGACAGATGGGTCTCGATCTGGGCGCGGAGCGGAGTTGTGGAGCGATCGCCGTGGTCGCGAGCGCGAAAACGCATCAAGCCGGAACGGAGCAGGCGAGGGCGGCTCGCCTCGTCCGCGTCGATGTCCAACAGGACCATGTAGAGGCGATAGCGCAGGCGGTGCTCGAAGTTGGCCGTCCGGTGATGGACCACCTCGCCGACGTAGAGGGCGTCCAAATCCTCCCCCGGAGCGTAGCGAACGGGGGAGGGGGACCGCGAAGCGGTGGAGGGGGCGGCTCCAGACAAGGTGTGCGCGTCTGCCCCCTCCACCACCCTCCGGGCGGTCGCCCTCGCCCGTCGAGCGGGAGAGGACTGCTGGAGTGTCGACGTCACGCCGCCTCGGCCACGGGCGTCGGCGCGCCGCCCAGCACGATCCGCCCGCTCTCGTTCGCCACGGTCCATGGCCGACGCACGCCGCCCAGTTGCTCGGCCGCGGCCAGACCGGCCTGCAAGCCATCCTCGTGGAAGCCCGAGCCAAACCAGGCACCGGCGAACCACACGCCGCCCTGACCCTGGAGCGACCAAAGCTCGCTTTGCGCGGCCACGGCCGCCTGATCGAAGACCGGGTGCTCATAGTCCCATTCGCCGATGACCAGGGCCGGGTCCGGCTCCTTGGCCGGGTTCAGGCTGACGAACAGCGGCGGGCCGGGCAGGGACTGGAGCTCGTTCATCCAGTAGGTCACACCGCCCTCGCCCGAGCGGTCTGAATAGCCCTTGTGCGTCCACGCGGCCCAGGCCTTGCGGCGCTTGGGCATGGCCGAGACGTCTCGGTGCAGGATGGCGCGGTTGGGTCGATAGGCGATGGCTCCCAGCAGGCGTCGCTCGTCGGCCGTCGGCTGATCCAGCAGACGCAGCGCCTGATCCGAGTGCGTGGCCAGCAGGACAGCGTCGAACCGCTCGGTCCGGCCGTCGTCGAACCGTAGCGTCGCGCCGGCACCGTCGCGCGCCACGCCGACGACGCCGGCATTCAAGACCGTGCGGCCCTCGAAGGCGGTGTGCAGGCGGCTGACATACTCTCGGCTCCCGCCGTCGACCGTGCGCCAGGTCGGCTTGAGGTCATAGGTCAGAAGGTTGTGGTTCATGTAGAACCGCACGAACGACGCCGCCGGATAGGCCGACATCTGGCCCATGGAGCACGACCAGATCGCCGCCGCCTGGGGCAGCAGATGCGCCTCCTTGAAAAGGTCGCCGTAGCCGTTGCGGTTCAGATAGGCGTCCAGCGTCTCGCCCGACCGTTCCATCTCGGCCAGATCTTTCGGGGCCTGCTTCTGGAAGCGCAGCAGGTCCGAGATCATGCGCCAGAACTTGGGGCTGACCCAGTTCCGCTTCTGGGCGAACAGGGCCGGGATGCCGTGGCTGGAGTATTCGAACGCCCCGTCATCTATCGACACGGCGAAGGACATGTGGGCCGGCTTGGTCGGCACCGACAGGTGCTCGAACATCGCCACCAGGTTCGGATAGTTGTCGGCGTTGTAGACGATGAAGCCGGTGTCGACGGCGACCGGGGCCGAGGGGCTGGGGGCCTCCACTGTGTTGGAATGGCCGCCGATCCGGTCTTTGGCCTCGAACAGGGTCACGTCGTGACGCTGTCCCAGCAGCCAGGCTGCCGAAAGACCCGATATGCCCGAGCCGACCACGGCGATCCTCTGGCGCTTGCCGGGCGTCGGGTTCGAGGTGGCGAGGTGCGGGCTCATGCGGTCTCCAGGGCGTCGAGGGCTGACCGGTGAACTACGGGCCGTCTCTGGCAATGGATGAGCCTCATCCGGCCAGGAGGGTCGTGCGTAACTGCCGGGTCGCCCCCGAGCGCGGCCGTTGCGTGCGTCAACGGTTAGGCTTCGCACAGGCGCGCTGCAATGTCAGGATCGTCGCATGAATCTCGCCAACGTCGCCATTCGCCAGCTCCAGGACGCCCCTTTCCCGGATTTCGTCACTCGCCCCGCCATCCGGAGCTTGGTGACCGAGGCCAGAAAGAAGCTGGACCGCGAGGGCCCGCACGACGCCGGCGCCTTCGCCCGCGAGATGGCCGCGCGGGCCATCGCCGAGCACACCGAGGCGGCGAATGACCAGCATTACGAGCTGCCGCCGGAGTTCTTCCGCCTGTGCCTCGGCAAGCGGCTGAAATACTCCTGCTGTCTTTACCCGACCGGCGCCGAGACGCTGGACGAGGCGGAAGAGGCGGCGCTGGCCGAGACTTGCGCCCACGCCGAGCTGAAGGACGGCCAGACAGTGCTGGAGATGGGCTGCGGCTGGGGCTCGCTATCGCTGTGGATGGCCGAGCACTATCCAAACAGCCGGATCACGGCAGTGTCCAACAGTCACGGCCAGCGCGGCCACATCGAGGCCGAGGCCAGGGCGCGCGGCCTGACCAACCTGACGGTCATCACCCAGGACATGAACGTGTTCGAGCCGCCGTCGCCCGGCGCCTACGACCGCATCGTCTCGGTGGAGATGTTCGAGCACATGGCGAACTGGCGCGCGCTCCTGACCCGGGCGCGAGGCTGGCTGAAGTCGGACGGACGGATGTTCATCCATGTGTTCACGCATCGGAACGCGCCCTACCGGTTCGATCATACCGACAGCGGGGACTTCATCGCCCAGCACTTCTTCACCGGCGGCGTCATGCCCAGCCACGACCTGATCCGTCAGTTCCCCGATCTGTTTCAGGTCGAGCAGGAATGGACGTGGAACGGTGTCAACTATGCGCGGACAGCCGAGGACTGGCTGGCGAACATGGATCTGAACAAGGATAGGGTCTTCGAGTTGATGAGCGAGACCTATGGCCCGGCGAACGCGAAGCTGTGGACCCGACGCTGGCGTCGCTTCTACCTGGCGACAGCGGGTCTGTTCGGAAACGATGGTGGCCGCACCTGGGCTGTCAGCCACTATCGCCTCAAGCCTGCCTGAAGGACCCAAACATGCTGAAATGGATCGCCGCTTATGTGGGCACGGCCGTGGCCTTCGCCGCCATCGACTTCGTCTGGCTGACGAACATGACGGATCGGCTGTACAAGCCCGTGATAGGCCCGATCCTGGCGGCCAAGCCCGACATGGTCGCAGCGGTGGCCTTCTATGTGATCTACATCGGCGGGATCGTGTTCCTGGCCATCGCGCCCGCACTGAAGGAGGGGGCCTGGACGCGGGCGGCGCTGAACGGCGCTGTTCTGGGGTTCGTCGCCTATGCGACCTACGACCTGACCAACCAGGCGACGCTGGCGACGTGGTCGGTGCGGCTGACGATCATCGATATCGCCTGGGGCACGACTCTGACGCTGCTCGCGGCGACGGCCGGCTATTTCGCGGCGGCGTTCGCTTCGGGTCGTCCGGCCTGACGATTTCCGACCGCCGATTGTCATTGGCCAGCCAATGCTATCTCATCTCCCCAGAACGATTTCCTGGGGGAGTTTTCATGTTGAGAACGACGTCGGCGGCCCTTTCGGCCCTGATCATCACTGCGGCACCAGCCTTGGCCACGGCGCAGAACAAAACACTGCAACAGGTGGACCCTTCCGCACGCGCGACCTACGGCGAGTATCGCCTTTACGCTGGCTTCCCGGACGATCCGTACATCATCTACGTGACAGCAGGCGGAGATGTGAACGCCGCCGACGTCGGCAATGGATGCGTCGGCATGGTCGCATTTGCGCCAAGCGCTCAGTTGACCTACCGGGCGGGCAGCTACCCTCTGATAATCCGCACGGACGCGGATGAGGATACTACGCTGCTGATCAACGGGCCGGACGGCAACTGGTACTGCGACGACGACTCGGGGGGCAATCAGAATGCCGAGCTGCGCTGGGGCAGCCCGCCGTCGGGCGTTTACGACATCTGGGTGGGTACGTTTGGCGGCGGCACGGCACCAGCCGAACTTCACATCAGCGAGTTGGACGAAGGACCAGGACCAGACAACGGATATCCCGACACCTCGCTGCCGGCGACCTATGGATCGATCACGCTGAGAGGCGGCTTCACGCCCGATCCCCATCGCGTCAGACTGATCGCGGGCGGTAACCTGGACGCCACGCAGCTTGGGTCCGGCTGCGTCGGCCGGATCGCCGGGGCACCCGACTATGAGCTGACCTATCGCCCGACCAGCTACGACCTGACCTTCGGGGTCAACAGCCAGGCGGACACCACCCTGGTCATCAACGGCCCGGACGGCCGTTGGTACTGTGACGACGACGGCGCGGACGCGGCGTTGAACCCGTTGATCCGCTTTGACAATCCTCAGAGCGGAACCTACGACATCTGGGTCGGAACCTTCGGTGAGGACACCGCCGAGGCGGAACTCTACATCAGCGAGCTTGGCGAGGATTAACCTTTTTGCTCGTGCGTGGCGCGTGCGCCATGGCGGGAGGCCTTGCGACCCGGCTATGCTGGCCGGGTCGTTTGCGTTGGGGGCCTCGCGTGCGCGCAGGAGTGAATGCTGTCACCGCCGCCCTGGTGGTCGGCGTCGGGATCGGCCTGGCCCTGACGCCTGACGGGCGCTCCTGGTTGGCGCGACCAACACTGATGTTCGGAGCCGCTGCCAACGCCTCGGCCCCTTCGCGGGTCGCCGCCGAAGCGCCGGCGCTTGCCAGCACCGCGACAGCCCCGATGATCCGGGCCACCAGCCCGCTGCGGGACAAGGCCGCTCAGGGGCGTCTACGGATCGGGGTCTTCGGCGACTCCATGGCCGACGGCGTCTGGACGGCGCTGTATCGCGACCTGCGCGACCAGCCCGGTGTGACGGTCACGAAGTTCAGCGAGGTATCGACGGGCCTGTCCCGTTACGACTACGTCGACATCCACGCCAAGACTGCGCGCCAGATCGCCGATGACCCTGTCGACGCCGCCGTCATCCTGTTCGGCACCAATGACGCCCAGGCGATCGAGATCAATGGCGTCATCCACGACTTCGGCAGCGACGGCTGGAAGGCCGCCTATGCCCGGCGCGTCGACGACCTGGTGGCGCTGCTCCGGGGGCAAGGGATCGCCGTCTACTGGATCGGCCTGCCGGAAATGAAGCGGGCCGGGTTCGACGCCAGGATGAACCTGATCAACGCGGTCGTCTCCGCCCGCATGGCGGCACTGGGCGTCCCCTTCATCGAGACCGAGACCCTGACCCGCGACGAGGCTGGCGAGTATAACGCCTATCTGGCCGAGACCGGTACGGGGCGCCGTCGCCTGATGCGCGCCAACGACGGAATCCACATGACCATGGCCGGCTATATGCGTATCGCGGAGCCCGTGGCGGAGCGTATCCGCCACGACGCGGGGCTGGCACCGCCGTCGGAGCCGACCGGGGGATGATTCGGCCGCTGGTGCTGATGACCGTTCTGGCAGGGGGCGGAGCGGTCTCGGCCCAGGAACGCCCCTGGACCCCCTTGCCCGATCCGGTCAGCGCCACCTGCCCGGGCGGCTTGTGCCAGGCGCAGGCCCTGTCGAGTTTCTTTGAGGCTCTTCGCGGTTCTCGCGTCGTCCACATTCTTCAGTTGGGAGACAGCCACACGGCGGGCGGAGACATCACCGCCGCGCTCTTGTCGCGATTGCAGTCGCGCTTTCCGGGACGGGACATCCAGCTGGACGCCTTCGGGACCGTCGGAGAGACGCTGCGCGGGCTGGAGATCCGACGCCCGCTGTTCGATGGCGCGGTGCCGCAACTGGTGATCCTTGCCTACGGAACCAATGACGGCTTCGACGATCTGCTGGACCCGGCCGCTTTCGAGCGTCTGCTAAGGGAGCAGATCGGGCGAGTGCGTCGGGAGGCACCCGAGGCCTCGATCCTTTTGCTCGGAGCTCCCGAGGCGATGCGCGGCGAGGGTGGCGGCACCTGCCCGGACGATCCCCACAGCCGCTGGCGCGAGCCCGCAACGCTTGCCGTGGTGCGAGATGTGCAGCACCGGGTCGCCGCTGAGATGGGCGTCGCGTTCTGGGACTGGAAGGGCCGCATGGGAGGAAACTGTTCGGCGCACACGCTCACGCTCGGACCTGAGCCCCTGATGCGTCGGGACCACGTCCATTTCACCAGCGCGGGCGGGGACTGGATCGGGTCCCTGCTTTTCGATGACCTGATGGCGGCCCATGACCGGCGGGGAGGCCGCTAGGTGCTGTTCCCGACGCTCGCCTTCGGCGTCTTCTTCCTGTTCGTCTACTTCACGGCCTGGTCGCTGGACCGGGAGAACGGACGCAGGAAACTGTTCCTGTTGCTGGCCAGCTGGGTCTTCTACGCCCAATGGGACTGGCGCTTCGTCGCGCTCTTGATCGCCTCCGCCGTGCTGAATTGGGGCATCGCGGTCCTCATCGCGCGCTCGGATGAAGCGGGCCGACGAAAGTTGCTCGTGGGTCTCGGCGTCGCCGCCAATCTGCTGATCCTCGGCTTCTTCAAATACTATGGCTTCTTCGTCGAACAGGCGGGTGAACTGCTGGCCCGCTTCGGCTGGGAACGCGAC
>NZ_LJHU01000074.1 GCF_001295975.1 Brevundimonas sp. AAP58 | reverse complement strand
GGCCGAGCGCTTCCAGCCGCCGAAGGTGTGATAGGCGACCGGCACCGGGATCGGCACATTGATCCCCACCATGCCGACGTTGACCCGCGCCGCGAAGTCCCGCGCCGCCCGCCCGTTCTGGGTGAAGATGGCCACGCCGTTGCCGTACTGGTGCTTGCTGGGCAGGGCCAGCGCCTCCTCGAAGCTGTTCGCCCGCACGATCTGCAGAACGGGGCCAAAGATCTCCTCCTTGTAGGAGGCCATGTCCGGGGTGACGTGATCGAATAGCGACGGGCCGACGAAGTAGCCGTTCTCGTGGCCCTGCAAAGAGAAGCCCCGCCCGTCGACGACCAGTTCGGCGCCGTCCTTCACGCCCTGGTCGATCCAGCCCTCGACGCGGGCCTTGTGCTGGGCGGTGACGACCGGGCCGTAGTGGGCCCCGGCGTCGGTCGAGACGCCCACACGAAGCGTGGCGATCTCGGCGACCATGCGTTCGCGCAGCTCGTCCGCCGTCTTCTGGCCGACCGGCACCACGACCGGCAGCGCCATGCAGCGCTCGCCCGCCGAGCCGAAGGCGGCGCCGGACAGGTCCTTGACGACCTGGTCCATGTCGGCGTCGGGCAGGACGATGCCGTGGTTCTTGGCTCCGCCCATGGCCTGGACGCGCTTATTGTTGGCCGCCCCCATCTGGTAGACGTAGTGGGCGATGTCGGACGAGCCGACGAAGCTGACCGCGTGGATCAGCGGGTGGGTCAGGATGGCGTCGACCGCCGCCTTGTCGCCGTGCACGACGTTCAGCACGCCCGCAGGGGCACCTGCCTCCATCATCAGCTCGGCCAGACGGACCGGCACGGACGGGTCGCGCTCGGACGGCTTCAGCACGAAGGTGTTGCCGACCGCGATGGCCACGCCGAACATCCACATCGGGATCATGGCCGGGAAGTTGAACGGGGTGATGCCAGAGACGACGCCCAGCGGCTGGCGCATGGAATAGACGTCGATGCCGGGGCCGGCCCCTTGCGTGTATTCGCCCTTGAGCGCGTGGGGGATGCCGCAGGCGAACTCGATGACTTCCAGGCCCCGCTGGATGTCGCCCTTGGCGTCGGCGATGACCTTGCCGTGCTCGGACGACAGCATCTCGGCCAGGTCGTTCATGTTCGCCTCGACCAGGCGCTTGAACTCGAACATCACCCGCGCCCGGCGCTGGGGGTTGGTGCTGGACCAGCCCTCGAAGGCGGCCTGGGCGGCCTGGACGGCGCGATCGACCTCGCCCTCGGTGGCCAGCTGCACGCGGGCCTGCACCTCGCCGGTGTTGGGGTTGAACACGTCGCCGAACCGGCCCGAGGCACCGGTGAACGACGCGCCATCGATGAAGTGGTTGATATCGCGCATGCGAGCGTTTCCCTGAAAGCGACTGTTCTTGATTGGCGGGCGGTTTAGCCGCCGGGGGCTCGCTGCGCCAGCGTCACCGCGTCCCGCCCGGCACCCATTTCACGTCGCCGGCGCCGTTGGCGTTGGCGCGACGCGCGGCGACGAACAGGTGATCCGACAGCCGGTTCAGATACCGCAGCGCCTCGGGCGTCACGGCGGCCCCGGTCTCGACCAGGCGGATGGCCTCGCGCTCGGCCCGCCGCGCGATGGTGCGGGCCAGATGCAGATGCGCCGACAGCGGCGAGCCGCCGGGCAGGATGAAACTGTCCAGAGGCTTCAGGCTCTCGTTCATCCAGTCGATCTCGGCCTCCAGCCGCTCGACCTGGCTGTCGACCATGCGCAGCGCCTCCCATGCTGGCGGCGGGTCCAGCGGTGTGGCCAGATCGGCGCCCAGATCGAACAGCTCGTTCTGGATGCGGCCCAGCATGGCGTCGATGCGGTCATTCTGGCCGGCGTGCAGCCGCGCCACGCCGATGGCGGCGTTCAGTTCGTCGACAGTGCCATAGGCTTCCACGCGGGGATCGCTCTTGGACACGCGTTCGCCCGACGCCAGGCCCGTGTCGCCGTCGTCGCCCGTGCGGGTATAGATCTTGTTGAGGACGACCACGCTCAGCTCCCTTGCGTGGACTTCCACCACATGCCGATGACCAGCAGCAGCACGGCGACGGCCTGCAACCCGACCCGCAGCCGCATCAGCTTGTTGGAGTTCGACCGGGCATAGTCTCCGCCCCGGAAGAGGGCGTAGATGCCAAAGCCCAGGGTGATGGCCACTGCCGCGATGGCGGCCAGGATCAGGATGTCGAACACGCTCATGGCCGCCTATCTAGGCCGGTCGGAGCAGACGCGCCAGCGAGGCGGCCTGCGGCGTTCACGCCCGGCTAACCGCGTTCCTCCCCGCCATTTCAACCTTTGCCGTCCAGGGTGGCCGCGTTCAGGAGCCTCCCGTTTTGACCGACCGCGCCGTCCGCAACCTCGCCAACCTCAGGACGTCGGCGTCCACGGCACGCGTGCTGAACCTGCTGCGCGTCTGGGACGAGCACGGCGGGACCGACGGCTGGAAGGCCGCGCCCATGTTCCGGCACCCCGCGCTGAACCGCGCCCTGATCCTGAAGCACCGGCTGCGCCGCGACGAGGTCGATCGCTTCCGCGTGCGCCGCCATGTCGCCACCAAGATCATCCTGCCGATCGACCGCGACGACCTCCGGATCGGCGGGCGCTACGTCTTCGTCGATCAGATCGGCTACGACCGGACGATGGAGGAGACGTTCGGCATCGGCCCGTCCCATCCCGACCGTCAGGTGCTGGCGCTGATGGACGAACTGCCGGGTCTGGACCCCTTCCTGCTGCGCGAGCAGCTGCGGCGCAATGGCCTGGCCCCCGACCCCTGCTACTTCAACCTGACCGAGGCGGACCTGTCGCGCATGACCGACTTCGTGGCCGATGAGATCCGGCCGCTCGTCGATCTCAGCCTGGGTCCCGACGCGGATCTGGCGGCCGAGAACCCGGTGGCGCGGCTGACCGCCAAGATCATGTCCTTTACACCCGGCGAGGACATGAGCGCGCTGGGTGCCACGCTCCAGCTGGATCCCGCAGAGTACGAGGAGGGTGTCTTCTGCTGGAAGGGCTTTCTCTACTACAAATGGTCGCTCCGGTCGGTGATCGGCGACATCGGCGGGGTTCTGGACGGCGTGCGTCGCATCCGACCCTACGGCCGGATCGAGCCGGACCAGTCCATCGCCATCGAGCGCGCCCGTGAGGCCGTGGACCGCCGCATCATCCTGACCTGCGAGGCCGCCGCCGACATGCTGCGGGTCTATGACGAGGCCTTCGTCTCCATGACCCAGAACGGAGACCCGTCCCAGTTCCGCGACTTCCTGCGCGACGCGCCGCTGTTGTTCACCCGGCTGGGCGAGCGGCTGGGCGCGGTCCAGCACATCGTCAGCTTCTGGCGCTTCCGCACGGCGAAGGGCAAGCCGCGCCTGACAGCCGAGGAGTTGCTGGATCTTCTGGCGGACTTCGAGATCAGCCTGTCGGGGCGCGAGCGCCCTGACGTGGTGGCCTTGGCGGCGTGATCTCAATCCTCCCCCATTGGGAGAGGTGGCTCCGAAGCGGAGCGAAGGAGACGGAGGTGGCTCGGTCCAGGCTCAGCTTGCGCGGCAAGCCCCCTCCACTGCTTCGCGGTCCCCCTCCCCCGATGGGGGGAGGATTTCAGTAGCGGTAGTGGTCCGGCTTGAACGGGCCCGCGCTCGGCACCGAGATGTAGTCGGCCTGTTCCTTGGACAGGGTCGTCAGCTTGGCGCCCAGCTTGCCGAGGTGGAGCATGGCGACCTTTTCGTCCAGGTGCTTGGGCAGGACATAGACCTTGTTCTCGTACTTGGACTTGTTGGTCCACAGCTCGATCTGGGCCAGCACCTGATTGGTGAAGGACGCCGACATCACGAACGAGGGGTGGCCCGTGGCATTGCCCAGGTTCACCAGGCGGCCTTCGGACAAGAGGATGATCTTCTTGCCGTCCGGGAACTCGATGTGGTGGACCTGCGGCTTGATCTCGTCCCACTTGAAGTTCTTCAGGCCCGCGACCTGAATCTCTGAGTCGAAGTGGCCGATGTTGCAGACGATGGCGTTGTTCTTCATCGCCCGCATGTGGTCGACGGTGATGACATCCTTGTTGCCGGTCGCGGTGACGAAGATGTCGGCCGAGCCCTGGACGTCTTCCAGGGTCTGGACCTCATAGCCTTCCATCGCGGCCTGCAGGGCGCAGATCGGATCGATCTCGGTCACGACCACGCGGGCCCCGCCCTGGCGCAGCGAAGCGGCCGAGCCCTTGCCCACGTCGCCGTAGCCGCAGACCACGGCGACCTTGCCCGACAGCATCACGTCGGTGCCGCGACGGATCGCGTCGACCAGGCTCTCACGGCAGCCGTACAGGTTGTCGAACTTGGACTTGGTGACGCTGTCGTTGACGTTGATGGCGGGGAACGGCAGCTCGCCGCGCTCGGCCATCTGATACAGGCGGTGCACGCCCGTGGTCGTCTCTTCCGACACGCCGCCGATGGCGTCGCGGATGGCCGAGTAGAAGCCCGGCTTTTCGGCCAGGTAGCGCTTCATGACCTTGTAGAGGGCTTCTTCTTCCTCGTTCTGCGGGTCGTTCAGGACCGAGGGGTCTTTCTCGGCCTTGGGCCCGAGCACGCACAGCAGGGTGGCGTCGCCGCCGTCGTCGAGGATCAGGTTCGGATAGCCGCCGTCGGCCCATTCGAAGATCTTGTGGGCATAGTCCCAGTACTCTTCCAGGGTTTCGCCCTTGGTGGCGAACACCGGCGTGCCGGCGGCGGCGATGGCGGCCGCGGCGTGGTCCTGGGTCGAAAAGATGTTGCACGACGCCCAGCGGACGTCGGCGCCCAGGGCTTCCAGCGTCTGGATCAGGACGGCGGTCTGGATGGTCATGTGCAGCGAACCGGCGATCCGCGCGCCCTTCAGGGGCTTGGTCGTGCCGAACTCGTCGCGCAGCGCCATCAGGCCCGGCATCTCGGTCTCTGCGATGGCGATTTCCTTGTTGCCGAAACCGGCGAGGGAGATGTCGCGGACGATGTAGTCGGGCATTGGGCGGCTCCTTGAGCACGGCGGTCGAGGTTGGGCGCGCCTATAGCCTGCCCCCGGGGCGAGGGCAAGAAACGTATAAGGATGTCCTTATATGTCGCGGTGGCGTGAACCGACGTCAGGCGTAGTCAGGAAGCCTTTCGGTAGCCATACGTTCTACGAGCGCCGAACGCGTAATGCCCAGACGATCGGCTGTATCGTCGATCGCGGCGAGAATGCCGGAGTCCAGAGACAGGTTCGCCTTGACCGGTCGTCCTAGTCGCTCGACGGCTACGATCTCTGTGACAATCAGGCTGGCTTCCCGGTCTTCGATGAAATCCGGATCGTTGGTGAGCGCCTCGATCGATCTTGGCGCGGGTACGTCTCGTCCCGAAGCGCGTGTCACCTCGATCCAGTGTCGGACGGCTTCGACCGCATTGGCCCGCGCCTCGTCCACCGTCTTGCCCATTGCGGTGCAACCCGGCAGGTCAGGCACGACCAAGCCATAGGCTCCCGGTTCGCCGTCGATCAGCGCAATATAGTGCATCGAACACACCTCGTTCTCATTGCGATCAAAGCCATCCGGCCGTCCTCGCGATCTGTCTGGCGACACCGGGCGAAAGATCCCGATGCCGGGGGACGACGACAACAGCCCCGGATTTGGTGTGCCGGTAGAGGTCGTGACCCTTGCCACCCTCATTGATCCAGCCGTCTGCGTTCAGCCGATCAATCACGCGGCGACGATTGGTTTCCGGCTTTGGCATCGGTTCGCGGTCCGAAATCGCGGACACAAGATGGATTGGATATCCTCTCAGAGCAAGGTCTTGGGCGCATATTTGTGCGCCTCGCAGCGTAGCTCTTTATGCCCTCGGAGCCGGCGTCTGCATCGACCGCGTCGCGGGGACGCCGACGCTGGGTTCGCGGGCGGCGCCGGCGGTCTCGCCGGGCTTCATGAACTTCACCAGCACGCGCTGACCGATCAGGAGCGGCGCGTCGCCGGCAGTCACGACGACCTCCACGACCCGTTCGTCCGACCGCTGGGACGGGTCGTCCGAGGCCAGCTTGCGGGCCCCGAACACGGCGGCGCGGCGCAGGACCGAGCCGACGTAGACGGTCGAGGGGTCGCCCTCGGGGGTGATCTCGACGGCCTGGCCGGTCGATACGTTGGGAATGTCGCTCTCGACGATCTCGGCGCGGGCGATGCGCGGGGCGTCGGGCTCCAGGTCGAACAGGTTGGACACGTTCAGCGTCGAGGCCCCCGAACCCGGGTTGGCGTAGCGTCGCACGATGCGGCCATCGGCGGGCGCGCGGATGACGGTCAGTTCGACGTTGTAGGCGGCCTGGTCGCGGCGGGCGCGAGCGGTCTGCACCGCCGCCTGCTGCGAGGCCAGCCGGGCCTGGGCGGTGGCGATGGCGTCGCGCGCCTGGTCCATCCGCTGGGCGGCGACGAAGTTGGTGGCCACCAGCTGCTGCAGCCGGTCATGCTCGCGCTGGGCCGTGCGGATGTCGACCTGGATCAGACGCAGCTGGGCCTCGGCGGCATTGAGGTCGGCCTGCGCCGTCTGCAGCGCCAGACGCGGTTCGTCGTCTTCCTGACGGGCCAGAATCTGTCCGGCGGTGACGATGTCGCCTTCCTGCACATAGACCTCTCGCACCACGCCGCCCCGACGGGCCGCGATCTGGATCAGCCCGCCCTCGACGTCGACGCGCCCGTTGGCGATGGCGGCATAGGGGCTCTCGACGCGCTCGGCGGCGGATTTCTCCTCGGCCGCCTTCTTGGCCGCGCCCTGGCCCTGCATGAACAGGAAGCCCGCGACGATCACGATGATCAGCAGGACGCCGATCCAGACCCATTTGTTTTTCAGGAAGCCGGGCATGCGTTGAAAATCCTAGTGGGTCGTCAGTGATGGGACGCCAGGGTGGCGTTCGGATTGGGGGTGCGACGCTCGTCGCTGATGATGATGCCGTCCTCGATCTTGATGACGCGGTCGGCCCACTCTTCGAGGCGCGGGTCGTGGGTCACGCAGATCACGGCGGCGCCGTGCTCGGAGGCCGCGCGACGCAGCAGCCGAATGACGATCTGCCCGTTCTCGCCGTCCAGCGCCGAGGTCGGTTCGTCGGCGAACAGGATCTGCGGGTCTTTGGCCAGGGCCCGGGCGATGGCGACGCGCTGCTTTTCGCCGCCGGAGAGGGCCGACGGACGCTGATGCAGGCGGGGCTTCAGGCCGACTTCCTCGAGCGCCAGCGTCGCGCGCTTCTTGGCCGCCGCAGGGGACAAGCCCTGAAACTTCAGCACGGTCTCGACCTGCTGCAGCGCCGTCAGGGCCGGGAACAGGTTGAAGCCCTGGAAGATGAAGCCGCAGTGGTCCAGCCGGAACTTGTCGATCCTGCCGGGCGACAGCTTCCACAGGTCGTCGACGTCGAGGGTGTCGACGCGGCCTTCCTCAGGCCGAAGCAGGCCGGACAGGGCCGCGATCAGGGTCGACTTGCCCGAGCCGGACGGGCCCATGACCATGGTCAGGTCGCCATGGCGGGCATCGAAATCGACCCGCTTGAGCACCTCGACGAAGTTCTTGCCGGACTTGAAGCGCTTGACCAGGCCCTTGGCCTCGATGGCGAAGTCGCCGTGCTTGCCGTGCGATGTGGTGTGAGGGCTCATCGCAGCAGGTCCGCCGGCTGGCTGTTCTTGAGGACGCCGAGGGACAGCATTCCCGACAGCATGGCGATGACGATCAGGCCAATGCTGACGATGATCAGCAGGATCGGCGGCAAGGCGATGATGATGCCGTTCGCCATAGCCAGTTGCGCGACCAGCCATGTCAGTCCGACCGCAGCGAGCACGCCGACACAGCCGACCCAGAAGCTCAGCTCCATGACGATGCGCCGGAGCGATCCCATACCCACGCCCAGGGCGCGGAGCGAGGCGAACTCCTTGATATTGGCCATGATGGCCCCGCGAAGGGTCTGCCAGGTGATGGCGACGCCGATGATCGTTCCGAGGACCACGCAGCCGCCCAGGATGATGACCAGAATGCCCTCCTCGAACATGGCGTTCTGATTGGCGTCGGCGAGTTCCTGCCGGGTCCAGGCCCGCCAGCGTCCGTCGCCGGACGCATTCAGCTCCTCGGCGACCCGCTCCGACTGAGCCGGGTTCTGGACCTTGATCATGAGCGGTCCGACCTGCGGGCTGCTGTCATTGATCTGGCCCAGCATGCGCAGGCTGTCCCGAGACATCACGATCGCAGGCTGCATGGGGTTGGGATACCCGCGCAGAACGCCCACCACGGTCACCGTGCGCCCGTTGAACAGGGCCTTGTCTCCAAGCTCCACGCCAAGGGTGCGCAGCGTCGTTTCATCGATCGCGATGGTGAAGGGCTGCCGCAGCGCTTCGACCAGTTCCTCGGAATAGTCGACCGGGATGGTCACGGCGCCTGGAGCGGTGTCGATGACGTTGACCTGAACGCCTTGGGCCCTCGGGGCTCTCAGCCGGGCCCGTTCGGCTTGGCTCAGCGTCGGATTGTAGTCGCGGATGCTCTGAAATTGACCCCAGCTTCCTGCCAGGGGGCGGACCTCGACAACCTCCGGGTGATTGTAGGCCAGGGGAATAAAGCGGCGCGGCACGCCTGACGGTCCGTCACCAAGCCGTGTCGCGCCGGGCTGCATGATGATTATGTCGGCGCTCGACCGCTCGATGGTCGCGGTGAAGCTCTTGCCGATGCCGATGAACACCCCGGTCATGGCCAGCACCAGCAGGCCGGACAGGGCCAGCGCCATGACGGCCGCCATGTAGCGGCGCCACTCGAACAGCAGCGTAGATAGGGCGAGCGACATGTGTGACAGAAGTGTCCCTGACGTGTGGCGTTATCTGACGCCCCCGAGCCTTCCCACCAAGTTAAATCGGGGTAAGGACGCTTGTCATCGATATTGCGACGCTAGGGACGGGACGAGCAGACCCGAGGGAGCGTCATGATGACAATCGTGCGCCATCGCAACCGCCGTCGCTCGTCATTCCGCGTTCACCCCGATCGGGCTAACCTTGCTCGCGCATGTGCCTTGGGCCTAGTCACAAGATAACGCCCCCTCCGGAGATCCCCCCTATGTCGCTTCGCCGTCTTGGCCTCGCCGCCTCGCTCGTCGCCCTGTCGTTCGCCGCCAACCCGGCGCTGGCGGACGAGGGGATGTGGACGTTCGACAACTTCCCGATCCAGACGGTGAACGACAAATACGGCACCCGCATCGACCAGGCGTGGCTCGACCGCGTGAGGAACGCCGCCGTCCGCATCCAGGGCTGCTCGGCCTCGGTGGTGTCGCCCAATGGTCTGGTCCTGACCAACCACCACTGCGTCGTCTCCTGCGTCCAGGACCTGTCGGACGCCCAGAACGACTTCGTCGCCGCCGGCTTCCGTCCCGCGACCCGCGAGGACGAGCGCCAGTGCGCCGGACAGACGGCCGAGATCCTGACCAACATCACCGACGTCACCGACCGCATCCTGGCGGCCGGTGAGGGGCTGGAGGGCGCAGCCTTCGTCCAGGCGCGTGGGGCCGAACAGCAGGCGATCCAGCGCGAGGCCTGCGGCGACGACCGGACCCGCACCTGCCAGGTCATCAGCTTCTACCGTGGCGGCCGCTATGCCCTGTACGAGTTCCGCCGCTATGAGGACGTGCGTTTGGCCTTCGCGCCGGAGTTCCAGGCGGCCTTCTTCGGCGGTGACCCGGACAACTTCAACTTCCCCCGCTTCGCGCTCGATTTCGCCTTCCTGCGCCTCTACGAGAACGGCCAGCCGGTCGAGACGCCGAACCACCTGACCTGGACCACCGAGGTGCCGGAAGAGGGCGACCCCGTCTTCGTGGCGGGCAATCCCGGCTCGACCTCGCGTCTTCTGACCGTCGATCAGCTGGAGCGTCTGCGCGATCAGGTCCAGCCGACGACCCTGCTCCAGCTGTCGGAACTGCGCGGCCGCATCCAGCAGTACGCCTTCACCGGCGAAGAGGCCGCGCGCGTCTCGGTCGATCCGCTGTTCGGCATCGAGAACAGCTTCAAGGCCACCTTCGGCCAGCAGCAGGCCCTGCTCGACCCCGACTTCCTGGGCAGGAAGCGCGAGGAGGAGGCCCAGCTGCGCGCCGCCGTCGCCGCCGATCCCGCGCTGGCTGAGCGCATCGGCGATCCCTGGAGCGAGCTGACCGCCGTCGAGGACAGGGCGGCGGACCTGTTCATTCCCTTCCGCCAGCTGGAGGCCGCCGCTGGCCAGCGCTCGCTGCTTTACAGCTATGCCCGCGCCATCGTCCGCGCGTCGAAGGAACGGGCCAAGCCGGCGGATCAGCGCCGTCCTGGCAACTCCGACGCCGACATCGCCGCGCTCGGCCGTCGCCTCGCCGCAGTGACGCCGATCGAGGCGGACCTGGAAGAGATCTACCTGTCCTTCTGGCTGTCCAAAACCCGTGAATACCTGACCGTCGACAATCCCGACGTCCAGCGTCTGCTGGGCCGCGAGAGCCCCGAGGCCCTGGCGGACCGCCTCGTGTCGGGCACGGGTCTGGCCGACCCCGCCCGCCGCGCCCAGCTTCTGGCCATGACGCCGGAACAGCTGGCCGCCTCGGGCGACCCGATGATCGAGTTCGTGATGCGGAACGACGACGCGGCCCAGTTCCTGCGCGCCCAGTGGGAATCAACGGTGTCGGGCCCGACCGCGCGCGCCGCCGAACGCATCGCCCAGGCCCGCTTCGCGGCTTACGGCACCAACCAGTATCCCGACGCGACCTTCTCGCTGCGCCTGTCCTATGGGGCGGTCGAGGGCTGGACCTGGCGCGGCACGGAGGTCGAGCCCTTCACCCGGATCGGTGGCCTGTATGAGCGCGCCACGGGCTCGGCCCCCTTCGTCCTGTCCGAGGCCTTCGCGGCCGCCGAGGACCGGGTCAACAAGGACGTCGTCTACAACTTCAGCTCCACCAACGACATCATCGGCGGCAACTCGGGTTCGCCCGTGATCAACGCCGACGGCGAGGTGGTCGGCGCGGCCTTCGACGGCAACATCCACTCGCTCGGCGGCGCCTTCGGCTACGACGCGGCGCTGAACCGCACGGTGACGGTGTCGACGGCGGCGATCACCGAGGCCCTCCGCAACGTCTACCAGCAGCCCCGCCTGCTCGAGGAACTCGGGGTCGAATAGGTCGACCTCTCCCTCCCCCTCGGGGGAGGCGCACGATTGTCATCCCGGCCGAAGCGCAGCGAAGAGCCGGGACGAGCCGCCGCAAATGTCTGAAGGCCCGGACAGACCGTCAGGTCTGATCCGGGCCACGGCCTGCCCGCAACTGGCTATAAAGATCGGCCCACCGTGGATTGTCCTTCTCGACCAGGGCGAACTTCCAAGGTCGCTGCCACCGCTTGATCCGCTTCTCACGCAGGATCGCCTGATCGACGTAGCGATGATGCTCGTACCAGACCAACTGGTCGATCCCGTGCTCGCGGGTGTAGCCGTCGAACACGCCGAGCTTGTGCTCCTCGACTCGCCTGATCAGATCATTCGTCATCCCGACGTACAGCCAGCCGCATGGTGCATCGGCCAGCATATAGACCCAGAAATCGAAGTCACGCATGCCCGTCTCCCGGACAATCGTTGCGCGATTTCCGGGAGGGAGTCAAAGAACCCAGCCGTGCGTCCCGGCTCTCCGCTGCGCTTCGGCCGGGATGACAAATCCGTGCGCAACTTGACCCATCCGGCGTGATCCCCTCCATTCCCGCCCGAAATCCGGAGTCCCCCATGCGCCTTCTCCTTCTCGCCACCACCGCCGTCCTCCTCTCCGCCACCGCCGCCTCTGCCGAGGAAGGCATGTGGACCTTCGACAACTTCCCCATCGCGCGGGCGAACCAGACGCTGGGGACGAACATCGATCAGGCGTGGCTGGACCGGGTGCGGCTGAGTTCGGCCAGGTTCGGCGGGTGCTCGGCGGGCATCGTCTCGGCCCAGGGGCTGGTGCTGACCAACAACCACTGCGTCGCCAGCTGCGTGGCCAATCTGTCGACGCAAGCCGTGAACTATGCCGCGACCGGCTTCACGCCGCGCACCCGCGAAGAGGAACTGCGCTGCCCCGGCGGGACGGCCGAGATCCTGACCGACATCACCGACGTCACCGAGCGCGTCAGGGCGGCGGGCGCCGGTCTGACGGGCCAGGCCTTCACCCGCGCCCGCGACGCCGAGATCGGCCGCATCGAACAGGAAGCCTGCCAGGGCGCCTCCGACCGCCGCTGTCAGGTCGTCAGCCTTTATCGCGGCGGCCAGTTCAAGCTCTATGCCTACAAGCGCTACACCGACGTGCGTCTGGCCTGGGCGCCCGAGGACCGGGCGGCGACCTTCGGCGGGGACCTGGACAACTTCTCCTTCCCGCGCTTCGCCATCGATGCCGCCTTCGTGCGCCTGTACGAGAACGGCCAGCCGGTCGCGACGCCGACCCACTTCGTCTGGAACGATGACCAGCCGGTGACCGGCACGCCCGTCTTCGTGTCCGGCAGCCCCGGATCGACGCAGCGTCTGCTGACCCAGGACCAGCTGGCGTCCATCCGCGACGTCGTCCTGCCGCTGGACCAGCTGATCGCGTCGGAGCTGCGTGGCCGGCTGATCCGTTTCGCCGCCGAGAGCGAAGAGAACGCCTTCATGGCCATGGACCCGATCGTGGGTCTGGAAAACACCTACAAGCGCGGACTGGGCCGCATGCGCGCCCTGACCGACGCCGGCTTCATGAGCCGCCGCGCCGAGGCCGAGGCCGACTTCCGCGCCCGTGTCGCCGCCGACACCGCGATGGCCGAGGCGGCCGCGGATCCATGGGGCGCGCTCTCGGCCGTGCAGCCAGCGGTGCGTGAGCTCTATGTGCCCATGGCCCTGCTGGAAGGCGGGACGGGCATCGGCACGACGTCGCCGGGCGGCGGCTCGGTCCTGTTCAACTATGCCCGCACGCTGGTTCGCGCAGCCCAGGAGCGCGAGAAACCCTCGGCCGAACGCCTGCCGGAATACGGCGACGCCCGGCTGGGCGCGGTGGAGAATGCCATCATGGCCCAGGGCCCGGTCTATCCGGAGCTGGAGCAGGTCCGCATGGAATGGTGGCTGTCCAAGACCCGCGAGTGGCTGACGGTCGACGATCCGCGCGTGCGCACCCTGCTCGGCCGTGAGTCCCCCGAGGCCCTGTCGGCGCGTCTGGTCGAGGGCTCCACCCTGGCCGACCCGGCCGTGCGCCGCGCCCTCTGGGACGGCGGCATCGAGGCCATCCGGGCGTCGAACGATCCCCTGATCCAGTGGATGCTGTCGATCCAGGACGTGACGCGCGGCGTGCGCGCCGACTGGGAGACCCGCGTCCAGGCCCCGACGGAACAGGCCTCCGAACGCCTCGCCGCCGCCCGCTTCGCCGCCTATGGCGACAGCGTCTATCCCGATGCGACGGGGACACTCCGCCTGACCTACGGCCTGATCGAGGGCTCCGACGTGCCGGGCCAGAGGTTCGACGGCTTCACCACCTTCGACGGCCTGTGGGACCGGGCGACGGGTGCCGCCCCGTTCGACGTGGCGCCCCGGCTGCTGGCCGCGCGCGACGCCATCGACGGCGACACGGTGCTGAACATGACGGTGTCGTCCGATACCATCGGCGGCTCGTCGGGCTCTCCGGTGGTCAATGAGGCGGGCGAGATCGTCGGGGCCAACTTCGACTCCACCGTCCTGACCCAGAGGAACGCCTACGGCTACGACCGCGACGTCAACCGCAGCGTGATCGTCACCACCGGCGCGGTGACGACGGCGCTGCGCGATGTCTATGGCATGGACCGGCTGGTGGAAGAGCTGGGGGCCGACTGAGGCCGCACCACTTCTGTCATAAGTGTCCCAAGGATTGTCATCCCGGCCGAAGCGGAGCGGAGAGCCGGGATGACAAGGTATTCTAGCGGCTAGAGGCGGAGCTAGGGATTCAGCCGCCCCTGGTGGTCGTCGGCGGCGAAGACCACCTCGCGGTCCGGCCGCTTCACCTTCGATCCCGGCCGTTTCAGCTCGGTCAGGATGTGGCGGATGACGTTGATGCGGGCGGTCTTCTTGTCGTCGGTGGCCACGACCGTCCACGGCCCGTGCTTGGTGTGGCATTCGTCCAGCATGCGGTCGCGCGCGGCGGAATAGGCGTCCCACCGCTTTTGCGCCTCGGCGTCCAGCGACGAGACCTTGAACCGCTTCAGGGGGTCGTCGACCCGCTCCGCCAGCCGCTTGGCCTGCTCGGCCTTGGAGATGTCCAGCCAGATCTTGATCAGCTGGATCCCCGAGCCGCGCAGCATGGTCTCGAAATGCGGCACGTCCTTCAGGAACTGCTCGTGCTGTTCGGGCGTGCAGAAGCCCATGACGGGCTCGACCCCGGCGCGATTGTACCAGGACCGGTTGAAGATCACCCACTCGCCCGCCGCCGGCAGATGGGGGACATAGCGCTGGAAATACCACTGGGTGGTCTCGCGCTCGGTCGGCTTGGGCAGGGCGACGACGCGGGTCTGGCGCGGCGAGGCGAACTCGGTGATGCGCTTGATGGCCCCGTCCTTGCCCGCGCTGTCGCGGCCCTCGAACACGATCAGCACTTTCTGGCCCTGTTCGATCGACCAGTGCTGGGTATCGACCAGCTCGATCTGGAGCTTCTCCAGCTCGGCCTCGTAGTCGTCCTTCTTGCCCATGGTCGTCTCCTTGCCTCGGCGAGGTTGCAGCGATTTAAGTTGGCGCGTCGAGTCCGATCGCACAGTCTGGTCCCATGAGCACAAGACGAGAGCTGCTGGTGGGGACCGCCGCCCTCGCCGTCGTCGGAGCCGGGTCAGCGGGCGCCGACGCCCGCGCATGGGACGCCGCCCTCGACCGGATCGCGGCGGGCGAAGGCGCGGCGCCCGCGCTGGCCGGCATGGTCGTGGGCCGGGACGGACCGCTATGGATCGGGGCGCGCGGGGTGCGTCGCGCGGCATCACCGGATGCCGTGACCGCGGATGACCGCTGGCACCTGGGGTCCAACACCAAGGCCATGACCGCGGCCCTGTATGGCCGCCTGGTCGATCAGGGCCGGGCCAGCTGGTCGGCGACCCTGTCTCAGACGCTGCCCGACATGGCGATGCATGAGACGTGGCGCGATACGGCCCTGACCGCCGTCATGGGCCATGTCGCGGGCCTGTCGGATCAGACGGCGATGGGTCGGACCTGGCTGATGACGGCGCGATCCGATCCGCGAAGCCTGCCCGAGCAGCGCCGGGCGCTCGTGGAGGCCATGCTGGCCGTGCCGCCCGCAGGGACACCGGGAACCTTCGCCTATGGCAACGCCAACTACATCGTCCTCGGCGCCGCGATCGAGGCGTTGACCGGTCAGCCGTGGGAAGAGGTCCTGCGGACCGATCTGTTCGCGCCGCTGGGCATCCGCAGCGGCGGGTTCGGCGCGCCACCGGGGGACCAGCCCTGGGGGCATCGCGGCGGGACCGCGATCGATCCGGCGAACCCGGGCTCCGACAATCCCCTCGCGCTCGGACCGGCGGGCACCGCCCATATGACGCTGGGCGACTATGCGCGCTTCCTCGGGTTGTTCCTGAACGACGGCGCCGGCCTCCTTTCTGCGGACACGATGGCGGTTCTGACCCGATCGGCGGGTTCGGGCCGGCCAGCGTACGGCGGGGGATGGATCATCGCCGAAGGTCAGTCCTGGGCGGGCGGTCCGGCCCTGACCCACGATGGCTCCAACACGATGTGGTATCTGTCGGCTTGGGTGGCGCCGGGGGCGGGACGCGCCTTCGTGGCGGCGTCGAACGACGGCATGGCCGGCGCTCAGGCCTGCCGCCAGCTGATCCCGGCCCTGATCCAGGCGACCTGACGGGTTGTCGCTGGCGGATCGAACCGCCGCGCTTCATGTTGATCGGGCATGAAGCGCGACTTCGCCGATTTCTGGAACCTGATGTGGGAGCTCGGCCTGGCGCTGTGCGCCGGCTTCGCCCTGCTGAACGTCTTCGCTCCGCCCCAGGACCTGCCGTGGAAGCCGCTGGACCTGAACCGCCCCATCGGTCAGGCGACGGCGGCCAAGGTGGCGGACTTCGCCGTGTCCTTTTCCGCGCCGGATGAAGAGGTCGAGGCGGTCACCGCCGCCTGCCTCCAGACGCTGCGGGATGCGGGCGTTCAGGTCCGCCGCGCCGAGGCCATCGACGGCGGCGGCTTCTGCCAGGTGAGGAACGCCGTGGTCATCACCGGTGGCGCGGTGACGCCGCTCCGGCCCGGCGGCCTGACCATGCAGTGCCCGCTGGCGGTCCGCTACGTCATCTGGGACCGGCAGGTTCTGAGGCCGGCCGCGGAGGCCGCCTATGGCTCCACGCCCGTGGCGGTGAACAATTTCGGCACCTATTCCTGCCGCCGCATCTATGGCTCCGACGACCGGAACGACCGTCCCAGCGAGCACGCGCGGGCCAATGCGCTGGACGTCGCCTCGGTCACCCTGGCGGATGGACGCACGGTCTCGGTCCAGTCCGACTGGGACGGGCAGGGGCCGCAAGGCGTTGAAGGGGCGGGCTTTATCCGGCGGATCCGGGACGGGGCCTGCCGCGTGTTCTCGACGGTTCTCAGTCCCGACTACAACGAGGCCCACGCCGACCACCTGCATCTGGACGGGGCCCCGAGGGGGCTGTGCGCCTGATTTCACTTCATCTTGATCGCCCGGGGCGCGAATCGATTCCGATTGACCGGGCTTGACGGCTGGGAGACAACATTCGCGCAATCCGGATTTCGCGTGGGGTCCAAACCTGCGTCTAGCTCCTTCTATGAACGAGCCTGTCCAGATGGATTGTCGGACCCCTTGAACAGGGCGTTCGCCTGGAAGAGCGCGTTTATGGAGACGCACAATGCCGACCGGTACGGTCAAGTGGTTCAACCCCACCAAGGGCTTCGGTTTCATCCAGCCCGAATCCGGCGGAAACGATGTGTTCGTGCACATCACCGCCGTTCAGAAAGCCGGCCTCGCCGGTCTCGATGAGAACGCCAAGGTCGAATACGAGCTGGAATCCCAGCGCGGCAAGACCTCGGCCGTGAACCTGAAGGTCCTCTGATCCTCACCGATCAGGGTCGCCGATAGCGATCACGCGGGCGCGGTTCCTCCGGGAGCCGCGCCCGTTTTCGTAGGCGCGGGCGGTCGCGCGTTCGACCACTGCGCCAGGACGATCGCCGCCATCACCAGCGCCCCGCCCAGCGCCTGAACCGGCGACAGGATCTCGCCGAAGATCACCCATCCCAGCAGACCCGCCACGATCGGCTGGATCAGGATGGTCACGGCGGTGATGGACGCCGGCAGCCGCCCCAGCGCCCAGGCTACGCCGCCCTGTCCGGCCACATGCATCAGCCCCATGCCCACACAGGCCGCCCATCCCGCGGCCGTCGCCGGAACCATGTCCTCGCCCAGCATCAGGGCGACGGCCCCCATCAGCGGCAGGCCCGCCAGGGTCGCCCAGAAGGTGACCTTCAAGGCGCCCGCCGTGGTCCGGGCAAACTTCACCATCAGGAAGTAGAGGGCGTACCAGACCGAGACGAGCAGAGAGAGGGCGTCGCCCAGCGGCGGATTGGTGCCCTGGCCCCCCGCCTTGCCCGCCGCCATGGCCCAGGCCCCGGCCATGGCGAAGCCCAGCGCCAGGAGGAACAGCCGCGCGGGCTTCTCCTTGAAGAACAGCCACCCGATCAGGGTCACCACCACCGGCGTCAGGTTGCACAGCACCGTGGCGTTGGCGACCGAGGTCATGACGATGCCGTAGTGCCAGAACGACAGGTCCAGCGCGAAGAACAGCCCCGCCAGCAGCATCCACTTCGACGGCCGCCCCAATCCTAGCCAGTCTGGGCCTTCGCCGCCCGGCCGGGCGACCAGCAGGACCAGCAGCGGCATGGCGAAGGCGAACCGCCAGAACCCCGCCGCCGCCGGTCCCGTTTCGGTGAGCCTGACCAGGATCGGTGCCAGCCCCAGGATCGACGCCGAGGCCAGCACGACCAGCAGCGGAATCAGACGGGGAGCGGGGGCGGTCATTCTGCCTCCCCTTTATGGGCAGGGATGTCGGCGCGCCAGCGACGACAGGGTGGGGTTTGCACCACCCTCCCCACCCGGACTTCGCTTCGGTCCGCCCGCCGTCGTCTCTACTCCCATGAAGGGGAGGCAGAGGCTTCGAGGCTCGTGGCGAGGGTCTCTCCGGGCTTAACGCCAGAGCCAGACGATCCGGGGTCAGCGTCTTCTCATCGCCGTCAAATCAGGGTCTCGACGCGACCGGAAGCGGACTTTGGTCGCACGTTCCAACCTTGCCAGCGCTGCTGTTTCGGACAACGTTGACGGGAGTGCAGTGGAAAAGGGTCGGAACATGCGGTGGATGGGCTTGGCTTGTGCAGGCGCGATGGCGGTGTCGGTGGCCATGGTCGGCGCGGTGCCGCAGGCGATGGCGCAAACCTCTGGCCCGCGCGCATCGTGCCTCAGCTATCCACAGCCGGCCCCGCTGGACCAGCGCCGGACAGAGGCTCTGGAGAGCAGATTCACTGCGACGCTCTCTGGCCTGGCCCGAGAGCTTTACCGGCCGACGGATGGCACGCAGGTGGACTGGGCCGAGGCCGTCCGACTGAACCGGCTGGTGATGCAACGCACGGAAAACTTCGCCTATACGACATACGGGGCCCGTCTGTGGGAAGAGGCGGCCAACACGATCCAAAAAATTCACCAAATCGGCCTGTATGGCGCGCCGGTCGACTTTGCAGAAGTCGAGCGGATCTATCAGTTGCAGGAAGCGCGGGGACTAGATGTTTCTGAAAGGCGGGCGCAAACGGCGCTGCTGCGTCGCGGTTTTGAGGACTACCTGGCCGGTGTGGAGCTCAGCAGGGCCGGTGATCACGTTCGCGCGCTGACACGTCTGCGGCTGGCGGGAGAGGCTGGCTTTGCCCACGCCCAGTATGCTGTCGGGCGCTATTACATGGGCGAGCGAGGTATAGACGCCAATTTTCCAGAGGCCTTTCGATGGTTTCAGAGGGCAGCCTTACAAGACCATAGTGACGCGATGTATTCTCAAGGCGTCCTTCTCTATGGGGACTATGCTGGAATGACGCAAAATCAACGCAACGCGATTCCCTATCTTTATAGTGCCGCGCAGCGCAACCACGCCTATGCCATGCTCGGTCTGGGGCTTTCATTCCAGAACGGGAATGGCGGCCTCCCGCGCAATCGAAACGAGGCGCTTTGCTGGTATCGTCGGGCACTGGCGGCCGGAAACGATGTCGACGGATCGCGTCGCGAAGCCCAGGCGTTGATCGATCGGCTGTAACCGGCGGTCGGAAGGCCAGCCCGCCACCTAGCCTCGCGCGCCGGTCGCGTCATCGCCCGACGGGGATGTCCGCGCGACAGGCGGGCGGGCTCAGGCCCCGGCGGTGGACAGGCGAAAAGGGTTAATGTAGCTGTAATCGAGTGCGTTGCCGGCCTCCTCCAGGGTTCGCCTGACAGGAGAATATTGAAGTCTCGCAAGGACTTGAGAGGGGAGCTGACGGAATGGATCCGATCACTTCGATCGTGGCCTCCATGCTGATCTCGGGCGCGGCGGCGACGGATGGTCACGGATGCCACGAACGCCCGCACGGCTCGCATGACGCCTGCGCCTGCACCCGCGTCGTCGACTTCTACGGCCCGTGGACGGGTGGAGGCGGCTATACCCCGCCCGGCGGCTGGCCGCCGCCGATCCACGTCCCGGCCGGCCCGGCCATCCACGTCGCCTCGCCCGGCTACCGGGTGATCGGTCGCCCGGTCCATGTCGCCGGCCCGGTCGTCCACATCCAGGGCCCGCCGGTCTATGTGGACGCCCCGCCGATCCGCATCGCGCCCGCCCAGATCTACGTCCAGCGTCCCGAGGTCCATGTGCGCCCGTCGGAGATCATGGTCGAGCCGCCGCAGGTCTATTTCTCGGATTGCGAGGACGGCACGGTCTGCACGCCGGTCGAGGGCCACGGTGGCGGTTCGGGCCGTGGCGCGCGCGCATCGGCCCACGAGACGGCTCCGCCGCCGCCGGTGAGCGGATCCGCCGTGATGTCGTCACGGGTGTCGCCGCCGCCTCCGCCGCCCGTTCCCGTCTATCCGCCCAGACAGGATCGAAACTGACGGTGACGGCCGGGGCCCCCGCGGGGACAGCCGCGCCGACAGGCCGTTCCCCGGCCGGGCGCCGCAGGCTGGGGCGGGGGATAGGCGCCGCCGGTCTGGCGCTCGGGCTCATCCTCGCCATGTCCTTCCCGGCGGCCGCGCGACAGCCCGGTGCACTGGGCCAGGCGGACGCGGTCGACCCAGCGGCCTCGCCCGCCATTCAACGTCTGAAGTCCTGGGTTCTTGCGACCGGCGACAATCAGGGCCTGCCCTTCGTCCTGATCGACAAGGTCGAGGCCCGGGTCTTCGCCTTCAGCCCCGACGGAGGGCTGCTGGGGACCGCGCCCGTGCTTCTGGGTCTGGCGCGAGGCGACATCTCGCCCCCCGGGATCGGCGACCGCCCCCTGTCCGCCATCGCGCCGGAAGACCGCATCACGCCATCGGGACGCTTTCTCGCCGCGACCGGCGAGAACCTGACCGGGGCGAGCGTGCTCTGGATCGACTACGACGAAGCGCTCTCGCTGCATCCGGTCAGGGGTCGACCGGCAGATCGTCGACTGCAGCGCCTGGCGACGCCGACGCCTGAGGACAACCGCATCTCCTACGGCTGCGTGAACGTGCCGGTCGCCTTCTATGACGATATCATCGCCCCGACCTTCAGAGGCACGGCGGGGATCGTCTACATCCTGCCCGAGCACCGCCCGATCACCGAGGTCTTTCCCGGGGTCTGACAGGGTCTGCGGCCCATGACGCGACCGCCAGGCTCCCCTGCGGTTCGATCAATCGACGGCCGCCGTCACGGCCATCGCGCGCGTTTCAGAACGGCGATCATCGGGTGCCAGACAGCCTGACCACGTCGGCGACGCCCGGGTCGCGCCTGCCCACAGTCCATGCCCGCTTTCGACGCATAGCGGACATCGAAGACGGGAAGGCCAGCGACGATCGGCGCAGCCGCAATCGTCCGCCAGTCGGGTGTGGTAGGCGAGCTCGCCCCTTGGCCAATGAAAAAAGGTCGGAACTGCTCGCCCGCAAATGCTGGACGCCGACTGTCCCGACTTTGTGCGACCTTTGCCTCAAACGCTAGTCTGATTGCTCTTCCGAGCGTGGAAATGATTGCAGGCTAGCAAGCCGTTGGAGCTCCGCTAAATGGGCGGTAAAGGCCCGTCGCCCCAAGGGCGTCAGCCGCGCCCAGGTCCTGTTCCTGCCGGAGGAAACGGCTTTGCGGATAGCAATATACTGAGCCTCGTTCAGCAGCTTCAAATGCTTGGACAAGACCGAGTCCGACACAGCTAGTGCATCCCGGAGCATGGAGAACTCGGCCTCCTCCACGCTCACCAGAACGGCACAGATCTGAAGCCGACCCGGCGCATGGATCACCGGATCGAACGTCGGCACCTTCATATTTCGCTGGCTGCCAAGGCCTTGCGATAAATCGAAACCCACCAGCGGCTGGCTACGAAGGTGGTCATCGTAGCGAGGGCTCCTGCAATAAGGGCCGGCCAGCGCTGACCAAGCGCCATCGACGAGATGAAGGTGATCAACGCCAGCGCCGCAATGATGAGATACATGCCGATGGCCACGGCCCGCGCCGGAGGCGGGCCGCCGTTCTTCGCCCATATCCCGCTGCGGTCGCGACGGATGACCGATAGCCAGGTGATCGCCCCGATGCACGGCCCTGCAGCGAGAGGTCCCCAAGGCATCGGCATGGTGTTCACGGCGAAAACGCCCCCGACCGCCAGCGCGAACGCCAGGTCGAATGTCCAGTGAACATCGAGTCGCTTGGCAACAGCGGCTTTGGCGTCACGAACTTCCGCCAGCGCGTCAAGGGATGTCCGATCCACCACTGTAAGCACCTCTTTGGTTTCCAAAGTGGAAAGTATCATAACTTTCCATATTGGCAAGTGAAGGGCGCTGATCGGAAAAGGCGGTCATGTCCGCTCCCCACCCCAAACGGACCTGCGCGGTGTCCGCTTACGGCGCATCCCCTGAATGTCCGCAATCGGGCGTCAGGCTGAGGGCCGAACCCGACCCGTTGCGGACCTATAGTCAGCGCATTGCCGGCCTGATGCAGCCTGGCAGCAGTGTTTGCGGTCTGTTCGGTCGTCTGACCTGAGGCGTGTCCGTTTGCAGTTGCAGTCCTAACCCTAGCCCCGACAGGAGGGCTGCTGGGCGAGCCACGCTTTTGCAGCCTCCAAGACTGCATCGTCCGGATCACGGGGGTCACCCTGGCCAGTGCTCACGGGTTCGTCCGGGGGGATCCCATCGGGGTAGATCCGACCTTGGCTGTCCCTCAAGTAAGCGGCGGTGACCGCCATCTGGATACCGTCGCTTAGGGTGAGAATGTCATTCGCGCTCGCGACACCGTAGGTTGGCTCACCGAAGTAGCGCGTTCCTTCGCGGCCTCGCAGCGCGATGGCTGTGCCCTCGCCGGAGCTGGCAACGCCTTGATCGATGAGCACCGCCATTGGAAGCTGACTGATGTTCGTCCCGGGGGTCCACGTCGGGAGCGCCCCGAGTATCGCGGCACTTGCACCGGCCGAAGCATATCCAACCATTTGGCCCGACTCGAAGGCGATGCGCGCATCCTCCAACCCAGGGCCTGCGATGGCTGGATAACTGTAACCTTCTCCCAGCAACGGCCAGAGCCCAGCGGTCATCGGGAACATGTTGCCGCCGGAGTTGCCCCGGAGATCAACGACAAACCCGCAGGCCCCTCCGTCGCCCAAGGCGTCAGTGATTGACTGAGCGAAGGAGTTGTCAGCGTCGCTGCCGCCAAAGGCCGGAACGACCACAGTTCGGGCGACCGAGCCTGTTCCCAGTGGAAGATCTCGACCGGAGACAGGACGATCATGGAACTCGGAGTTCGAGACCCGGCGACGGGGAAGGTCCGGCAGATAGCGGTTGCGACCGTTTCGCCTGACCCATTCATCGTATTGTTCGTCGCTTGGGCTAATGAACGAGTGGTTGTCGCCGAGGGACCAGACGATCCAGTGGTAGGCTGGCAGAAGGTCGATTGTGTCTGACGCCGAAGCCGCCAGCTCTCGTGCCCTCGCTTCGACGGCAACCCAATCGACACTGTCTCGGTTCAGTGCGATGGGCCTCACCGCTTGAAGGGCCTCGGTGACCCGGGCTTGTGGGTCAAAGGCTTCCTGAGACACCGCCGGGCCGGCAAGAGCCAGGCCGATAACAAGCACTGCCAAACGCATGGATCGACCCTGAGGCTCGGAGATTCTGACGGACCACGATCACCATTATACCAATGACCGTTCCTCCCTTATAGCCCGGCGCGTGCCTGCTCCAGTCGGGTCCGCTTTCCACCCCTAGCGGCTGTTCGGAGCATCCGCTTTCGACCTGGACCCGTCACACGACGGGCGAAGACCATCAGCCAAAGCCCAGCTCTGCCCTCAGCTCCTCCGCCGTCACCCCCGCCTCCCTGAGGGCCATCAGGGTGACCGACCCGTCGCGCTTGGCATAGCGCTTGCCGTCCGGGCCCAGCAGCAGGCGGTGGTGGCGATAGGTCGGGGTCGGCAGGTCCAGCAGGGCCTGAAGCACGCGCTGGATCGAGGTCGTCTGGATCAGGTCCTCGCCCCGGATGACGTGGGTCACGCCCTGGGCCGCGTCATCGACCACCGAGGCGATGACATAGCCCGCCCCGATGTCCTTTCGCCCCACGACCATGTCGCCCAGGGCCTCGGGCCGGGCGGTCCTGACCCCCGGATCGGCCGTCTCCTCGACCCAGATCAGGCGCTCGAACCCGCCCAGCCGATCCCGCGCGGCCGCCAGCGACAGCCGCCAGGCGAAGGGCCTGCCCTCGGCCATCCACGCGGCCTCTTCTTCGGCAGGCAGGGGGCCGCCGGTGAAGGCGCCCGCGTCGGCCGGATCGTCCGCATGGGGCGCGCCGCCCGCCAGGGCCATCAGCTCCTTGCGCGTCCGAAAGCAGCGATAGAGCACGCCCCTGTCCCGCAGCCGATCCAGCGCCGCGTCATAGGCCGCGCGCCGCTCCGACTGGCGCATCACCGGCCCGTCCCAGTCCAGGCCCAGCCAGCGCAGATCCTCGATCAGGGCCGTCTCATACTCCGGCCGACAGCGGGTGAAGTCGGTGTCCTCGATCCGCAGCAGGAAACGCCCGCCCGCCGACCGCGCCGCCGTCCACGCCGTCAGCGCCGAGAAGGCATGACCCCGGTGCAGCAGGCCGGTCGGCGAGGGCGCGAAACGGGTGACGAAGCTCACGCCCTCACATCCGGGCGATCGCGCCCGCCTGCTCCGCGGCCTTCACGATCGCGTCGATCCGGGGCTCGGGATCGCCGTCGAACTGCACCTTCAGGTGCTCCAGGGCGAAACGGCGCTGGCCCATCATCCAGTCGTGGATCTGCCGGGCGGGGTCCTCGCCCGCCGGGAAGGCGCGCCCGGTGACCTGATAAAGGGTCAGAGCCAGACGCTCGGGCAGGTCGAAGCGGGCGAGCTTTGGACTGGCGCGCCGCTGCTGGCGGGCGGCCTCCTGACGGAAGCTCGGAGAGCTGACGATCTCGGCCAGCACAGGACCCAGGTCGGCCACGGCCCGGGCGAAGGCCTCGGGCTCGGACGCGGCCGACGGCAGCCACTTTCTAAACGCCGGGTGATCGCGCGCCATCATGTCGAGCAGCACCAGCAGCGCACGCCCGGTGAGGGGCATGACGGTGAAGCTGACATGCAGCGAGGGCGCATCGACGGCGATGGCGTCGTGATAGACCCCGCGCGGCACATAGAGCACATCGCCCGGCCGCATGGTCACCGTCTTCACCAGCCGCCCCCGGCTCTTTTCGATGTCGGCGTGGGTCAGGTTGGGCGGATAGTCGAGCGGGTCCGACACGCGGCCCTCGTAGAAGTTCCAGATCTTCTCGCCCTCGGTCTGGACCGCGAAGACGTCGTGGACATCGTAGTGGGTGCCCAGCACCCGGTTCTCCTTGAAGGAGCAGAAGACGCTGGCCCCGACCTTGGCCCCCATGGCCTCGCCTAGCGCCACGCCGGCCTCTGTGATCGGCGCGTGCAGCGTCAGCATGTCGTTGGCCAGGATGCTGGCGCCGGCGCCGAGCATCAGCCGGACCATCTCCGGATCGGGCCGCCAGACCGGACCGTGGGTCGACGGCCGCGAGCGACAGTACTGATCCGGCGGAACATCGACCTCGCGGTGCATCATCTGCAGCCGGTCGGAATCCCAGACATTGGTCTGGGCCAGCAGGCCGTTGAAGGCCGCCCAGGTCAGCAGTTCGCGCTTGGTCGATCCATCGGGCGCGGGCACATGCAGCGGCTCGGTACCCAGGTGCTCGCTGCGAAACCGGTCGATGCCGATGGGCGCCAGGATGTCTTCGAATGTCCGCATGAAGGTTGTCTAGGTCTGACGCACCCGCCTGTCGACGGGGACATGAGGCCGCTGCGATCGGGAGCCGGGGTTCGTCGGGATCATGGGGTGGCGGGTGACAGCCGCACCAGGGCCCCGGACCGCTCCGCCGCCTCCACCGCGCCGCGCAGGGCGGGTTCGGGCACGAAGTCGAACTGGGCGATCATGTCCTCCAGGGCGAACTGGGGCTGGGCCAGGGCCCATTCCATGGCCACCGCGGCCGGTCCTTCGATGCGCGGTCCGATCAGGCCGGCGGGGCGGAACAGCGTCAGCGGCTTGCGCTCGGGCAGGGCATAGGCGGCGGGCCGGGGGGTCAGACGCGCCTGGGCCATGGCGATCTCATTGATGAAGAAGGGCATCCGGGCGATCTCGGTCAGCCGGGTCATCAACCTGCCCACGTGGTCACGCAGCGCGGCGCCGCCGTCCGGCGCGGCCGGCGGAAACCAGGCGCGGAACGTCGGGTCCTGCATGGCCGCCGCTTCCAGCAGGGAGAACAGGATCCGTCCGTACAAGGGCGTGACCGACAGGGTCAGGTGCAGCGACGCCCCCTCGACCGCCAGGGCGTCGTGGTACCAGCCGCGCGGCACATACAGCACATCGCCCGGCCGCATCCGCACCTCCTGCACCAGGGGCCCGCGCGTGGCGGCGAAGTAGGCGCGCGGGTCCGCCGGCTCGGGCGGATCGACGGGATCGGGCGCGCGGTTGGCATACAGCCGCCAGACCTTCTCGCCCTCGGTCTGGATGGCGAAGACGTCGTGCAGGTCATAGTGGGTCTGGAACGCCTGCACCCCGCCGAACGAGCAATAGACATTGGCGGCCACGGCGCCGGCAAAGGTTTCACCCAGACCGTCGCACAGGGCGGCGATTCCCGGCGTCAGGCGCTGGACGTCATTGGCGATCAGGCTGGCCCCGGTCGACAGCAGGACCTCGACCTTGGCCGGCGAGGGCCGCATCACCTTGCCGGCATGGGTGTCGGCCAGCACGCAATAGGCCTCGGCCGGGATCGGCTCGCCGTTTCGGACCATCCTCAGATTGGCGGGCGTCCAGATCGAGGTCTGCGACAGCAGGCCGTTGAACGTCGTCCAGTCCAGGATCGACCGCTTGTCCGATCCCTCCGGCGCGGGAATGTGCAGGGGCCGCGCCCGGTTCTGATCCAGGAAGGTCTCGCGGTTCAGCGGCCGCAACAGATCGTCCAGACTGCGCATCAGGGCCTCACCGGGTTCAGCCGTCGCGCGATGGCGGGTTTCGGCCCTGAACACCGCCCAGCCTCTTCGGCAGGGGTGTCCGCGACGGAAATCTCGTCCAGAGTGAGCATGATCGAACGCTAGCCGTTCATCCGCCTGACCGGAAGACCACCATGCCTCTCAGCCCCGCCGACCTCGCCGCCGCCCGCCAGTCTCTGGCCGAGCGCGACCCGGCGCTGGCCCGGGCGCACGCCCAGACCCCGCCGTTCGAATGGCGCGTCCGGCAGGCGGGGTTCGTCGGCCTGTTCCGCATGATCGTGGAGCAGCAGGTGTCGGTGGCCTCGGCGGCGTCGGTCTGGGCGCGGCTGCAGGCGGGACTGGGCGAGATCACGCCGCAGGCGCTGCTGGCCCATGATCTGGACAGTCTTCGCGGCATGGGGCTGTCGCGGCAGAAGGCGACCTATGGACAGGGCATGGCCCGGGCCCAGGTCGAAGGGCGCATCGATCTGGATCATCTGTCGACGCTGGACGACGCCGCCGCCATCGAGGCCCTGGTGTCGCTGAAGGGCGTCGGCCTGTGGACCGCCGAGGCCTATCTGCTGCTGTGCGAGGGGCGCACCGATGTCTTTCCCGGCGGCGACGTGGCGTTGCAGGAGGCCATCAAATGGGCCGACCGCGCCGAGGTGCGGCCGGACACGAAGCAGGCCTATGCCCGGGCCGAGGTCTGGCGGCCGTGGCGCGGCGTGGCCTGTCACCTGCTCTGGGCCTGGTACACCGGCGTGAAGAAGGGCGAGATCGTGCTGGACGACCTGCCTCCAGCCGTCGAGCGCCGCGCGCGAGACGGCAGGCAAGAGCAACGGCCATGAGCGTCATTGATCCTGCGGCGATCGGGGCCGAGCTGGCGCGTCCGGAAACGGTGTTGGGCGCGCTGGACTTCGCTGGGGTGGCCGTCTTCGCCGCCACGGGCGCGCTCGCGGCGGCGCGGGAGAAGCACGACCTCGTCACCTTCGCCTTCTTCGCCGCGATCACGGGGGTTGGCGGAGGAACCCTGCGTGACCTGCTGATCGGCGCGCCGGTCTTCTGGGTCGAGGACTGGCGCTATATCGCCGTGTGCCTGGCCGCCACCCTGGGGGTCTGGCTGCTCGGCGTCGGGACCTGGCGGTTCCGGGCGCTGCTCTGGCTGGATGCTATAGGGCTGGGGGCCTATGGCGTGCTCGGCGCGGCCAAGGCCGAGGCCTTCGGCGTGCCGCCCCTGGTCTGCATCGTCATGGGGGCTCTGACGGCCTGCTTCGGCGGCATCGTGCGCGACCTCCTGGCGGGCCAGCCCTCGATCCTGCTGCGGCGCGAGATCACGGTCTCCGCCGCGCTTCTGGCCGCCACGGCCTATGTCACGGCGCGGGCCCTCGGCCTGGATCCCTGGCCCGCCGCCCTGATCGCGGCGCCGGCCGGGTTCCTTTTGCGCGCGGGGGCGTTGGTGTGGGGCTGGAGCCTGCCGGGCTTTCCCGGCGGCCTCGCCCGGCGGTAGCCGTCCAGGGTGGGTGACGGAAAGCGGTTCATCACGGAGAGCACGGAGGATTCACAAAGGACACGAAGGGACCGAGCAGAAGGTCAGGTCGCCGATCCGTCACTTCCAGCGATCTATGCAATGGGATCGCGGCTGCGCCGCAAAAGCTTTCCGACGCGAAGCGTCATGTCATTTCGGGCGGCCAAGCATGGCGGTCGTCGCCTTGACCGTCTGCTCGGTCCCTTCGTGTCCTTGGTGAACCCTTTGTGCTCTCCGTGATGAACCTCTTTCTTTGCCCGCCCAAGTCTTCATCAAACCGACGCCAAGCCGTCATGGCGGCGGCGACGAATCGGGGTTAGGCTTCGTTCATCAGAGAGAAGGAGCGACGTCTTCAGTCCGATTTTCTCGATCCCGTCTGGCTCATTGAGCAGGGGGACCTGATGCAGGTCTCCCACAAGCCGCCGTCCGGCTTTCCCGCGCTCGTGCTGAACGCCGACTTCCGGCCCCTTTCCTACTATCCCCTGTCGCTCTGGCCGTGGGAGGAGGCGGTCAAGGCGGTCTATCAGGACCGCGTCGACGTGGTGTCCACCTACGACCGGGTGGTGCGCAGCCCGTCGATGGAAATGCAGATCCCCAGCGTCATCGCGCTGAAGAGCTACGTCGACCAGAACCGCGCCCCGGCGTTCACCCGTTTCAACGTCTTTCTGCGCGACGGCTTCACCTGCCAGTACTGCGGCACCACGGCCGAGCTGACCTTCGACCACGTCATTCCGCGCAGCCGCGGCGGCCGCACCACGTGGGAGAACATCGTCGCCGCCTGCTCGCCCTGCAATCTGAAGAAGGGCGGCCGTACGCCCCAGCAGGCGCACATGCCGATCCGCCGCGCGCCCCACCGCCCGAACGCCTACCAACTCCAGGAGGCGGGTCGCCGTTTCCCGCCCAATTATCTGCACCAGAGCTGGCTGGACTACCTCTACTGGGACATCGAGCTGGAGCCGTAGGTCCGGGGCTCAGCCGCCCAGCGCTGTCCGAAACCTGCGGCGCGTATCCAGCAGGACCCAGCTGCGCATCAGCAGTTCGGCCACGTCGTAAGGCTTGAGCAGCACGTCATTGGCCCCCAGTGACAGGGCCCGAAGGCGTGCGTTCATGGTCGAGTCGGCCGTCAGCACCAGGATCGGCAGATAGTCGTTGGGCGCGGTCAGGCGACGAAAGCTTTCGAGCAGCTCATAACCGTCGATGCCGGGCATCATGAGGTCCAGCAGCACGAGGTCGGGCGTTCTGTCTGCGAACGCTGTGAGGGCCTCCGCCGGATTCAGGAAGGTGACGACCTCGTTGAAGCCCTCGCGGCGAAAGGCGCGATCCACCAGGCTCAGGTTCGCCGGCTCATCGTCCACCGCCAGGATCATGGCTGATTTCAACACGGGGTCCTCGGGGATGATCCTCATGCGCGGTCTCCTTGCGGTACCGGACCTCGCGGCAGGTCGAGAATGAAGACGGCGCCCTGCCGGTCCTCGCGCGGGCGATAGGTGACGTCCCCGCCCTGGGCCTGGGCCAGGCCGCGCGACAGGGCCAGCCCCAGACCGGAGCCCTGGGCACCGCTCCATCGTTCGGCGTCCAGCCGGTCGAACGGGGTGAACAGGCGGTCGACGAGCGCGGGCGGGACACCGGGCCCCTGGTCCCGCACCGCGATCTGGATCCGATCGGGAGTCTCGGCCAGGGTCAGCGTGACGGTCCCTCCGGCCGGGCCGTACTTGATGGCGTTCGACAGAAGGTTCAGCAGGATCTGCACCGTCGCCCTGCGATCGGCGGTGACGCGCGCATCGGAGGCCCCCTCGACGCGAATCTCGACGCCGGCCGCCTGGGCTTGAGGCGCGATCAGGTTGCGTACGTCAATGAGCAGGGGGCCGGCATCCAGCGTCTCTGGTGTCAGGGCGTGGCCGCCGGCCTCGATCCGGGCGATGTCCAGCACCTCCTCGATCATGGCCAGCAGATGCCCCCCGGCCTTGGCGATCTGGTCCACCGCATGTCGCTGGTCGTCCTCCAGTGTGTCGCGGTCCATGCCCAGCAACTGGTTGAAGCCCAGGATCGCGGTCAGGGGCGTGCGCAGCTCGTGGCTCATGCGCGACAGGAACTCGCTCTTGGCGCGGCTGGCGCGTTCGGCCTCGGCGCGGGCGTGGCTCAGGGCCTCCTCGGCGCGGCGGCGCTCGGTGACGTCGCGGGTCACCTTGGAAAAGCCGGTCAACGTCCCGTCCTCGTCGCGCAGGGCGGTGATGACGACGTTGGCCCAGAAGCGCCCCCCGTCCCGGCGGACACGCCAGCCCTCGTCCTCGACCCGGCCATCGCGGCGCGCGACCTCCAGCAGGCGCGCCGGCGTCTCCTCACGGGCTTCGGGAGGATAGAAGGTTGAGAAGTGGCGGCCCAGGATCTCTTCGGCGCTCCAGCCCTTGATGCGCTCGGCCCCGGTGTTCCAGCTGACGACGTTGCCCTCCACATCCAGCGCGAAGATGCCGTAGTCGCGCACACCCTCGATGACGCGCCGATACCGCTCCTCGCCCTCGCGCAGCGCGGCCTCGCGCGAGCGGAGCAGGTCGCCGGCCTGGACCAGCCGTCGCGCCAGGCGGCCGATCTCGTCCTGGGCCTCGTCCACGAGGGTTAGGGGCTCGCCCTGTTCGAGCCGCTCGGCGTCCCGCTCCAGGCCCCGGACCCGGCGCACGATGCCGGTGAACAGAAGCTGGGCCGCCGCCAGCCCACCGAGAATGCCGATCCCCGCCATGACGGCGGTCAGGGTCCAGGTGCGGCGGCGCTCCGCGTCGGCCTGGGCCTGACGCTGTTCCAGCAGTTCCCGCTCGCGCCGTTGCATGGCGTCGATCTCGTCACGGAGCGCGTCCAGGACGGCCTTGTTCGCGACCAGGGCGCGGGCGACATCGGCCGCCTCGACGCCGGCGGCCGTGCCGGCGCCCGGCATGGCGGCCAGCTGGGCCAGGCCCTGCCGCTTCTGGATCACCAGGGTGTCGACCCTGGCCAGCCGCTGACGGATTTCCGGATCGCGGGTGGTGCGGCGCAGGCGATCCAGCGTCTGGGGCAGCAAGGCCTCGGCCTTCACATAGGGCTCCAGAAAGGCCTGTCGGCCGGTCAGCCGATAGCCGCGCACGCCGCTGGCCGCCTCGGCCAGCAGGGCGTGAACTTCATGGATGTCCCGCTGGATGGCGAAGGTCAGACGCACGCGCGCCTCGGCTTCGGCCTCCGCACGTCCGGACAGGTGCAGCGCGCCGATGCCCGACAGCAGGATGGCCAGCGGCAGGGCGACGACGATCAGCCCCTTGGGCCCCAGACCCAGGTCGGCCCAGGCCCGGGCGGCGCTTGTCCAAAGCGGCAGCCGGCTCATGACTGGGTCCTGGCCGCGAACACCGCCGCCTGGGTGCGATCCGCCACGCCCAGCTTGGCGATCAGCCGCTCGACGTGGGTCTTCACCGTGCCGGGGCCGATGCCGAGATCGCGGGCGATTTCCTTGTTGGTCAGGCCGCGCGCGACCCCGTCCAGAACCTGGCGCTCGCGCGTCGTCAGCCGGGCCAGATCGTCCGGGCGAGGGCCGGCGCTCGGGGCCATCGCCCTTCGCAGCAGAGCCGTCGGCAGGGCCGTGCGTCCGGCCGCTACCGCGCGGATGGCGTGAAGCAGCTCCTCGCGCCCGGCGTCCTTCAGCACATAGCCGGTCGCGCCCGAGGCCAGGGCGCTTCGGACATATTCCGGCGTGTCGTGCAGGGTCAGCAGCAGAACCCGTGCGGGTGATCCCTCCAGGATCAGCGTCGCCGCCTCCAGCCCGTTCATGCCGGATCCAAAGCGGATGTCCAGGACAGCCACGTCGACATCGCCTGCGGCGGCGCGCGCGACGGCGGCCTCGGCGGTGGCGACCTCGGCGACGACGGCCATGTCCGGCTCGCGCTCGATCACGGCGCGCAGGCCGGCGCGGGTCAACTCGTGGTCGTCGGCGATCAGCAGACGCATCATCGACGACCCGCCGCAGGTACGATGGCACGGATGCGAAAGCCCCTTGCCGTCTCGCCCGCCTCCAGCCGACCTGCGACGGCGGCCAGCCGCTCGCGCATGATCTCCAGGCCGAACCGGGGGGTGGCCTCGGCGGACGCGCCCCGCGGTTCGCCGCCGGCATTCTCGACGCTCAGCACCACGGCGTCCCGGCTCTCGCTCAGGGCCAGTTCGAGGCACACGCTCGCGCCCGGCGCGTGCTTGGCGACGTTGGTCAGGGCTTCCTGGCCGATGCGGAACAACAGGGTTTCCTGCCAGTCGGGCAGTCGGTCCGGCAGTCGGTCGATCACGGTGACGGCGTGTCCGGCATCCTCCAGCCGACGCGCCGCCTCGCTCAGGGCCGCGACCACGCCCAGGTCATCGAGGCTTGTGGGGCGCAAGCCCGAGATCACGCCACGCAGGTCGCTCACCGCCTGGCGGGCCATGCCGATCAGGGCGTCGAGATCATGCGCGGCCCCCGGCTCGGCTTTGCCGTCGAGATCCAGTCTCAGCAGCTCGAGGCGGCGATGCAGGGCCGCGACCTGTTGAGCCACGCCATCATGCAGGTCCGCCGAGATCGCCGCGCGCTCGCCCTCCTGCGCCGTGACCACGCTGGACAAAACCTGTTCCAGATCCTTTTCGCGCTGGGCCAGACGGCCCAGAAGATCGGCCTCTCTACGCCTCTGGAGGTCGACCGTGAGGCGGGCCTCGATCATTTCGACCAGCAGCCGCAGCGCCTCGGCGTCGTCCGCGCCGGACAGGGCGGCGGGATTCAGCGGCGCCGTGAAGACCAGCCGAACACCGGGCCGTCCACGCTCGGCGAGGGTCTGCATCGGGATGACCAGTCCGCCCTCGGGATCGGCCGCCTCCGGGCCGAACAGAGCGCCGCGCCCGTATCCGGCGAACAGGGCGGCCCGGCGGGCCGCGCGCTCGATCGCGGCGTCCAGATCACCTCCGTCCGCCGCCGCCAGATCGCGGTTGACCTCGATCAGCAGCTTCAGGCGGGCGGCGCGCGCCTCCGAATCCCGGAACAGGGAGCGCAGGTCCGTCGACAGGGCGGCATCAGGGCTCAATCGGGCCGGTCTCCATCTGGAAGACCGTCCTAGCTGAGCTTTTGCAACGCGTCATATGCCGAACGGCATAGGCCGCCCGGCGCGCCAGGCCGCCGACGCAGCCACGCCTGATCTTCCGCATCTTCCGGCCGTCGCCGCACACCGGCCCCGTCGAAAGGACACCCCATGCGCAAGACCCTCGCCCTCGCCGGCCTCGTCAGCCTGATGGCCGCCCCCGCCCTGGCCCAGATGCCCGCGTCGGTCGCCGTTTCCAGCGACAGCTACGCCGTCGCCAACCTGAGCCCGGCCACGGCCGCCGCCGCCCCGATCACCGTCGCCGAAGTCGAGGCCGCCCAGCGCGCCTGGGGCGACGCCCTGGTCGCCATCGCCACCGAGTACGACCGCAACGGTCAGGCCGCGGCCCAGCGCCTCGCCGGACAGATCATCGATGCCGCCTACGGCTACAACCTGGGCCCGGTCGCCTTCAAGCCGACGCTGGCGTCGGGCGAGCAGACCTTCCGCACGACCCGTGAGGGGGCTCTGGCCTACTTCGTCGGCGGCAACAGCCGTTTCGCCGGTGACACGGGCTTTGCCCTGAAGGGCTGGCGGTCCTACGAGATCGACAACGCCGCCATCGTCATCAACGGCACCACCGCCATCTCGACCGGCAACGTCATGATGACCAACGCCGACGGCGAGACCACCACCGTCGACAAGACCTGGGGCTGGGTGCGCGACGCCAACGGCGCGCTGCGCATCGTGCTGCACCACTCCTCCCTGCCGTACAGCGCGGACTGATCCGCGCCCGTGCAGGCAAGGCCGCCCCGCGCCCCGGGGCGGCCTTTTCCGTTTTCGATCACCGGACATCGCCGATGAAGCTCGTCACCGCCTTTCTCACCACGACCGTCGCCCTGGTCGTCGCCCTGCCCGCTACCGCCCAGGATGATCGCCAGGTCTGGTCGGCCGCCTTCGCCAGCGGGCCGGTCCAACCGGGCGGAAAGCTGCTGGTCTGGTTCGATGGCCATGCCCGCTTCCGCGACGAGGGCGACCAGCTGGACGTCACCATCGTGCGCCCAGGCGTCGGCTGGCGCATGTCGCCTCGCCTCGATTTGTGGGCCGGCTACGCTCACGTCACCCTGCGCCGCCCCGGACCGGACGGCGAGGAGCACCGCGCCTGGCAGCAGGCCACCTATCCCATCGCCGAGATCGCGGGCGGGCGGCTGACCGGTCGGACCCGGCTGGAGCAACGTTTCCGCGAAGGCGGCGATGACACCGGCTGGCGGCTGCGCCAGTTCGTTCGCTGGAGTCGGCCGATCGACGGGTCCGATGTGTCAGTCGTCGTCTCCAACGAGACTTTCGTCGCCTTCAACGACACCGACTGGGGACAGGCCGACGGCTACGACCAGAACCGGGCCTTCGTCGGACTGGGCTGGCAGGCGACGCCCCGCTTTCGGCTGGAGGGGGGCTACATGAACCAGCACATCGCATCGGCGACCGGCCCGGACCGGCAGAATGACAATCTGCTGGTCGCCGGGTTCGTGACCTTCTAGGGCGCGGCCTACGCCTCGCCGGGCCGGACGTGGCGCCGGACGTGGTGCAAGACGACGCAACCCTCGCCCCTGGCCCAGGCTGCCCGGCTCACCGATCCGTCGCGCGCTCCATCGGCGCCACCTGTGCCCTGGTGCGCCGGGCCCTGCTCTGACCAAGTCTGACGATATCGGTCGCAACCTTGACCGCGACAGGCGCGCCTGAAACCGTGGGCTCTTCCGGAGCTCCGTTTCGCGCCCATGCTGATCGAATTTCTGGCCGTATCGGCGATCCAGGCGACAGCCGTCACACCCGATCCCTCACAGTGCCCCACCCTGGCTCGCCTGGACCGGGCGCGGCTGGGCGTTCGTCCGCCACCCGACTTCACGCCCGTCTACGTCGAACTGACCGAACCGGGCCGCCAGCCACGGATGATCCGTGGATCGGAAACCCACCGCACGATCCAGGCGGCTCTCATCGGCGTCGCCATCGGGCCCGAGGCCCAGCAGGGAGCGAGAGCTTGCCCGCTCCGCCGCAGATAGAACACCAGACCAGAGGATGACCGGATGATCGTCGAAGCCCTTTTTCTCGCCACGCTGGCAGGCCCGATGGAGCGCGACGGCGTTCGCTTCATCGGATGCAGCTCGACGCCCCAGGAGCGGCAGGGGCCGACCCTGTTCGAAACCTTCCGCATCGAGGTTCGACGGGGTGATCTGATCCGCTGGGACCGCTGGAGCGAGGTCGAACGGCAATACCTCCCGGCGACCCACGGCAATGGATGCGTGGAGCCGACCTACAGCGAGCTCGGCCCTGTGACCGTCCGCTGCTCGGTCACCGCCGACCGGTATCACACCGAATACGAATCACCCGTCAGCAACGGCAGCACCTCCATCGACCGGACGACGGGTGACCTGACGATCACCGCCCAGAATCGCGACAGCGTCTTCGCGTTCCGCAACGCGGGGGTCTGCGGACCGACGACCGACCCGTCGCGCCGTCGCTCCGGCGAACCCCGGCTCTAGGTCGCCCGCGCCCGCCCGATCCTTCCTGACCCCCCGGAGCCACGCCATGCTGAGATCCCTCATCGCCGCGGCCGTCTGCGTCATCGCCGCATCGCCCGCCATCGCCCAGTCCGAGATGACGGCCAACATCTATTTCGAGCGCGGCAGGGACCAGCTTCTCTCGTCCGCGCGGCAGACCCTGGACGCCCTCGTGGCCCAGATGGGCAAGAGCGATGAGCCCATCCTGCTGTCCGGCCACACCTCCCGCTTCGGCGAGGAAAGCGACAACGTCGGCCTGTCGCAGCGCCGGGCCAATGCGGTGCGGGATTATCTGGTGGGGCGCGGCGTCCCGGCGGCGCGCATCACGACGGCGGCCTATGGCGAGACCCGCCCGGCGCGCCCGACCGCCGATGGCGTGACCGAGCCCCTGAACGAGCGTGTCGAGGTCCGCGTCGGCGCTCAACCGCCCGCCATCACCGCGGCCGATGTCCTGACCCTGTCCGCCGGGTTCCAGCCCGATCCGGTCACGATCCCGGTCACGGCGGGCGGCCTGATCGCGTTCAACGGCCTGGACACCGACTGCTATGGCGGCCACATCCCGCTTCAGGCGCAGGTCGTCCTGCGTTACGAGCCGGGCGACTATCCGCTCATCGTCCGCGCCAACGCCGACCAGGATGCCACCCTGACGATCGTGGCCCCGGACGGCGGACTGCACTGCAATGACGACGGCCCGTCCGGCTTCGACCCGGAGGTCCGCTTCGATTTCCCCCTGGCGGGCCTGTATCAGATCCACGTCGGGACCTTCTCCGAGGGCGAGCGCTTCCCCGCGACCGTGTCGATCACAGAGGTCGACTGAGACCGGGCCCTAGGCCTCGCCGGGCCGGACGTGGCGATAGACATGGCTGATGACGACCGAGCCTTCGCCGACCGCCGAGGCCACCCGCTTGACCGATCCGGCCCGCACGTCGCCGACCGCGAACACGCCGGGGCATGAGGTGGCATAGGGCGAGTCCGACAGGCCGCAGTCCTGGCCCGTCTTGATGAAGCCCTTGGCGTCCAGCTCGACCAGGCCGTCCAGCCAGGCGGTGTTGGGCGCGGCCCCCACCATGATGAACAGGGCGCGGCTGTCGATCCGCTGCCGAGAACCGTCGGCCCGATTGACGATCGTCAGCCGCTCCAGCCGGTCCGCCCCCTGCAAGTCCTCGACCTCGCTGCGATAGTGGACGGTGATCCTCGGATCGGCCTCCAGCCGTTGTGTCAGGTAACGCGACATCGACGCCGCCAGGCTGGGTCCGCGCACCACGACGTGCACATGGTCGGCGTTGCGGCTCAGATACATGGCCGCCTGGCCCGCGCTGTTGCCGCCGCCCACGATCACGGCTTGCGTGCCCCGGCACCAGCGCGCCTCCAGCTCGGTCGCCGCATAGTAGACGCCGGCCCCCTCGAACTCTTCCAGACGGGGCAGGGGCAGGCGGCGATACTCGACCCCGGTCGCCACCACGACGGCCCGGGCGCAGACCGACTGACCGTCGTCGAAGCGCACGCAGAAGGTCCCGTCCTCGCCGCGCTCGATGCCCGTGGCCCGCAGCGGAATGGCGAAGCGCGTGCCGAACTTCATCGCCTGGACCTCGCCGCGCCAGACCAGGTCCGCCCCCGAGATTCCGGTCGGAAAGCCCATGTAGTTCTCGATGCGGCTGGACGTGCCCGCCTGCCCGCCGATGGCCAGGTCCTCGCTGACCAGGGCGCGCAAGCCTTCCGCGCCCGCATAGACTCCCGCCGCGACGCCCGCCGGGCCGCCGCCGACGATCAGCACCTCGAAGGCGTCCTCGGGGTCCAGCTGGATGTCGAGCCCCAGCCGGTTGGCCAGCTTGGCCGGGGTTGGGTCGGTGATGATCTCGTCCACGCCAAAGATAACGGCGGGCTGGGACTCGGTCACGCCGCAGACATGCAGCGCCGCCCGGGCCTCCGGGCTGTCCAGCGGATAGGTGACGCAGGCGATGCGGTTCCGCGCCGCGAACGACGCGACGCGGCGAACGGCCGGGCTCTCGTCCACGCCGATCAGGCGGATGGCCCCGTCGCCGTCCTCCAGCTGACGCCGCCGACGCGCGGCGAAGACGCCGATGATGATGTCCGACATCTCCGGGATCTCGGCCATCAGCCGCAGCATGGTGGGGCGATCGACCTCGGTCGTCGTGGTGTCCTGCGCCGCCCGCATCGGCAGGGTCCAGCGCCCGCCCGCCAGAAAGCCGATCTCGCCCATGAACTGGCCCGGACCCAGGGTGGACGGCACCCGCCGCTCGCCGGTCGTCAGGTCCACCACCTCGACCTCGCCCGCCTCGACCCAGACGAAATGGTCCATCGGATCACCGGGCCGCGCCAGGAACTCGCCGGCCTTGTAGGTCCGGGTCTGCCCGACCGCCTGGATGGCCGCGACATGGGCGGGGCTCAGCGGCGTCCGCTTGGTCTGACGCAGATCGAAGGCGATGGATTCCATGGGACGAAACGCTCCGGTTGTCCGGCGAAGCTTAGCCTGCGTTGTGTGACGGTTTGATCCGGACGCGGCCGATCACAGACGACCCAGCACCTCGATGACCGGCCCGCCAAGACCCGACCGCACCTCGGCGCGGATGCCATAGGCCGAGGCGATCAGCTCCGGCGTCAGGACGGTCGCCGCCGGGCCATCGCCGATCACCGCGCCGTCGGCCAGCACCACGATCCGGTCCGCGATGCGCAGCGCCAGCGACAGGTCGTGCAGGGTCACGATCACCCCGACCCCGCCTTCCGCCATCGCCCGGAACAGGCCGACCGCGTCCAGCTGATGAGCGGGGTCCAGTCCGGTCATGGGCTCGTCGGCCAGCAGCCAGTCGGGCTCTCCGGCCAGGGCGCGGGCGATCAGGACGCGCGCCCGCTCTCCGCCCGACAGGGTGTCGACGCTCCGGTGCGTCAGGTCTGCGGCTCCGGCGGCGGCCAGCGCCCGGTCCACCGCCGCCTCGTCTTCGGCCGACAGGCCGCGCGCGCCGATGAAGGGGGTGCGCCCCAGTCCGACCAGGGCCCGCGCCTCGACCGGCCAGGCGATCTCGGGCGTCTGGGGCATGACCGCGATGCGCCTTGCCCTCGCCCGCGCCGGCATGACCGACAGGGGAGAGTCGTCCAGGCGCACGGCCCCGCTCGAGGGCCGCATCAGCCCCGCGAGACAGTTCAGCAGCGTCGACTTTCCTGCCCCGTTCGGCCCCAGAACCGCCGTCACGGTCCCGCTCTGGACGCTGAGGTCGATGCCATGCAGCACGGGACGGCCGCCCAGTGACACGCCGAGCGCCAGGCACGTCAGGGTCGAAATCGGCCGGGTCATGCCGTCCCCTTTCGAAGGCGCAGCAGCAACATCAGGAAGAAGGGCGCGCCGAACGCCGCCATGGCCACGCCCAGCTTCACCTCCGCCGCCGACGGGGCCAGCCGCACCAGAATGTCGGCCGCCAGGACGATCACCGCCCCGCCCAGGATGCTGGGCCCCAGCAACGCCCCCGGCCGCGCTCCCACCAGAGGCCTCAGCAGATGCGGCGTCACCAGTCCGACGAAGCCGATCACCCCGGTCACGGCGACACAGGCCCCTGCAGCCAGCGCCACGCCCGCCGCCAGAATCCACCGCGTCCGCTCCAGCGACACACCCAGCGACCGCGCCCCGGTCTCGCCCAGCGTCAGGGCATCCAGCGCCCGGCCCGTGGTCAGCAGCAGGCCGCACCCCAGCGCGATCAGGGGCGCGGCCATGCGCACCTCCGGCCATCCCCGGTCCTCGATCGATCCCATCAGCCAGTCGACGATCTCGGCCACGGCCCAGGGATTGGGCGCCAGCGACAGGGCCAGCGACACGCCCGCGCTGGCCACCACGCTCAGGATCGCCCCGGCCAGCAGGAACGACACCATGCTGGATGCCGTCCCCGACAACAGCATCAGGACCAGAACCCCCAGTAACGCCCCCGCCACCGCCGCGACCGGCAGGGCCCAGGGCACCAGCGCCGCCACGCCATAGTAGAGGGTCAGCACGGCCCCCAGCGCCGCCATGGCCGAGACCCCCAGCACGCCGGGATCGGCCAGCGGGTTGCGGGTGTAGCCTTGCAGCGCCGCCCCGCTGAGCCCGAGCGCCCCGCCGATCAGCAGGGCCAGCACCGTGCGCGGAGCCCTCAGTTCCAGCAGGATCGGCCAGCGCGGGTCCGAGCCCGGATCGAACCAGACCTCGAACGGCACCCAGACCCGGCCGATGCTCAGGCTCAGCATCGACAGGACCACCAGCGCAGCCGCCAGAGCGCCATACAGCAGGGGGCGGTTCATCGCCTTCACGCGCCCCCCTCCAGCACCGCGTGCCGCGCCTGCGCCAGGGCCTGCGCCGTCTGGATCAGCACGGGCCCGCCGCAGAACAGCAGCTTCTGGGCAAAGGTCTCCCGCCGCATCCGGTCTGCCAGATGCGTCAGCGCCGGGTGCCGCAGCAGGCTCTCGGCCCGGCTGGGCGCGCCCGGCCGGGTCACGCCGCTCAGCAGCACGTCCGGCGGATCGGCCACGATCTGCTCCAGCGGCACCGACATGGACTGCGTCAGGCCATATCGGACGGCGGCGTTGTCGAACCCGGCGCGTCGCATCATCTCGTCCATCAGGGTCCCCGGACCCGAGGCGAAGCCGCCCGGCATGAAGATCAGCGCCGACGGCCGGGGCGAGCCGGCGGGCGGTTCGGCTGCGGCGAGGGCAGCCTGGATGCGCGCGACCAGGGCCTCTCCCCGCTCGGGCCGGCCCACCCGTCGCGCGACCTCGCGCACCTGCGCCAGGCTGTCGGCGACGGTTTCCGGCACGGGAAAGACCGCCTGCGGAATCTCCAGCCGGTCCAGGGCGCGACGCAACGGCTGGGACACGAACTGGCCGTTCAGCACCAGATCGGGCGACAGCGCCGCGACCTCCTCGGCCGTGCCCCAGTTGAAGGGCAGGTCGCGGGCCACCTCGGCGATGGTCGAACTCTCGGCTTCCCGCGAATAGTGGCTGAGCGCGGTGATCCGCTCGTGCTCGACCACCTCGACCAGGATGACGTCCAGACAGGGGTTCAGCGACACGATCCGGCGCGGCGGGCCATCCGCAGCGGGCGGCACGGGCCGGATCGGCTCTCCACATCCCGCCAGCATCGCCAGACCCCCCGCCAGCAGGGCGCGACGGGGCACGGCCGCGCGCGGGGCGGCGTAGCGAGCATCATCAGACGGCGGCCGGTCTTCGGCCATCGGCGTCCCTTCCTTCGACGTCGCCGACGCAGCACGGCCGCGTCGGGACAGGCATCGTCGTCGGGGGTTCGACCCGTATCGCCCGGAACACCACGTCCGCGCGACGCACGACCGCGACAGGCAGGTCTCCTGGCTCGCGGGTCAGGGCCGGTGCGCGCCGCCTTCCCGGAAGCCGCTCGGGCCGCCAGTGGCATTCGACGCGCGGGCTCGCCGCTTACAGTTGCGTGGTCAGCCCGGGTCTCTCACCCGAGTTCCCTTTTCATCCCCGTCGCCGGGGAACCTGTCGCACCCTCACGCTAGGCCAAGGCGTCGCAGGCGACAATGGTGGAGGGGTCCTCAGGCGGAGAAGCCGTCGACGACCGCCTGGAACATCGGATTGGGCCGACCGGCGGCATTGAACAGCAGGGGGCTGTCCTTGCCGTCGTCGCGGGCATCGCGGCGCAGCCAGCTGTCGGTGTCCCTCAGGCCCCAGAGCGTGAAGGCGTGCCTCTGCGCGGGCGGCAGGTCCATGAAGGCCTCGGCCAGTTCCATGACCCGGCCCGTCTGCTGTTCGATCTTCTGGCGCTGGGAGCGGGTGTCGATGCGGCCTTCACGACGGAGCGACGCGTCCAGCTCCGACATGTGGATCGGCAGGCCGAACTGAGCGGCCTCGCGGAAGAAGGCGGTGATCTGGCCGGCGGGGATCTCGATATCCAGATGGCTCTGGGTCCCGATCCCGCCGATCGGCACGCCGCGCCCCAGCATCCGCTCGACCAGCCGCAGAAAGGTCGCGCCCTTCACCGGATTGTTCTCGAGATTGTAGTCGTTGAGGAACAACACGGCGTCCGGATCGGCCGCATTCGCCTGCTCGAAGGCGCGGGCGATGTAGCCGTCCTGGCCCAGCGCTTCGGACCAGTGACAGTCGCGCAGGCCGTTGCCGTCTTCCGCCACCGCCTCGTTGACCACGTCCCAGCCGTTGACGCGCCCTCGGTAGCGACCGGCGACCTCGGCGATGTAGCGATCGAAGGCGGCGACGAAGGCCCGACGGTCCAGCCCGCTGAACACCTCGGCCCCTTGCGAGTACCAGACAAGCGCATGGCCATGCAGGCGCAGACCGTGGGTGGTGCAGAAGTCTGCGATGCGATCCGGCGCGTCCCACAGGAACCGGTCCGGCCCCTGCAGAATGTACTCCATCTTCATCTCCCACTCGGGCGTGAGCTGGGAGCAGTGGGTCAGACAAAGATCGACCCAGGCCTGATCGTCGAACTGCCCCGCCATGGCCGCCGTGCCGATGGGGAAGGGGACCAGGGACTTCAGCGGCGTCGCCTGGATGACCGGCTGGGCCACCGTCTGACCGCAGGCGGCGAGCGCGAGGGTGGACGCGAGGAAGAGGCGCCGGTCTAGCGGCGCGACGTTGTCGAAGGAGCGGGCGCGCATTATAATCTCATGATAAGGAGCCCGCCATGCAGACCGCTCGCGTCACCGTGCTGATGACCCCGGACCGCAAGGCCCAGCTGGAATCCCGCGCCGCCGACATGGGCGTCTCCAGCGGCGAATTCATCCGCCTCGCCGTCGACAACTTCAACCCCAGCGAAACGGAATCGGCCGAACTGGCCGCCCTGATCGACGAATTGTCCGAGGCCGTGCCCCGCATGCGTGCGGCTCTCGACCGGTCCGTCGAACGCCTGGACAGCACCCACGCCAAGGTGGACCGCCTGCTCCGCGACATGGGCGTCCGCGCATGAGCACCGTCAGCGATATGCTGAAGGGCCTGCGTCAGGTGGTCCTGATGGAGGCCAACATCGCCCGTCTCGAACGCTCGGTCGAAAGCCTGAGCAACGATGTCGACGGCCTGGCGGACGGCCTGGGCGCGCTGCGCGACCGGGTGTCCCGTCTGGAGGGCTTCATCGAGGGCGCGGCGGCCGTGTCCCAGTCTCAGCCGCGATTGACGCGAGACTAGGCCCCGACCCCGCACGATCAGCCTGCGCGTCTGCGCAGCCCCATCTCGTCGAACGCCGCCGTCTCGCGCTTGCCGGCGGCGATGAGGGCGTTCAGGCGGGTCGTCTCGGCGACGTGCTCGAACTTCTTCAGTTCCGAATAGGCGTCGGTCAGGGCGTCGCGCGCGCCGGCTTCCTCTGCGTCCAGCGTGTCCAGGTCGGCCTCGGCCAGACCCTTCTTCGTCTTCCAGCCGGCCAGATAGGCCTGGAGCAGCATGCCCGCCTCGGCATCGGCGCGGGCGCGCTCGCGCTCCACCTCGACCTCTGCGTCCAGCACCGCCAGCCGCATCTCGGCCGAGGCCTTGCGCGCCGTGATTTCGGCCAAGCGCTTCTGCAGCGTCTCGACCTCGTAGTTGGAGATGCGGATGAGGGAATGAGCCCAGGCGGTCATGCGAAATCTCCGGTCACTGCAGCTGACCTTGGTTCAGAATGCTTTCCAACCGGTTGAAGGCGTCCGCCAACCGCGTGACGTCCTCCTTGTCCTGTCCGAGGAAGGCTTCCAGCGCCGGGTTCAGCGCGATGGCCCGGTCGACGATGGGGTCGGCGCCTGCGCGATACGCCCCGATCTTGATCAGCTCTTCCATGTTGGCATAGGCGCTCAGGCACTGGCGCGCCCGCTTGTTCAGCTCGCGCTCGGGCGGCGTCTGGTTCTCCGGCATGGTCCGGCTGACGGACTTCAGAACGTCGATGGCGGGAAAGCGCCCGCGCTCGGCGATCTTCCTGTCCATGACGATGTGGCCGTCCAGAATGCCTCGCACCGCGTCGGCGATGGGCTCGTCGTGGTCCCCGCCGTCCACCAGCACGGTGAACAAGGCCGTGATCGGCCCCGCCGTCGTCCCATCCGGCCGCACCGGACCGGGCCCGGCCCGTTCCAGCAGCTTGGGCAGTTCGGTGAAGACGGTCGGCGTATAGCCCTTGGTCGTCGGCGGCTCGCCCGCCGCCAGCCCGATCTCGCGCTGCGCCATGGCGAAGCGGGTGACGGAGTCCATCAGGCACAGGACTTCCAGGTCCTGGTCCCGGAAGTATTCGGCGATAGCCAGCGTCATATAGGCCGACTGGCGCCGCTTCAGCGCCGGCTCGTCCGAGGTCGCCACCACCACGACGGCGCGGCGCAGGCCTTCTTCGCCCAGGGTCTCCTCGATGAACTCCCGCACCTCGCGGCCCCGTTCGCCGATCAGGCCGACCACGACCACGTCGCACGTCGCCTGCTTGGCCAGCATGGACAAGAGCACCGACTTGCCCACGCCCGATCCGGCGAAGATGCCCAGCCGTTGTCCCCGGCAGGTGGTGGTGAAAACGTCCATCGCCCGCACGCCCAGATCCAGCCGCTCGCCGACCCGTCCACGGGAGTGCGCCGGCGGCGGCGAGGCGCGAAGCGGATAGGGGGCCGGCCCCGTCAGCAACGGCCCCTTGCCGTCGATCGGCTGGCCAAAGGCGTCGATGATGCGGCCCAGCCATGCCGTGGTCGGCCGCACGCTGGCCTGTTCGCCGATGATGTGGATGTCTGCGCCGGGTGCCACGCCCTCGACCGGACCGAACGGCATCAGCAGAGCCTTGGAATCGCGGAAGCCCACGACCTCGGCGGGCAGGGGGGTCGAACCCCGCCGCCCGATCTCGGCCCGCGCCCCGACCGCCAGCCGCGACAGCCCGCCCCGCGCCTCGATCAGCAGGCCGTTCACACCCGCCACCTTGCCGGTGACGACCAGGGGATCGACGGCTTGAACGGCGGCGATCAGGTTGCGCAAAGGGGCACGGCCTCGCAGGTCAGGAGGCGTTAACCTTTGGGCCGACGTGGTTAACGAGGGGTGAAGGTCACGGGGCTGGCGCACCCCCAGCACCCTCATAGCTCTCGAATGATTCGACGACGTCCGGGTCCCGCGTTCTGGCGGCGGCCTGGTCGGCTTCACCCGCCGCGACATCACCCAGCGCGATCCGCGCGAGGCCACGACCGTACAGGGAAGCCGGGAGTTCGGGTTCGATCGCCAAGGCGGCCTCGTAGGCGGCGAGTGCGTCTTCGGACCGGCCAAGCTGCAGCAGGACCCGACCTCGGCTGTCGAGTATGCCGGGCTCTTCCGGCGCGGCGGCCAGGGCCGCGTCGCAGTCGCGTAGCGCTTGATCGAGCATCACGCCCGCGGTTGCGGCCGTCCAGCAGAGGTTGTTCAGAGTGCCGGGATCGGAAGGATGCCTTTCGCGCAGGATCGCCATATCTCGCGCGGCGCCTTCCAGGTCGCCCAGTCCGATCAGACTCTCGGCTCTCAGCATGAGCGCCGCCTCGGGATTCGGCGGAAAAGGATCGAGCAGGGCGTTCAACAGCTCGACCGCTAGGCTGTATTCTGCGCGTTCAACCTTCAACGCAGCGAAGTTCAACCTGACCCCCGGATCGTCAGGCGACGCCTGGAACAGGGCGTCCATTTCGGCATCGGCTTCCGCCGTTCGGCCGGCCTCGTTCAGCACACCGATCCGACGAAGCTTCAGGCGCAGGTCCGATGGCCGCGACGAGATCAATGTATCAATGTCTCGCAGAGCGCGGTCAGGCTGGTCCAGCCCGAGGTAGAGTTCTGACCGCATACTGAGGGCGAATTCGTCGTTCGGCGCCTGACGCAGGGCCCGCGATAGCTCGATGACCGCATCCTCAAGCCGGTTCTCCGACATGGCCAGCAAGGCGTTGCCGTTCATGGCGACCCGTTCCGAGGGGTCGATGTCCACAGCCCGTTCGAGATCCGCGGCCGCCCCCGTCAGGTCGCCGGCCCAGAAGCGGTAGACGCCCCGGTTCGCCCAGGCCGCGCTGCTTTCTGGATCGAGTGTGATCGCCTCCCCGGCCGCTTCCACGGCCGCGGCCCGGTCGCCGGCTTGAGACAGAGCAAGGGCCCTGTCGAGCCAACCGGACGCTGTCGTCGGCGTCTCTGCGCTCCATGCCGCCCGATCCGCATCGGTTGGACGATAGGCGTTGGGACGAAACACGCGAGGTGGATCGTAAGGACGAGCCTCCGCTGCCAGGCGGTCGCGATCCGCCGTCTCAGCGGAAATCTCGGAGACGAGACTTCGCAGGGTCGTGTGCACGACAACCCGGTCTTGCTCGAGCGCGACGCTGCGGCGGATATGCCGGCCGAACTCGGTCCGATCGACCTCGCCGCCCGATACCCGGAAGCCCTCTCCCCCTCCTGGCAGCAGGACGGTTGAGACCTGGCGGGCATAGCTGGGGTGTATCATCGCGAAAGGCGCGAACTGGTAAGGTCCGGGTGGACGCTCCAGGGCCGTGATGGCCTGGTACGACGCGCCCGGCGGGATCAGGCCTGTGTCGTTCCATTGTAATGTGGTCTCTCCCCGCACAGTCAGGGACAGGACGTTGGTTTCCTCGTCGTAGGTCGATCCAACCTCGTCGATGGTCAGGTCGGCGATCTGTCCCATCCAGATCGCCCGCAGACCCTGATCCTTCTGAGCGGGCTGGACCAGGGCCAACTGGCCACCCAGGAGCGTGGCGGTGTCGCCGGTCAGGATCAGCGTGCCAACGACGCCAGCTGGCGCATACAGACCAGCGGAAGCATCGACCTCGACCCTCAGGTCGGACTGAGGCCGGTCCAGAGGTCCGGGAGACAGGGCCTCCAGCCTCGCGTCTGGCCCCGTGAGCGGCAGCGCCCAATGCAGGGACGGTACGACAACATCGGCCAGGACGCGGTCGCCGCTGCGCGTTCCATCCAGCCAATAGACCGCGCCATCGATCGTGACCCGCACGAGGACATGATTGAAGGCGCCAATCATCGGCAGCCTCTCTACGAGGCCATCGCCGTCGGTGAGGCTGACGGCAGCCGGTTCGGCCGGAATGCCCAGGCCGTCGAGGAGAGCCAGCAACAGCGCAGTCTTGGCCTTGCAGTCGCCGAAGCGCTGGGTCCATGTCTCATCCGCGCTCGCCGGCGTGAGGGCGCCCTCGCCCATCACCAGGGCGACGTAGCGAACCTGATCCTGCACCAGCCGCAGCGCCGCGGCGGCGCGAGTGGCTGGATCGTCGGACATGGCCCGGATCCGTTCGATCTCGGTGTGAAGCGGCGAGTCGGGCGCTATCGCGCGCGCCCTGTCGTACAGCGGCTTGAGGGCGACCGCGATGTCCGACCAGTCGCCATAGGCGGACAACTCCACTCCCCGGACGTCGGCGAAACGCCCCGGCGCGTCTTCGGGAACGAGAACGGGGTCGAGGGGACCCAGGTCGAACTCGATGATCTGCCGGTTGCCCTCGCGACGGGGACGAAGCGGGATCCAGTTGGCGCTGGCGCGGGTTTGCACGGCCAGGTCCGCTGGCCAGGACGCCCGAAACCTCGCGCGCTCCAGCCGGGCGAGCGGGTTCAGGTCCAGGGTCTCCTCGAAGTGTCCGGCGAGGACCAGGTCTCGCGTCGTGATCGTATGGGCGACATCCAGAACGTCACCGACCCGCAACCCCTGAGGCTGCAAGACTGCGGTGACGTAGCCGTCCAGCATGGACTGCTCGAGGTTCTGCTCTCGCCTCAGGATTTCGAAAGACTGATCCGCCAGGAGGTCGATCACCACGCCGTCCCGGATCAGGTTGACGTGGTGGACCATCACCGAATCCGAGGCCGGGTTCCAGGTCAGGGCGACGTTGCCCAGCAGGGGCAGGGCCTGGGGCGACAGCGCCTGGGTTTGAAGCCGCTGATAGCGATTCACGGCCTCTCCAGTCGCCAGGACCTGGGCGTCGTAGAGGGGAACCCGCACTCCGGTTTCGGCAGGCGCGGGTGTCAGGGGACCCATGACGGCCTCGTCGACCCAGTCGGGCGTCGGACCGCGGGCGGGTGCCGGACCGTCCTGCGCCCCGGCCGGATACGCAATCAAGAGTCCGATGGCGCTCATGGCCGCAAGGAATGAACGCAGCGTCCTGGCCAGCATAAGGGTGCTCCACGCCGCGACGGGCGGCCTTGGAGACCGTCATAGTCTGTGGATTGCCACAGACCAATTGTCGATGACGCCGCTCAACCTCAGTACCACCCGCGCTGGTCGATATAGGCCTCCAGCGCCTGGATGCGCGTCGCGTCGGACGGGTGGGTGGAGGCGAACTCGGGCTGGCCGGATTGGCGCTGCTGGGCCATCAGCCGCCACAGGGCGACCGCCTGCGACGGGCGGAACCCGGCGGCGGCCATGTAGTCGACGCCCAGGCGATCCGCCTCCAGCTCGTCGCGGCGTGAGTGCGGCAGCAGCAGACCGTACTGCGCCGCGACCGTGCCCAGCGACCCGACCGTTCCGCCGCGCGACCCCGCCGCGCCCTGGGCCACCGACAGGCCGATATTGGCCAGGGCGGCCGACGAGGCCCGCTCGGCGGCGTGCTGGGCGACGACGTGGCCCATCTCGTGGCCGATGACGGTGGCGAGCTGGTCGTCGTTCTGGACCAGCGCCAGCAGGCTGGTTGTCACCCCGATCTTGCCGGACGGCAGGACGAAGGCGTTGGGGCTCTGGCTGTTGAAGACGGCATAGTCCCAGGCGCGATTGGTCAGGCCGGCGGCCCGCACCAGCCGGTCGCCGACCCGGCGGATGCGCTCGACCTGGGGTCCACTGCGGGTCGGGTTCTGGGTGCGCAACAACTCGGCCCAGGCGGCGTCGGACTGCTGGTTGATGGCGGCCGTATCGCCCAGGATCAGCTGGTTCCTGCCCAGCGTCTCGTTGTAGGCGCAGGCGCCGAGCGCGGAGGTGGCCACGAGGGCAGCGGCGAGGGCGGTCAGGCGGCGGGTCATGGCGTCTCTCGGTGAAGCTTGGCGGATCAGACCGTCGAAACTCCGGCGCTGCAAGAGCGGTTCCGCTATCCCTCGATCATCTCGCGGATGCGCGCGCCGAGCGCCGAGACCTGGAAGGGCTTGGTCATGACGGCCATGCCAGGCTCCAGCGTATCGCCCGCCACCACCGCGTTCTCGGCGTAGCCGGTGATGAACAGCACCTTCAGATCGGGCCGCGCCACGCGAGCGGCGTCCGCCACCTGCCGTCCGTTCATGCCGCCGGGCAGGCCGACGTCGGACACCAGAAGGTCGATACGCGCATCGGAGTTAAGGATCGCCAGGCCGGCCGGGCCGTCGGCGGCCTGGAGAACCGCATAGCCGGCGTCCTCCAGCACCTCGACCACCAGCATCCGCACGGTCTCCTCGTCGTCGATGACCAGCACGGTTTCACCCTGACCGGCGTCCGCATCGGCCTCGGCCTCGGGCGCCTCGGCCGGGTCGGCCACACCCTGCCAGCGAGGCAGGGCCAGCGTCAGGGTCGTGCCCTGTCCGGGCTCGGTCTCGATGCGGACCTGTCCCCCCGACTGGCGCATGAAACCGTGGATCATGGACAGACCCAGCCCCGTGCCGTGACCGATCGGCTTGGTGGTGAAGAAGGGATCGAAGGCCTTGGCCACGACGTCCGGCGTCATGCCCGAACCGGTGTCGGCCACCGACAGCTTGACGTAGTCTCCGGGCGGCAGATCACGGGACCGCGCTTCTGCGGCGTCCAGCGTGGCGTTCCACGTCCGGATGGTCAGGTCGCCGCCGTTCGGGGCCATGGCGTCGCGGCTGTTGATGCACAGGTTCAGCAGCGCGTTCTCCAGCTGTGACGCGTCGATCCGCGTGGTCCACAGGTCGGGTGCCGCGTCGATCCTCACCCGGACGTCCGGTCCCACGCTGCGCCGGATCAGGTCTTCCATGCCCAGCACCAGCCGGTTCACGTCCGTCGGCCTGGGATCCAGCGTCTGGCGCCGCGAGAAGGCCAGAAGCCTCTGGGTCAGGGTGGCCGCCCGCCGCGACGCGCCCTGGGCGGCCTGGATGTAGCGATCCATCCCCGCCAGCCGCCCCTCGGCCATGCGCTTTTCGATCAGCTCCAGACTGCCCGATATGCCGGCCAGCAGGTTGTTGAAGTCGTGGGCGATGCCCCCGGTCAGCTGGCCGATGGCCTCCATCTTCTGCGACTGGCGCAGGGCTTCTTCCGCGTGCATCAGCTCGGCGGTGCGTTCGGCGACCCGCTCCTCCAGCGTGGCATTGAGCGCCTTCAGCGCCTGGGTCGCGCGGGCGCGCTCGACCTCGGTGCGGATGCGGGTGGCGACCTGGCGGACCAGCTCGACCTCGTGATCGCTCCAGACGCGGGCGTCGGCCTGGTTGACGAACACCATCCCCACCAGATCCCCGCCCTCCAGGACCGGCACGTTGATGAAGGCGCGACAGGCGGCGTCCTCCAGGCTCTCGATCGCCCCCTCGGCCCGGGGGTCGCCCCGCACGTCGTCGACGCGCAGGATCGCGCCGGTCTTCATGTCGTCGATGAAGTCGCCCCAGTCGCGCAGCCGCAACGTGCCCGCGATCGATCGGGCGCGGTCCGACACCCAGTCCTGTTCGACATGGATGGTCTCGGCGACGGTGTCGACGGTGGCGTATCCGACGCGGTCGGCCTTCAGGAACCGGCCCAGCACCTCGGCGGCGCGGGCGGCCAGACAGGCCGGATCGGCGAGGTCGCGCATGGCGTCGCCGATCTCGACCAGGGCCTGCTGACGCAGCTCCGCTTCCTTGCGCCCCGAAATGTCGGAGACGACAGCGTAGAAGCCGTCGATCACCCCGGTGTCGTCGTGCCGGGGAATGTAGTCGGCGCGGACATGGCGGCCCCGCGCCCCGGCATAGGGCAGGAAGTCCTCGAACGTCACGGTCTCGCCCGCCAGGGCCCGCTCCATGTGGGGGCGGGCCTTGGCGAAGGCCTCATCGCCCAGAACCTCGACCACGGATCGGCCGATCAGGCTGGCGGCGTCAGGCCCGAACCAGTCGGCATAGCCGCGATTGTTCAGCTGGTAGCGGAAGTCCCGATCCACGAAACTGACCAGCACGGTCAGGCTGTCGGTCAGGCGTTGCAGCTCGTCGCGCTTGCGGGCGGCGTCGCGCTCGGCCTCGCGCCGGGCGATGGCGGCCCGGGCCCGCTCGCCGAACTCGCGCGCGAAGGCGACGTCCTCCGGCGTCCAGACGCGCGGCGTGGCGGAGTGGATCAGCATCTGGGCGACCGTGCGCCCGCCTTCCTGCAAGGGCGCATCCAGCAGGGCGGCGACGCCAAAGCTCAGCAGGGGCAGGGGGTCGCCGCGGGTGCGGGGATCGGTGCGCACGTCGTCGATCGTCACCGCCTGACCGGCGATGATGTCCTCGACGTAGGCGCCGTAGTCGCGGAAGCGGTGCAGGCCGACGACGCTCGACGTTTCCGGTGCCGCCCGCCAGTCGCGCACGACCGCGATGGTCTCCCGGTCCGGGTCGATCACGCCGTATCCGACGCGGTCGGCTCGCAAGGTCTGACCCAGGATCGCGGCCGCCGCCTCGGCCATGTCCAGCGGGTCGTCGGTCCGGCTGATGGCGTCGTCCAGCGCGATCAGGGCGTCCTGGCGCGCGCGCTCCTGGCTTTGGCGCTGTTCGGCCAGCACCAGGTCGGTGACCTCGCGGACGAACACCATCAGTCCGGCGGGTCGCCCGCTCTCGTCGGGGACCGGCGTGTAGTCCAGGTCCAGCCAGGCGGGCTCCGGCGCGCCCTGCCGATCCAGCACCAGTTCCTGCCGCTTCAGCGACCAGGCCTCGCCGGCTAGGGCGCGGCGGATGTTCAGGTCGTTGAAATCGGCGATCTCGGGCCAGCCGTCGCGCGCGCCCAGACCCAGCAGCTCCGGGTGCCGCCGCCCGGCGAAGCGGGCATAGCCGTCATTGTAGATCAGCGTGCCCTCATGTCCCCACAGCAGGACCATCGGGTTGGGCGCCGCCACCATCATGCCGACGATGGTCTTCAGGCTCTGCGGCCAGGTCTGGATCGGCCCCAGCGGCGTGTCGGCCCAGGCATGGGCGCGAATCCGCGCGGACATCTCGCCGGATGATCCGAGGACGTCCGTCTTCTGGTCGCGCTCTGCAGTGTGGTCCAGCAGTGACGGTTCCCCCCGGCCGGTGAGTCTGCGCCCATAGTGGCGCCTGCGCAAACGCGAGCCGGCCAGAATGGTTCAACGGCGCGGTTGCGCCCTGTGGCGACAACCCTATGTCCTGTCGAGCCGCCGTCCGGAACAGGCTCCGGGCGTTGGATTTCAGACGTTTCAGACTGTTCGCACCCGATTTCTCGTCTCTGCCGGAGCCCTTCCCCATGTCCGACGCCGCCCCCGCCGCCGCCCGATCCACCTCTGGCCGGGGCAAGGTCTATGGCTCCATCCTGGACACCATCGGCGACACGCCGATCGTCGGCCTGCCCCGGCTGTCCGCCGAGCTGAGCCCCAAGGCGACGGTGCTGGCCAAGCTGGAGTTCTTCAACCCGATTGCCTCGGTCAAGGACCGGATCGGGGTCGCCATGATCGAGGCGCTGGAGGCGGACGGCCGTATCCAGCCCGGCGGCGTCCTGATCGAGCCGACCAGCGGCAACACCGGCATCGCGCTCGCCTTCGTCGCGGCCGCCAAGGGCTATCGGCTCATCCTGGTCATGCCCGAAAGCATGTCCATTGAACGTCGCAAGATGCTGGCCCTGCTCGGCGCCGAGCTGGTCCTGACGCCGGCCGAAAAGGGCATGAAGGGGGCCATCGCCATGGCCAACGAGCTTCTGGAACGCACGCCGGGCGCGGTCAGCCCCAGCCAGTTCGAGAACCCCGCCAACCCGGCCATCCATCGCTCGACCACGGCGGAAGAGATCTGGAACGATACGGCGGGCGCCGTCGACATCGTCATCTCCGGCGTCGGCACCGGCGGCACCATCACCGGCGTCGGCCAGGTGCTGAGGGCGCGCAAACCGGGGCTGAAGATGATCGCGGTGGAGCCCACCGCCTCGCCGGTCCTGTCGGGGGGAGAGCCCGGGCCGCACAAGATCCAGGGCATCGGCGCGGGCTTCGTCCCAGCCGTGGTCGACCGTTCGGTCATCGACGGGGTGGAGCAGGTCTCCAACGAGGACGCCTTCGACATGGCCAGGAAGGTCGCCCGGGTCGAGGGCATCCCCGTCGGCATCAGCTCGGGCGCCGCCCTCGTCGCCGGCTTCCGTCAGGCGGCGCTGGACGAGAACGCGGGCAAGACCATCGTCGTGATCATCCCCAGCTTCGCGGAGCGGTATCTGTCCACGGCCCTGTTCGAGGGGCTCTGAGGCTCAACCCCAGAAGCCGCCTGCCAGGCCCACCGCCATCAGGGGAAAGGTCGCGATCAGGCTGGCAATGAAGGTCACGAAGGTGATTACGGCGGCCTTGACCAGGCCACCCGGCAGGGTCCGGTACCACCGGCCCTTGCCCACCCTCAGAAAGGCGATGAACCCCAGGATCAGCATCCCCAGGGAGGACCAGACCGCCGTGGACGGCATATAGGCGAGAAAGCCGATCGGGATGAAGGGCAGGGTCCAGACGTTCAGATAGTGAAAGGTCGCCCGGAACGACTTGCGCCAACCCAGATCGGCGGCGTCCCACCACCGCAGCAGCGGAGCCGAGACAAGCGCATAGAACAGGGCGTTCAGCGGCACCAGAACCAGCGACATCCAGTTGTCCGCGTCGGCGAGGAAGGCGTCCCGGCTCTTGCCGGATTGGGCGATCAGCGGGTCCAGCGCCTCGGGGGGCAGGCCGGCGAACATGATGGTCGTCCCGCCCATGAGGAACAGCTGCAGCATCAGAACGCCGCACAGGGTCAGGTAGAAGCGCAAAGGGCGCGCATAGACCCCGCCTCCGCTGGGCCCCAACGCCATATAGGCGTCCAGCATGGCCGACGGCTTGACGAAGGCGTCCCTCAGGGTCCGCAGCTCGCGCTGACCGAAGCCGGTCGCGTCCTCGCTCAGATGATGCAGTCCAGCCTCTGGCTCGCGGCTGGGTGACCTCGGCGTGTCCGGTGTTTCCGTCATGGGGCGCTCGGTCGAGGGAAGAGGGAACAGCGATACTGTGGGCTGTGCGGGAGGGGTCAAGCCCCAGCGGTGTCGCCGACGTCCCTTGAACGTCCATTCAAATATCCTTGACTCCCCGACTTGAACGAGCGTTCAATGGTCGGGACAAGGGAGGACGGCATGGCGGACCCGCAGGCCGAGCTGGCGACCATGATCGCCAATCTGAAGGACAAGACCGGCAAGTCGCTGGACGACTGGGTCGGCCTGACCCGCGCCAGCGGTCCCGCCAAGCACGGCCAGATCGTCGCCTGGCTGAAGTCCGATCACGGCCTCACCCACGGCTATGCCAATCTGGTCGCGCACAAGACCCTGGCGTCCGACGCCGGCTCCCATGCCGACGACGACCTGATGGCGGCCATGTTCGCCGGACCCAAGGCGGCCATGCGGCCCGTCTATGACAAGGCCGCTGCCTTCGTGGCCTCGCTGGGCGAGGTCGAGTTCGCGCCCAAGAAGGGCTACGTCAGCTTGCGCCGCTCCAAGCAGTTCGCCCTGCTGCAGCCCTCGACCAAGGACCGGCTGGACGTCGGACTGAATCTGAAGGGCGTCGAGCCCGAGGGGCGGCTGGAGAAGGCCGGGTCCTGGAACGCCATGGTCACCCACCGGGTCCGCATCGCCTCGGCCGAGGAGGTCGACGCCGAAGTGGAGGGCTGGCTGCGCCGCGCCTGGGAGGCGGCATGAGCCCCAAGGAACGTCAGGACGTCCGGAGCCGCATCGTCATGGCCGCCATGGAGCTGTTCTTCGCCAAGGGCTACAATTCGACGTCCATCGCCGACATCCTGAGCCGGACCCAGCTGAACGCGGGCAGCCTGTATCACGTCTTTCCCGGCAAGCAGGACGTCCTGGTTGCCGTGCTGGAGTGGTACCGCGACGGCATCCGCGAGAACCTGCTCGACCTGGCTTGGGAGGGGGTGGACGACCCCATCGAGCGGATCTTTGCCCTGCTGGATCGCTATCACTGGATGATCGTGGAGACCGACCACACCTTCGGCTGCCCGATCGGCTCGCTGGCGCTGGAGCTGCACGAGGCTGATCCGGTGGTGCGCGACCTCCTGGCCATCAACTTCACCAACTGGGCCGAGGCTGTGCGCGAATGCCTGGACGCCGCGGGCGATCGCCTGCCGGCCGATCTGGACCGCCGGGCGCTCGCCGAGTTCGTCCTGACGACGATGGAGGGGGGCGTCATGCAGGCCCGCACCTATCGCGACGTCGCCTACTTCGACCGGGGCGTGGCCATGCTGCGCGACCATTTCGACATGCTGCTGGCCCGCGCCGCGCGCCGGCCCGAGATCGCCTGAGGAGGGTCTGATGAGGGTTCGCCTGATCGCCGCTTTCGCCCTGTCGCTGCTGGCGGCCGGACCCGCGCTTCCCGTCTTCGCCCAGGTGGCCGAACTGCCCGCGCCGGGCTCGGGCCGGGCGGCCTACGCCCCCTTCGAGCATCTGGTTGGCAGAACCTGGCGCGGGACGGGCACGGGCCCGAATGCGGTCGAGGACATCCAGCGCTGGGACTGGGCCATCGGCGGCCACGCCCTGCGGGTGGTCCATTCGGTGGCGGGCGGGGCCTATGCGGGCGAGACCCTGATCTTCCGCGATCGCGACAGCGGGGCCTATGCCTTCCACTACTTCACCACCGGCGGCTTCCACACCTCCGGCATCATGCGGCCGACCGGCCCCGGAGCTTTCGAGGCGGAGGAGACGGTGCATGGCCTGGACGGCTTCACCACCCTGCGCTCGACGATGACGATGGGCCCGGACGGCGTTCACCGCACCCGAACCTCGCGCGAGGTGGACGGGGCCTGGGTCGAACAGGGCGGCTTCGACTATCGCGAGGACGCCTCGGCCACGCCCGTGATGCCGGCGCTCGGCGCGGCTCCGGCGCGCGAGGCCCCGGCCTCCGCCGGCCCGCTGGACCTGACCCGTCGCATCCTGCGCCACGTCGAGGAGACCGGTCAGGACGTCGCCGCCTATGTCCGCATCCGCAACGGCGACCCGGTCGATGACGAACTGATCGCCGTGTCCTGCGCCTGCGCCCAGAGGGTCGAACTGCACCGCATCGACCGGTCCGGCGAACGGCCCAGCATGGTGTCTGACGCCGTCTGGACCGTGCCTGCCCGGGGCGAGCTGGATGTGCGACCCGGCAGTCCGCTGCACTTCATGTTGATCGGCTATGACCCGACAGCGGCGAGCGACGGCAAGGTTCGTCTGACCCTGACCTTTCGCGTGGCGGGACCCGTCGAGGCCGAGTTCGCCCTGACTGATGACAGCGCCGCCGCATGGGGGGCTTTCAACTGAGCGTCACGCGCGGTTAACCCGGTCGGCCGTACCCTCTGGTCCGACATGTCCGAACCGGCGTCCGTCCCGCCCCCAGAGGCTGCGAAAGCCCAGTTTCGCGCGCGCCATGCGCTGCTGAAGCGACTGGCCGATGTCGTGTCCCTGCCGGCCAGCCGGGTGAACGCGTTCGAGCGCGCGGTGACCGGCGATCTTCTGGTCGAGATGCTGCGCCTGGCCTCGCCGCAGGAGAGAAAGCGCGTGGCGGTCCGGCTGACGCCGCTGGCCGAACTGCCCAACAGCCTGACGCGCATGCTTCTGCGCGACGATACCGAGATCGCAGGCCCGCTGATCGAAGGGTGCGCGGCGCTCAACGACGCCGACCTGTGCGCCTGCGCCGCCGATACCGGACCGGAGCATCGCTTCCTGATGGCCAGTCGTCGCGGACTGTCCGAGGTCGTGACCGAGAGCCTGATCGCGTTCGACGAACCGGCCGTGATCCAGTCCCTGCTCAGGAACACGACGGCGAAGCTGTCGCAGTCCGGCATCGAGGCCATCGTCAGCCTGAGCCGCACCGCGCCAGAGCTGTGCGAACACCTGTTGCGGCGACCCGAGCTCCGGCCCTCGGGTGCCTACGTCATGTTCTGGTGGTGCGGACCAGAGGATCGCAGGACCATCCTGCAGCGCTTCGCCGTGTCGCGGGAAGTCCTGCAGGAGGTATCCGAGGACGTCTTCGCCATGGCCGCCGAGGAAAACTGGCAGGACCCCGTGGCCCGCAAGGCCCTGCAGTTCATCGAGCGCCGGCAAAGGAATCGCGCGGCCATCGAGAAGAGCCCCTACGACAGTCTCGAGCATGCCGTCGCCGTGGCGGCCAAGGAGGGCCTCAGCCCCGGGTTGGCGGCGGAGATGGCCTATCTGGCGGGCATCAAGCCCCTGACCGGCGCCAAGATCATGGGCGATCTCGGCGGTGAGCCCCTGGCCATTCTGAGCAAGGCTACGGGCATGTCGCGCGTCGATCTTGAAAACCTCTGGCGGTCCGTGCGGCGCCCTCTGGTCGATTCGACCGGACAACCGCATCCCGACTGGACGCGCGTCCAGATGATCTACGAGATGCTGGCCGTAGACCGGGCCCAGACCGTGCTCCGATACTGGAACTGGTCCCTGTCCTCGGCCATGTCACCGGCGTTGATGAAGGCGATCCGTGAGGGGGATGAAGAGGCGCTGGATCAATACTCTGCGCCTGAACGGGCCGCGATGATGGCCCTGGCGGAAGACTTCGGCCGCTGATCGCGCACGCTCGTCAACACAGTAAACGCGGAACGGGATCGTAAAGCGCGGCCCGCTGAGCTGTTGTCTCAAAGCATTTGCCTTGAAGCGCGAACATCATTATCAGCGCGAGTCTCGATCGCCGAAGCGCGAACAGTCAAAGATAAGGAAACACCCGTGGACGCCTCAAGACCTGAAGACCGCTCCGAGCTGCTGGAAATGACGGCGGACATCGTGTCGGCCTATGTCGGCAACAACACCGTCGCCGCTGCTGAACTGCCGAGCCTGATCTCCAACATCCACGCGGCGCTCAGCACGGTTTCGACCGGCGTTGTCGAGGCGGCACCGGAGCCCAAGGAGCCGGCCGTGCCGATCCGCAAGTCGATCAGCCCTGATTACCTGATCTGTCTGGAAGATGGCCGCAAGTTCAAGTCGTTGAAGCGCCATCTGCGCACCAAGTACGACATGAGCCCCGAGGAATACCGCGCCAAGTGGGGTCTGCCGAAAGACTATCCGATGGTCGCCCCGAACTATGCCAAGGCCCGCTCGGAGCTGGCCAAGCAGATGGGGCTCGGCCAGGGCGGCCGCAAACCCGCCCGCGCCGGTCGCGTCGCGAAGAAGTAGGTTTCACGAAATCCTCCCACGCATCGCGGGGGAGGGGGACCAGCCGAAGGCTGGTGGAGGGGGCGGACGCGCGCACCGTGTCTGGAGCCGCCCCCTCCACCGCTTCGCGGTCCTTGAGGATCGGCTCGTATACGAGCCGACCGCAAGCCCCCGTTCGCCTTGCTCCGGGGGAGGATGAGGTCAGGCCGCCTCGGCCCCGCGCCTCAGGCGCCAGAACCGCAGGGTGCGCAGCGCCGCGTCCCGCTGCAGCTCGGCATACATCTTGGCGTAGCTGTGGGCCTTGCCCATGGCGTTCTCCTCGGCGTTGAGGATCACCACGGCGAAGGTCAGGAACAGGGCGCGGTCCAGGTCCGCCGCCTTGCAGACGACGGCGAGTGCATCCAGCTCCTTCTTCTCGACGATCGACTGGGCGGTGTGGAAGTCGATGTCCGCCAGCTGGGCCAGCGCGATCAGGAAGGACGTGCGGCTGCCTGAACGCAGGAACCGCGCCAGCATCGTCGGGGTCAGCTGGTTCGCGGCCTTCAGCTCCTCAACGTAGGCGTAGCATTCGACGTAGTCGGGCGGCAGGGCCCCGTCATCGGTGGCGACGCGGGTCCGGCCGGCGGCGAGCGCGCTTTCCAGCAGCGCCGGATCCATCGAGGCGTTCTGGTCCAGGATGCGCTGGCGCAGGCGGGCCTCGACGACGAAATACATGTCGTTCAGCAGATCCGGGGGCAGGCTCTGTCGCTGGACCGTGGCTTCGTGCAGCGCGGGATTGGCCTTTGCGCGTTCGACCGCCGTCTCGCTGGCGGCACGCGAGAGGCGGGCTCCGTCGTTCCGGAGCAGGCTGCCCAGGGTGTCGTCGTCGCCGCGTTCGACGATGACGTCGGACACGGCCTCGGACACCGTGGCGCGTTCGGAGACGGCCTTCAGATGATCCTGGCCCTTGGTGCGGACGACACCAAGCAGGTCGTCGTCGGTCAGGACGGTCGAGGCGCGCAACACGGCGGCGGCGACGGCCGCCTCGTCATTGGCCAAA
>NZ_LJHU01000073.1 GCF_001295975.1 Brevundimonas sp. AAP58 | reverse complement strand
GGCCAGATCGGCGGCCGTGGGGGCCCAGCCCCCCCGCCGCTCAGGCGCGACCGCGTCGAAGAGATGGCGCATCTCCGGGCCCGCGGCATGGACCACGTCGATAGCGGCGGCCTGGATCGGTTCGGACAGGCCGGCATGGAGCGCGCGGGACTGGTCCCCCAGCTCCAGCATGTCGGTCAGGACCACCACCCGACGGCCGCCGCGCTGGATCGGCTTGGCGCCCAGGCTGAGGAACCCGGCCTTCATCGACAGCGGGTTGGCGTTGTAGCTCTCGTCGATCAGGGTGAAGGCGCCGCCAGGGATATGGACCGTGAGGGTCTCGCCCCGGCCCTTTAGCGGCTCGAACTCGCCAAGCGCGGCCAGCGCCGTCTCGATCGGGACATCCAGCGCGTCCAGCATCAGGATCACCGCCAGGCTGTTCAGGCCCCAGTGGAAGCCCGACTGCCTGAGCGTGAAGACATGGGTCCGGCCCCAGACCTCGGCTGTCACCCGCGCGCCGCCGTCGAAGGGCGCGAAGTCGATCAGGCGAGCGTCGTGGAAGGTCTCCGACCCGAAGGTCGCCACCCGCGCGCCGACGTGCAGCGCGGCCTGATGCAGGGTCTCGAACCACGGATTGTCGCCGTTGACGACGGCCAGGCCGCCGGGGCCGAGGCCCTGGAAGATCGAGGCCTTCTCGCGTGCGACCCCGGCCTCGCCGTCGGCGAAGGCTTCGATGTGTACCGGGCCGACGGTGGTGACGCAGGCGGCGTGGGGCTGGACCTGGCGGGACAGGGGCGCGATCTCGCCCGGCGCATTCATGCCGATCTCGAACACGGCGCGCTCGACCGAGGCCGGCATGCGGGCGAGCGTCAGGGGCACGCCGATGTGGTTGTTGTAGCTCTTGATCGAGGCGTGGGCCGGCCCAGCGAGGTCCAGCCCCGCCTTGATGGCCTGGGTCACGCTGGTCTTGCCGACGCTGCCGGTGACGGCGCCCCGCCGGATCTGCGGAGCCCGATCGCGGGCGGCGGCGCCCAGGGCCTCCAGCGCCTTCTGCGTATCCGGCACGACGATGCAGGGGCCGCCGTCGACAGGGCGTTCGACCAGGGCCCCGGCCGCGCCCGCCTCAAAGGCAGCGCCGGCGAAGTCATGGCCGTCGCGAGCGCCCTTGAGCGCCAGGAACAGGTCACCGGGGCCGATCTCCCGGCTGTTGTAGGTGAGCCCCGAGGCATCGAACACGCCGCCTTCGATCCGGCCGCCAGTGGCGAGGGCGATCTCCTGCGCCGTCCACAGCGGCGGTAGCGATTCAGGCATGCAGTCTCAGGGCCTCGGCGACTTCGGTGGCGTCGTCGAAGGGGTGGGTCACGCCCGCGACGATCTGGCCCTGTTCATGCCCTTTTCCGGCGACGACGACCACATCTCCGTCCTTCATCATGCCGATGGCCTCGCGGATGGCGGCGCGGCGGTCGCCGATTTCGAGCGCGAAAGGGCAGCCGGTGCGGACCTGGGCGCGGATCGCCTCGGGGTCCTCGGAGCGGGGATTGTCGTCGGTGACGATGGCGATGTCGGCCAGACGCCCGGCGATCTCGCCCATGATCGGCCGCTTGCCCTTGTCGCGGTCGCCGCCCGCGCCGAAGACGACGATCAGGCGGCCGGTCGCGTGGGGGCGCAGGGCCTTCAGCACCGTCTCCAGCCCGTCGGGCGTATGGGCGTAGTCGACGTATGCCTCGCCCCGGCTGGAGCCGCCCGCGATGCGCTGGAGTCGCCCGGCCGCGCCGGTGACGTGTTCGAGCGCCACAAGCACCCGGCCCGCGTCCTCGCCAGCGGCGATGCACAGGCCCGCCGCGACCAGGGCGTTCGACGCCTGAAACGCCCCGGCGAGCGGCAACAGAACCTCGTGGCGCTGGCCATGGACGTCGAGGATCAGGCGCTGGCCCTCGGGCACGGCGCGGCGCTCGATCAGGCTGAGGTCGCGGCCCCGCTCGCCCACGCCCATGACGCCGAGGCCCGACATGATCGAGGCGGCGGCGAACTCGGAATAGGCGTCGGAATCGGCGTTCAGCACGGCGGTGCGGCCGCGCGGCAGGAGCGTCTCGAACAGCCGCAGCTTGGCCTCGCGATAGGCCTCCATGGTGCCGTGGTAGTCGAGGTGGTCCTGGGTCAGGTTGGTGAAGGCGGCCGCCTTCAGCGTCACCCCGTCCAAACGCCGCTGGTCGATGCCGTGCGACGAGGCCTCCAGCGCCAGGTGGGTCACGCCGCCTTCGGCGAGTGTGGCCAGCAGGCGGGCGGCGTCGGCGGCGTCGGGGCTGGTCAGGCCGGGCGGGGTCAAGACTTCGGTCGTCTTGCCGGATTGGGCGACGACGCCGAGCGTGCCCATGCTGGCGGACTTCCTACCCAGCGCCGCCCAGATTTGACGGCAGAAGGCGGCGACCGAGGTCTTGCCGTTGGTGCCGGTGACGGCCACGCAGGTCGCCGGCTGGGCCCCGTAGAAGCCCCGCGCGGCGAGCGCATAAGCGCGGCGCACATCGCCCGACCGGACCAGCAGCGGGGCGACCCCGTCCGGCGTGTCCTGAGGCGCCAGCACAGCGGCGGCGCCTTGCGCCAGGGCCTGGGGGATGAAGGCGCGGCCATCGGCGGCCGTGCCGGGCAGGGCCACGAACAGGTGGCCCGACGCGACCTTCCTGCTGTCGGCCGTCACGCCCGTGATCATCGGATCGGAGGCGACGTCGCGCATCAGCAGATCGGACAGGCGGACCGCGCTCATCGGGCAGTCTCCACCGGCGCAGGCGGATCGATGCGGCGCTGGACGCCCAGAAAGCCGGCGATGCGGTCGATGACGCGGCCCACGACCGGCGCGGCGACGGCCCCGCCCAGGCGCGAGCCCTGGCTCGGCTCATCGACCAGAACGAAGACGACATAGCGGCGGGCGTTGTCCGGACCGTCCGCCGGGAAGACCGAGGCGAAGGATCCCAACCCGTGCGCGGGATCGTAGCGGCCGTTCACCAGCTTGTTCGCGGAGCCGGTCTTGCCGCCGACCCGCAGGCCCTCTGCGTTGGCCGAACGGCCAGAACCGCGCAGGACGTTGGCGCGCATGAGCTCGCGGATGGCGGCCGAGGTCTCGGGGCTGACCACGCGGCGGCCCTCGTCACCCGTGCCGCCGCGACGCAAAGTGAGCGGCCGATAGACGCCGCCGTTGACCAGCGCCGCCGTCGCCGCCGTCATCTGCAGCGGCGTGATCATGATGCCGTAGCCGAACGACAGGGAGGCGCGGGTCGAGTCGTCCCACTGGCCCGGACGGCGGGGACGAGCGCTTTCCTTCAGCTCGATGGGTGCGGCGTCGAGCAGGCCGAGGCGCTGGAAGTAGTCGCGCATGGTGTCTGCCCCCATCTCGACCGCCAAGCGCGAGGTGCCGATGTTGGAGGAGTGGATGAACACCTCCTCCAGCGACAGAATCTTGTTGGTCGCGTGGAAGTCCGCGATCCGCCGGTTGCCGATGTAGAAGGCCTCGGACGCATCGATCATGGTGTCCAGATCGGCCCGGCCGGTGTCGAGCGCGGCGGCGACCGTGAAGGTCTTGAACACCGAGCCCATCTCGTAGTGGGCGGAGGTGACGCGGTTCAGGGTGGCCCCCTCCGGCGCGTCGCCCCGATCGTTCGGATCGAAGGTCGGCCACGACGCCATGGCGAGCACCTCGCCGGTCGTGGCGTCGGCGACGACGCCCACGGCGCCCTTGGCCCCGGCTTCGGTGGCGGCGAGGCCGAGCTCGTTCTCCAGCACGCCCTGGACGCGCAGGTCGATGGACAGGGCGAAGTCCTGGCCCTGGGCTCCCGCCTGGCGGATGGCGTCGTCGAAGGCCAGTTCAGCGCCGGAGATGCCCTGCCCGCCCGTATCGGCCGCGCCGATGACATGGACGGCGGAGGTCCCGAGCGGATAGACGCGGCGGTCTTCGGGCTCGAAGGAGACGCCGCCCAGCGCAAGCGCATGGACGGCCTGACGCTCGGCCGGGGTCAGGCCGGGCTGGACGATCAGGCGACGGTCGCCGTCGAGAACGCGACGAAGGCGGCGGGCAGACACGCCCGGCAGGGCCTGACGGATCTGGCGGAAGGCGGCCTCGCGGTCCCAGACCTCCGTCGGGTCGATATAGAGGCCGTAGTGGGTGATGTTGGTGGCCAAGAGCGCGCCGTTGCGGTCGGTCAGGTCTGCGCGTTGCAGGGCACCGGGCCGCGAGATGGAGCCGGCACCGCCCTGGGGCGCGAACAGGGCCGCGCGGGTCGCGCCGGCCGCCAGCAGCACGAAGACGGCGATGAACACCGCCTGGATCACCACGATGCGGACGCGGGTGTCCTCTTCCGGTTTGGCGTCGGCGCGGGCGCGCTCGAAGGCGTGTTCGACGAACCAGATGGCTTCCGACAGCCAGCGCAGCCAGGGCGAGACCGCCGAGCTGACGGGACGGGCCCCGGGCGCGGGCCGGAAGGCGCGGTGATCCTGAACCGTCATCGCACCGGCTCCTCTGCGGCAGCGGCGGCGGTCTCAGGCTGCGTCGACGCGGCCGGGGTTGCGTTGCCAGGAGCTTCAGCGTCGGCGACGACAGGCGCGATCGGGGCAGGCGCACGAAGCGGCACCAGACGGTCCAGAGCGCTCGCGTCCGCCTGACGCTCCATCTCGACGGGGGCGAGGCCCGCGGTGCGTGACAGCGTCTCCAGACGGCCGGGCTGCTCCAGCCGGGCGGCCTCGGCGCGGAGCAGACGCACGCGCTGGGTCGTCTCGGCGATCTCGCGCTCCAGCTGGGCGATCTGGGCGCTCTCGCGCGCCGCGGCAGCCTTGGCGACGTAGACGCCCAGCACCAGGGCGACGACCACCACCGCAAGGATGATCTCGATCCAGCGGACGCCGCGGACCTTCCAGTCGAACAGGGCCTGGACCGGATTGCGGGTCATGCCGCCGCCCTCCAGGCCGGGGCCTCGGTGCGCACGGCCGCGCGCAGACGGGCCGAGCGGGCGCGGGGGTTGGCCGCGAGCTCGGCCTCTCCGGCCTCGCGCGCGCCCTTGAACTGGAGGGTGAAGCTGGGCTTCCTGGTCTCGACGGCGACCGGGGCGTGGCGCGAACCGCCGGGGCTGTTGCCGCTGCGCTCGGTCAGGAAGGCCTTGACGATCCGGTCTTCCAGCGAGTGGAAAGTCACGACCGCCAGACGGCCGCCCGGCGACAGGGTGGCCTCGGCGGCCTCCAGCCCGGCGGTCAGCTCGCCCAGTTCATCGTTCACGGCGATGCGCAGGGCCTGGAAGGTGCGAGTGGCCGGATGGGTCGGAGCCCCACGGCGGCCGCCCAGCGCCTTCTCGACCACCTCGGCCAGATCCAGCGTGCGGGTGAAGGGCTCGCTGGCGCGGCGGCGCAGGATGGCGGTGGCGATCCGGCCCGACTGACGCTCCTCGCCGTAGAGCTTGAGGATATGGGCCAGAGGCCCGTGGTCCCAGGTGTTGACGATGTCGGCCGCGCTCTCGCCCTCGCCGGACATGCGCATGTCGAGCGGCCCATCGCGCATGAAGGAGAAGCCGCGCTCGGCCTGGTCCAGCTGCATCGACGACACGCCGATGTCGAACACGGCGCCGTCCAGCCGAGCCTTGCCGCTGTCGGCGAAGGCTTCCGACAGACCTGAGAAGGCCGTGCGGACGAGCTGGAACTGGCCCGGAAAATCGTTGGCCACCGCGTCGGCGTGGGCCTGGACCGTCGGGTCGCGGTCCAAGGCGATGACCTCGGCTCCGGTGGCCAGAATGGCGCGCGTGTAGCCGCCAGCCCCGAAGGTGGCGTCGATCACGACGTCGCCCGGCCCTGGCGAGAGCGCCTCGATGACCTCGGCGAGCAGGACCGGAGCATGTGGCCCGCTCACTGGTCGTTCCCCGGCAGACGGCGGCGGGCGAACTCGCCGCGCTCGCGCATGGCCTTGCGGGCCAGCTGGCGGCGCTCTTCCTTGCGGGCCATCCAGCGGGCGCGGTCCCAGATCTGAAACCGGGGCCCCATGCCGACGATGACCAGGTCTTCCGACAGGCCCGCGTCCTCGATCAGGCCCTCGGGCAGGGTGATGCGGCCGCCGCTGTCATAGGCCAGCGGCTTCTGGCCCGCATAGACGGTTTCCTCCAGCGCCGTGCGCCAGTCGTCGCCGAACGGCAGGCTTTCGATCAGGGCGACGTACTCGGCCATCAGCTTGTCGCCGCCGGCCTCCAGGCAGTCGGACTCGACCGAGAAGAAACAGAACACGCCATGCTCGGCACCGTTCTCGGATGTGCGGAACTCCTGCGGGATCAGGAGACGGCGCTTACCGTCCAGCTGCTTCTCATAGGTCGAGAGAAACACGCCCTGCCCACCCGGACCTGTTGGCCCGCCCCTGAACTCATCCCCGCGTCACAAACGCCGACGCCGCAACCCCAAATCAGGTGATTGGGATAGCATGGGATCAAATGGGTCTCAATGGGATAAGTTGACGATCTTTAACCACGATCAAGGTCAGACAGCCGCCTAGACTTGGCGAACGCGAACATACATAGAACACCGAGAGTATTAACAGGGCGTGCATCCGACGGCCGCCGTTTGGCCCAAAGCCCTGACAACCCGTGAACGCAGGATTTGCCTTCCCTACGGGCAGCCGGTTAAGCGTAGCCAAACGAAACGGAGCGAACGCCATGGCCATTCCCGCCTCCCTGACCAAGGGTCTCAAGCTGCCCGTGATCGCAGCGCCCATGTTCCTGGTGTCCGGGCCCGATCTGGTGGTCGAGGCCTGCAACGCCGGGGTGATCGGCACCTTCCCGTCGCTGAACCAGCGCACCACCGAGGGCTATCGGGAGTGGCTGCACGAGATCAAATCCCGCCTGAAGCCCGACGCGGCGGCCTTCGGCGTCAACCACATCGTCCATCCGACCAACCCGCGCCTGATGGCCGACATGATGGTCTCGGTCGAGGAGAAGGTGCCGCTGATCATCACCTCGCTGGGCGCCGTGCGCGACGTGGTCGACGCGGTTCACGGCTATGGCGGCGTGGTGTTCCACGACATCGCCAATGTGCGCCACGCCCGGAAGGCGGCCGAGAGCGGGGTCGACGGCCTGATCCTGGTGGCCAACGGCGCAGGTGGGCACGCGGGCATCATCAACCCCTTCGCCCTGATCAATGAGGTGCGCAGCTTCTTCAAGGGCACGATCATCCTGTCGGGCTGTCTGTCGACCGGCCAGGACGTGGCGGGAGCCCTGATGATGGGGGCCGACTTCGCCTATATGGGCACGCGCTTCATCAACACGACCGAGGCCATGGCTCCCGCCGCCTACAAGGACATGATCATCGAGTCCGGCGCGACCGATATCGTCCACACCGCCGCCGTCTCGGGCATTCCGGCCAACTTCATGACCAAGTCGCTGCAGGCCAACGGCATCGATCCCAAGGTCCTGCCTGACCACAAGCTCGACATGGGCGACGAGGCCAAGGCGTGGAAGACGGTCTGGTCGGCGGGGCAAGGCGCGGGCGCGGTTCACGACGTGGTTCCGGCCGGAGAACTGGTCGCGCGACTCCGCTCCGAATACGCTCAGGCGACGGAAGAATTCGCCAGAAAGGTCGGCGTCGCCTAGACAGCGGCGGATGTCTCGTGCGCTGCGCCTTGTCCTGTTCGCCCTGATCGCCCTGCCCGGCCTCGCCCTGGCGCAGGACCGGGACAACGCGCGATTCGACCCGAACCGGGCTTCGCCCTGGACCTTCGAGCTGGGCGGGGCAACCGACAACCGCTCCAAGGGCGCATCCAAGAGCAGCGGCGACCCCTATGTCTTCGGCGAGGTCCAGTACAACGCTGCCAACGGCTTCTATGCCGACGCCGAGTTCGAGACGATCGACTCAGCCGGATCGCGCGTCGAGACCGAGGTCGAAGCCGGCTGGCAGGGCTCGGGTGGCGGTTTCGACTTCGATGTATCCGTCTCGCACAAGTGGCGGGTGAACGCCGACCCCGGCCAGGACGACGCCGCGGTCGAGCTTCAGTTCGACGTCATGCGTGACTTCGGCGCTGTGGACACCCGCCTGCGCGTCGAGCATTCGCCGGACGGCCTCGGCTCGACCGAAGCCTGGACCTGGGTCGAGACCCGCGTGCGCTGGCCCATCGTCGACCGGCTGCAAGGCGCGGTGATGGTCGGGCGACGCGAACAGGACAATGGGCCGGACTATACCGGGTGGAGCGCCGGCGTGGCCTACGCCCTGACCGAGGTCACCGAGCTAGAGCTGGCCTGGCATGGCACCGACATCGGGGACCAGGGCGAACAGTATGAAGACGCCCTCGTGGCGGCGATTCTGGTCGCCTTCTGACCCCCATTTGCCCGGGGTGCGACACGTGCGGCGGCTCGCCGCGCGGCAAGCTGCGGGGCATCCATTCGGGTGCCAACACCGTTCTTGGCCCCGATCGCAGCATGGCGATCGCAAGCTCAGGAAACACCCATGACGTTCACACGCCTTGCCGGCGCCGTGTCGGCCGCCGCCCTGCTCGCCGCCGCCCCCGCCGCTATCGCCGACCACCACGGTGGCGGCCACAGCCAGATGCAGTCGCAACAGACGGTCGTCGACGTCGCCGTCGGCTCGCCCGCGCACACGACCCTGGTCGCCGCCGTCCAGGCCGCCGGCCTGGTCGAGACGCTGTCGGGCCCGGGTCCGTTCACGGTCTTCGCCCCGGTCAACGACGCCTTCGCCGCCCTGCCCGCCGGCACGGTCGACACCCTGCTTCAGCCCGCCAACCGCGCGATGCTGACCAAGGTCCTGACCTATCATGTCGTGGCCGGCCGCGTGGCGGCCGCCGACGTCATCGCCCTGATCGAGGCCGGCAACGGCTCGGCCGCC
>NZ_LJHU01000072.1 GCF_001295975.1 Brevundimonas sp. AAP58 | reverse complement strand
GGCCTACGGCTCGACCTCGCCGCTGACGGCGGTGGCGGCGATCAGCGTGCCCGAGCCGCGCATGATCTCGGTCAGCGTCTGGGACAAGGGCATGGTGGGCGCGGTCGAGAAGGCCATCCGCAACGCCAACCTGGGCCTGAACCCGATCGTGGACGGGACGATGCTGCGCATCCCGGTCCCGCCGCTCACGGAGGAGCGCCGCAAGGACCTGGTCAAGCTGGCCGGCAAGTATTCCGAGCAGCAGAAGATCGCCGTTCGCAACGTGCGCCGTGACGCCAACGACGACCTGAAGAAGGCCGAGAAGGCGGGCGAGATCAGCCAGGACGAACAGAAGAAGATGGAAACCGAGGTCCAGAAGGACACCGATGCGGCCATCAAGCGTATCGACGAAGCCTTGAAGACCAAGGAAGCTGAGATCATGCAGGTCTGAGCGGGGGCTCAGGATCGCGAGAGGACTGGAGCGGATGACGGCCCATCCCGGCGCCCTGGCGGACCCCGACGCGGGGCCGCGCCATGTCGCCCTGATCATGGACGGAAACGGGCGCTGGGCGGAAAGCCGGGGTCTGCCTCGGGCCATGGGTCATCGCGAAGGCGTTCAGGCGCTGAAGCGGACGGTGCAGGCGGCGCCGGACTTCGGCATCGAATGCCTGACAGTGTTCGGCTTCTCGACCGAGAACTGGCGCAGGCCGGCCGAGGAAGTCTCGGACCTGATGGGGCTGGTTCGGTCCTATGTGGCGAGCGATCTGAACCGCCTGGAGCGCGAAGGCGTGAAGGTGCGGGTGCTGGGCCGCCGGACGGGCCTGCCGGCCGACATCGCCGCCATCGTGGAGAGGGCGGAGCGGACAACGGCGCACAACAGCCGCTTCCTGTTGCAGGTGGCGTTCAACTACGGCGGCCGGGCCGACATCGTCGATGCGGCGCAGAAATACGTCGATCAGTTGCTGGCCGGGCAGGCGACGGGGCCGCTGGACGAAGGGTCTCTGGGCGCGGGGCTGTCGACGGCGGGCGGGCCGCCGGTCGATCTAATCGTGCGGACCTCGGGTGAGCAGCGGCTGTCGAACTTCCTCCTGTGGGAAGCGGCCTATGCCGAGCTGGTCTATCAGAACGTGCTGTGGCCCGATTACGGACCCGAGGCGCTCGGCGACGCGGTGCGGCAGTTTCGCCAGAGGGACCGGCGGTTCGGAGCCATCGCCGCGCGTCCGGTGCTCGCGGCCGGCTGATGGTGTCGCTGAAGAACCTGGGCATCCGGGCGGCGTCGGCCCTGGTTCTGGCCCCGATGGCGGTGCTGGCCATCTGGGCGGGCAGCCTGTGGTTCCTGGCGATCATCCTGGCGGCCGTGGTGCTGCTGTCGCGCGAGTGGGCGGCGATGAGCGCGCCGGGACGGCGGGGGCCGATCGCGGCGGGCGTGGCCCTGGCCATCGTGGCGGCGACGGTGACGGCGCACACGGGGGCCATGTCGGCGGCGCTGGTGGTGCTGGTGTTCGGCGCGGCGGCGGTGGCGATCTATGCGCGGCGGATGGGCTATGAGGGCGTCGATGCGGCCTATGGGGTGCTCTACCTCGGCTGGCCGGCGGTCCTGCTGATCTGGCTGAGGGACGGGGATTCCGGAATTGGCCTGAGCTGGACCATCATGGTCTTCGTGGTGGCGTGGTCTGCCGACGTGATGGCCTTCCTGGTCGGCAGTTTGCTGGGCGGGCCGAAGCTGTGGCCGCGTTACTCGCCCAATAAGACGTGGTCGGGCTTCGTCGGAGGTCTGGTCGCGGGCTCGGCGGCCGGGTGGCTGGTGGCGAGCTTTCTGCCGATGGGTCTGCCCGATCCGATCTGGGGGCTGGGCCTGGGCTTGGTCGGGGCGCTCGCGACCATGGCGGGTGACCTGTGGGAGTCGGCTCTGAAGCGGCGCTTCGGGGTCAAGGACGCGGGCGGGCTGATCCCCGGGCACGGTGGGTTGCTGGACCGGGTGGATGGGCTGATGTTCGCCGCTGTGGTGATGGCGGCGGGGCGACTGGGGTCGATGATGCTGGACGGACGGCCATGATCGAGCGGCGCGTCACCGTGCTGGGGTCGACGGGGTCGGTGGGCACATCGACGCTGGACCTGATGGAACATGCCGAGGCGGCGGGGACCGGTCGGTTCGAGGTCGTGGCGCTGACCGGCGGCGCGAACATCGCCAGGCTGGCCGAGCAGGCCCGGCGGTGGCGTCCGGCCGTGGCGGTGACGGCGGACGAGACGCGGTTGGAGGAGTTGAAGGCGGCGCTGGCGGGGACCGGCGTTGAGGCTTCGGCGGGCGAGGCGGCGATCACCGAGGCGGCGACGCGGCCGACCGATCTGGTCATGGCGTCGATCGTCGGGGCCGCCGGGCTGAAGTCGGCCTGGGCGGCGGCGGCCACCGGCGCAACCCTGGCTCTGGCCAACAAGGAGAGCCTGGTCTGCTGTGGCTCCAGCCTGATCGAGCGGGTCACGGCGGCGGGCGGGCGACTGATCCCCGTCGATTCCGAGCATTCGGCGATCTTCCAGGTGTTTCCGGCGGATGCGCCCGAGCAGGTCGCCAAGCTGGTGCTGACGGCGTCGGGCGGGCCGTTCCGCCAGACCTCGCGCGAGGCCATGGCGTCGATGACGCCGGAACAGGCCGTGGCCCATCCCAACTGGAGCATGGGGGCCAAGATCAGCGTGGACAGCGCCACCATGGCCAACAAGGGCCTGGAGATGATCGAGGCGGCGTATCTTTTCGGCATGCCGGCTACGAAGATCGATGTGGTGGTGCACCCGGAATCGATCATCCACAGCCTGGTCGAATACGTCGACGGCTCGACGCTGGCGCAAATGGGGCCGCCGGACATGAAGACGCCGATCGCCTGCGCGCTCGCCTGGCCCGACCGGATGGCGTGGCCGGCGCCCAAGCTGGACCTGGCGGCGCTGGGTCGGTTGACGTTCGAGGCGCCGGATCCCGTCCGGTTCCCGGCGCTGCGGCTGGCGCGCGAGGCGTTGGAGGCGGGACGCGGCGCGCCCACCGTGTTCAACGCGGCCAATGAGGTCGCCGCGCTCGCGTTTCTTGACCGTCGTCTGGGCTTTCTCAATATTGCCACGGTCGTCGCCGAGACCTTGGATCGGATGACGGCGACGGGGGCGGTTTCTCAGGCTGGCGACGGCTGCGAGGGGGCTCTGGCGCTGGACGCCGAGGCTCGTCGCGTCGCGGCGGGCTTCGTCCAGGCTCTGGCCATCGCCGCCTAGGCGACGGCCCAACGGTAACGGAGACGCGGACACCGCATGCTGGACGCCCTGACCTCGGTCCTGATGTACGTCGTGCCCTTTCTTCTGGTGCTGACGGTCATCGTCACCATCCACGAGCTAGGCCATTTCTGGGTGGCGCGAGCCTTCGGCGTGAAGGTCGATCGGTTCGCCATCGGCTTCGGCAAGGCGATCTTCAGTCGGACCGACAAGCACGGGATTGAGTGGCGCGTCGGCTGGATGCCGCTGGGCGGCTACGTCAAGTTCTCGGGTGACATGGATGCGTCCAGCGTGCCCGACAGCCGGGGGCTGGACGCGCTGAAGGCCGACATTCAGCGAACGGAAGGGGCAGGGGCCGAGCGCGACTATTTCCACTTCAAGCCGGTCTGGCAGCGCATGCTGATCGTGGCGGCCGGGCCTTTCGCCAACTTCGTACTGGCGATCACCATCTTCGCCGTCCTGTTCTCGATCGTGGGCGTCGAGCTGCGTCCCGCGCGGGTCGCCGAGGTGACGCCGGGATCGCCGGCGGCCGAGGCCGGTTTCCTGCCGGGCGATCTGATCACGGGGCTGGATGGCCGACCTATCGAGGACGCAGGCGAGGTGACCCGTAAGGTCAGCCTGTCCAGCGGCGACGCCGTCCGCTTCACCGTCGAGCGACAGGGCCGCGAGATCGAGCTGATCGCCACGCCCGAGCGGGTGGTGCAGGACGATCCCATCGCAGGGCGAGTGTCTGTCGGCCGGATCGGGCTGGCGCTGGCCTCCACGCGGGCAGAGGCGCGGCAGGTCCGCTACAATCCCATCGAGGCCGTGGGGCAGGGTTTCCGCGAGACCGGCGACATCCTGGGAACCACCCTGACCTATCTGGGACGCATCTTCACGGGCCGTGAGAGCGGCGACCAACTGAGCGGGCCGCTGGGCATCGCCAAGGCGTCAGGCGCCCTGACCAATGCGGCGGTGGCAGCCAATCCGGACCCGGTTGCGACGACGATCAACCTGCTTCTGACGCTGACCAGCTTCGCCGCCATACTTTCGATCGGAATCGGCTTTCTAAACCTGTTGCCCATCCCGGTTCTGGATGGCGGCCACCTGGTCTTCTACGCCTATGAGGCTGTGGCCAAGAAGCCAGTCGCGGCCGCGGTTCAGGAGACAGGGTACCGGGTCGGTCTTGCTTTGCTGGCGGCTTTGATGTTGTTCGCGACCTGGAACGACCTTCAGAAGTTGAACCTGTTCCAATTCCTCGGCGGGCTCGCCAGTTGAGCCGACGCCAGCCCCCGATGGTTTCCCGAATGATCCTGACTGACCCTCGCGACGCGACCCTCCCGGCGGCCCGATCGCTTCGTCGTATCTGCGCTGCCACAGCGAGCGTCGTCGCCCTGGCCGCGGCGTCGCCTGTGCTGGCCCAGACGGCTCCGGCACCCGCAGCACAACCAGGCCAGGTCGCCCAGCAGGCCGAACAGCCCGAGACGGGCGTGGTCAACCGAATCCTCGTGCGCGGCAATCAGCGCATCGACCAGACGACGGTCTTGTCCTATCTGCCGATCCAGCCAGGCGATACGATCGACCCGGTCCTGCTGGACGTCGCCATCCGCACCCTGACACGCACCCAGCTGTTCGCCGACGTCCAGATCGGGCTGCAGGCCAACGGCGATCTGATCGTGGAGATCGTCGAGAACCCCATCATCAATCAGGTGGTGTTCGAGGGCAACGACGCCATCAGCGAGGACAAGCTGCGCGAGGAAGTCACCATCGCGCCGCGTGGCATCTACACTCGCGCCCGCGTGCAGGAAGATGTCGGCTCGATCATCGAGCTGTACCGCCTGTCGGGCCGGATTTCGGCGACGGTGACACCCAAGCTGGTTCAACTGGATCAGAACCGGGTCGATGTGATCTTCGAGGTCGACGAGGGCCCGGAGACAGGCGTTCAGTCGATCACCTTCTTGGGCAATCAGGCGTTTTCCGACAGCGAGCTGCGTGAGGTCATGGTGACCAAGCAGTCGCAGTGGTGGCGGCTTTTCACGCGGAACGACAACTACGACCCGAACCGGCTGGATTACGACCGCGAGCAGTTGCGCAGCTTCTATACGAACCGCGGCTACTACGACTTCCGCATCGTCTCGGCCGTGGCCGAGTTGGCCCCTGACAACAGCGCCTTCGCCATCACCCTGACGGTCGACGAAGGGGATCGCTACAACTTCGGTGAGATCAACGTTGTCACCGAGAATGATCGTCTCAACACTGATTTGCTCAAGGCCCTGCTGCCGATCCGTTCGGGCGACCTCTACGAGAGTGACCGCATCGAGAGCTCGGTCGATGCCCTGACGTTCGCGGCGGGTTCGGCGGGTTATGCCTTCGTCGACATCAATCCGACCTATCGACCGAACCCTGAAACTGACACCATCGACGTCACCTTCAACATTGCCGAAGGCCAGCGCGTCTACGTCGATCGGATCAACGTCGTGGGCAATACGCGCACCATCGATCCGGTCATCCGGCGCGAGCTCATGCTGACCGAAGGCGACGCTTTCAACCGCTCCCTGGTCGAGCGGTCGCGCAACAATCTTCGGGCTCTGGGCTTCTTCGCCGAAGTCGAGATCGAGGAAACGCAGGGGTCTGCCCCGGATCGCTCGATCGTCAATGTGACGGTCGAGGAGCAGCCTACGGGCGAACTGTCGGTCGGTGCCGGCTTCAGCTCGGTCGACAGCTTCGTGGTCAACCTGGGCATTTCGGAGCGGAACTTCCGCGGCCGGGGCCAGAACCTGGTGGCACGCGTCGAGTGGGGATCGCTGCGCCAGCAGATCGACTTCCGCTTCACCGAGCCGAGGTTCCTGGGTCGTGACGTGGGCGCGGGCTTCGACCTGTTCCACTCGCGCTACGACTTCCAGGACGAGTCGTCGTTCGACTATCGCTCCACCGGCGCGGGTCTTCGCCTGACCTATCCGCTGAACGGCTACAGCCGTTTTTCGACCCGCTACTTCATCAAGGACGACGAGATCATCGTTCCGGACGGCTACTGCAATGCCGGGGGTTTCGGATCCCGCGCCCTGTGTGAACAGGCCGGCGCGAGCCTGAACTCCTCCGTCGGCTACACCTTGTTGGTGGATCGTCGCAACGATCCGATCCGACCCACGCGTGGCTGGACGGGCTCCTTGCGACAGGACTTCGCCGGGCTCGGTGGTGACGTGAACTATATCAAGTCCGAGGTGGAGGCGACCGCCTACTATGGCATCACCCCGGCCTGGATCGTCTCAGTCAACGGTTCCCTTGGCTACGTCAGTGGTTGGGCGGGAGACGCCGTTCGGATCAACGATCGCTTCTTCAAGGGCGGCAATTCGTTTCGAGGTTTCGAGAACGCTGGTATGGGGCCACGCGACCTGGCAACCAATGACGCGCTGGGTGGCAACTTCTACGCCGTGGCCAGCGCGGAGCTGACGCTGCCCAACGGTCTGCCCGAGCAGTATGGCATCCGTACTTCGCTGTTCGCCGACGTCGGCACCCTGGGCGTACTCGACGATCGATTCACAATCGGCTCGGATGGACAGCGTGACGTCGCCATCGCGGATGACCTGTCATTGCGAGCGTCGGCGGGCCTCAGCGTTCACTGGCGTTCGCCGATGGGGCCGATCCGTTTCGACTTCAGCAAGATCCTCAGCCAAGAGGACTATGATCGCACCGAGACCTTCCGTTTCTCGACATCAACCCAGTTCTAAAGAGCGGTCCAATCCGGACCACACAAGGTTCCAAGTATGAAACTTCTCGCCATCGGGGCTGCGGCCCTCGTTTCTCTGATCGGCTCGACTGCCGTCGCTCAAACCCAAGGGGTGGCCAACCCCGGTCCCGTCATCCCGGGCGTCTGCGTCTATTTCAATCAGCGTCTGCTCTCCCAATCGACGGTCGGCCAGTCGGTTCAGGCCCGCATGGCGCAGCTGGCCCAGGAAGTTCAGGTCGAGCTGCAACCCTACGGCCCCACGATCGAGAGCGAGATTCAGCGCCTAAGAGGCCTCGGCGATGCCGCGCCGGAGGCGGATGTGCAAGCGCTGCAGGCTCGCATTTCGGAGGCTCGGCAGCTTGAGCAAACCCGTGAGAACGAACTGCGGTACACTCGGTCCGAGCAGATCCGCCTGATCACGGAAGCGGTCGATCCGATCCTGCTCGCCCTCTATCAAGAGCGCGGCTGCGGTATCCTGATCGATCGCACGAGCGTCTTCATCATGAACCCGGCGATGGACATCACCGACGCCGCGATCGAGCGCCTGAATACCCAGCTGCCCTCGCTCAGCTTCAACCGCCTGGCGGTTCCGGTCCAAGCGGCGCAGTAGGCCGGATGGGCGTCCAGCCCGATCCCCGGTTCTTCGACACGCTGAGCCCGCTCAGCGTCGACGACCTTGCGGCCCTGACGGGCGGCGAGGTCGTTCGCAATTGTGGCCAGACGATCCGCCGTGTCGCGCCCTTGGCCTCCGCGACAGAGGACGCCGTCGGGTTCCTCGGCGACCGCAAGTTTACCGAGGCGCTCAGGGCCTCGGCGGCGGGATGCGTGATCGTTCCGGCTGGGGCGGTCGACGCGGCTCCCAGCCGCGCCTCGATCATCGTCTCGCGTACGCCCCAGGCCGCCTGGGCGGCGGCCTCAGCGGCCCTGCACCGGCCGGTTCGGTTGACGTCCTCCTCGCTGCAGGAGGCCAGCGAAGACGAAAGCGTCGTGTTCGAACCCGGCGTCATCGTCGGCGTCGGTGCGCGGATCGGGCGGGGCACGCGGATCGGCGCCAATACGGTCATCGGCCCCGGTGTTCAGATCGGGCGCGACTGCGACATCGGTCCCAACGTCAGCCTGCGCTTCGCCCTGGTCGGCGACCGGGTGAAAATCTATGCCGGGGCCACCATCGGCGAGCCCGGCTTTGGCGCGGCCGGTGGGGCGACCGGGCCGGTCGATGTGCCCCAGCTAGGCCGCGTCATCCTGCAGGACGGCGTGACCGTGGGGGCGAACACCTGCATCGACCGCGGCGCCTTCGACGACACGTTCATCGGCGAGAACACCAAGATCGATAATCTGGTCATGATCGCCCACAACTGCGTCATCGGCCGGAACTGCCTGATCGCGGGCCATGTCGGAATCTCGGGGTCCTGCAAGGTCGGTGACGGGGTGATCTTCGGCGGCAAGGCGGGGATCGGGGATCACATCACCATCGGCGAGGGCGCGCGCGTCGCGGCGGGCGCGGGCGTTCTGGCCGACATTCCGGCGGGCGAAACCTGGTCCGGCTATCCGGCGAAACCGATCCGCCAGTTCTTGCGCGAGACCGTCTGGGTCTCCAGACAGGCGGGACGCAAGGGAGCCCGGACGGATGACTGACGACGGCGGCAAGATCGATTACGCCGAGGTGATGCGGCGGCTGCCGCACCGCTATCCCTTCCTGCTGGTCGACAAGGCCGAAGACTTCGTGCCTGCGACCTCGCTGACGGGCATCAAGAACGTCAGCCACAACGAGCCGTTCTTTCCGGGCCATTTCCCGATCGATCCGGTCATGCCGGGCGTCCTGATCGTCGAGGCCATGGCCCAGACGGGCGCGCTGCTGATGTCCAAGAGCCTCGACGTGAACGTGGCCGACAAGGTCATCATGTTCATGTCGATCGACGGCGTGCGGTTCAGGAAACCCGCGCGACCGGGGGATCAGCTGAGGATGAACGTCGTCGTGACCCGAGCCCGCGGCGACGCCTACAAGTTCCGCGGCGAGACCTTCATCGACGGCAAGCTGGCCGCCGAGGCTGAGTTCATGGCCATGGCCGTGACCGTCGAGCAGCCGGTCGCATGAGCCATATCCACCCGACGGCGATCGTGGACGGCTCGGCCGTGCTGGCCGATGATGTCGTGATCGGACCCTGGTGCACGGTGGGGCCTGGGGTGGTCCTGGCCGAGGGCGTGCATCTGGTCAGCCACGTGGTGATCCAGCAGGACACGAACGTTGGGGCGCGGACGGTGATCCATCCCTTCGCCGTGATCGGCGGAGACCCCCAGCACAACGGCTACAAGGGCGAGTCGGTGCGGCTGGAGATCGGCTCGGACAATTCGATCCGGGAGCACGCGACCTTCAACCGGGGCACGCCGCAGGGGTCGGGCGTGACGCGGGTGGGTTCGAACGGCCTGTTCATGACGGGGGCGCATGTCGGGCATGACGCCGTGGTGGGTGACCATGTCGTTATGGCCAATCAGGCGACGCTGGGCGGGCACGCGCGGATCGGCGACCGTGTGTTCCTGGGCGGACTCTGCGCCGTTCATCAGAACGGCCGGGTGGGGCAGGGCGCGATCGTCGGCGGGCTGGCGGCGGTGACGCGGGACGTGATCCCCTATGGCTCGGCCTGGGGCAACCATGCGCGGCTGCACGGGCTGAACCTGATCGGTCTGAAGCGGAAGGGCTATGGCAAGGACGCCGTGCGGCGGCTGCTGGCGGCGTTCCGCGACCTGTTTGAGGGTGACGGGGTGTTCGCCGACCGGCTGACGCGGGTCGAGGCCGACTACGCCGACCTGCCCGAGATCATGGAGATCGTCGCCTTCATCCGCGAGGACGCCAAGCGGCCCCTGTGCCTGCCGGAGGCCTAGCCGTGACGGCGGGCAAGCTCGGCCTGATCGCGGGCGGCGGCGCCCTGCCGCTGGCCATCGCGGCGCGGTGCGAGGCCGAGGGGCGGCCGGTGTTCGTGGTGAGGCTGTCGGGGTTCGCCGACGCTCATCTGGTCCGCTATCCGGGCGTCGAGGCGGGCATGGCCGAGATCGGCAAGGTGCTGTCGGCGCTGAAGAAGGCCGGATGCGCCGCGGTCTGCTTCGCGGGCACGGTGAACCGGCCCGACTTCAAGAGCCTGAAGCCCGATCTGAAGGGTGCCACGGTGCTGCCGGGCATCATCGCGGCGGCGACCAGGGGCGACGACGCCCTGTTGCGGAAGATCCTGTCGGTGTTCGAAGCTGAGGGCTACGGCATCGAGGGGGCGGACGACATCCTGGGCGGCGAGACCCTGCCTGCCGGGGCGCTGGGGCGGGTAGCACCGACGGAGGCGCAGCTGGCCGACCTGAGGAAGGCGCTGCACGTCGCGGAAAAGGCGGGGGAACTCGACATCGGCCAGGGGGCGGTGGTGTGCGACGGCCTGGTGCTGGCGGTGGAGGCGCAGGAGGGGACCGACGCCATGCTGGCCCGTGTCGCGGGGCTGCCGGCCGACCTGCGGGGCGCAGCGGGTTCGCTGAAGGGCGCGCTCGGCAAGGCGCCCAAGCCGATTCAGGATCTGAGGGTCGACATGCCGGTAATGGGGGCGCGCACGGTCGAGATGGCGGCCGCCGCAGGGCTGGCGGGCGTCGGCGGGGTCGCGGACCGGCTGATCCTGATCGACCGGGCGGCGATCATCGCGGCGGCGGATCGGTTGGGCCTGTTCGTCTGGGGCGAAAGCCGATGAAGGTCATGCTGGTCGCGGCGGAGGCCTCGGGCGATGCGCTCGGGGCCGGGCTGGCGAAGGCGTTGCGCGCCCGGCGGCCTAATGTGGCGCTGGTCGGCGTCGGCGGGCCGAAGATGGCGGCGGAAGGTATCGACAGTCCGTTCGACATCGCCGAACTGTCGATCCTGGGCTGGATCGAAGGCCTGCGCGCCTATGGCCGGGTCAAGGCGCGGGTCGCCGACACGGTGGCGCTGGCTCAGCGTGAGCGGCCGGACGCGGTCGTGCTGATCGACAGCTGGGGCTTCACCATCCGCGTGGCCAAGGCGATCCGGGCGGTGCTGCCGGACGTGAGGCTGATCAAATACGTCGGGCCGCAGGTCTGGGCGTCGCGTCCGGGGCGGGCCAAAACCCTGGCGGGGGCGGTCGATCATCTGCTGGCGCTCTACGCCTTCGACGCACCGTGGTTCGAGAAGGAGGGCCTGCCGACGACCGTCGTGGGCTCCCAGGCCCTGCATGTCGACATGAGCGGGGCCGATCCGGAGAGTTTTCGGCGGGCGCGGGGCATCGCGGCGGACGCGCCCCTGCTGCTCGTTTTGCCCGGCAGCCGGCCGAGCGAAATCCGGCTGATGACGCCCGTCTATGAGGCGGCCGTGGCGCGGCTGAAGGCCGAACGGCCGGGGCTGGAGGTGGCGGTCGTGGCCGCCGGCACCGTGGCCGAGGACGTCGCCGCCCGGGTCGCCGCCTGGCCGTTTCGGGCGCATCTGGTCGGCGAGGCCGACAAGTATTCGGCCATGAAGGCGGCCACCGTGGCGCTGGCGACGTCGGGCACCGTCTCGATCGAACTGGCCCTGGCCGGCGCTCCGATGGTCATCGGCTACCGCTTCCAGCCGCTCAGCTATGCGATCATGAAGCCCTTCTTCACCGGCAAGTACGCGACCCTATTCAACCATGCGGCCGACGCCGAGATCGCGCGCGAACTGATCCAGAATGACGCGACGCCTGAAGCCTTCGCTGCCGAGGTCGGACGATTGCTGGACGATCCGGCGGCGCGGGCCGATCAGGCGGCGCGACAGACTGCAGCGCTAGACCTCATGGGACGCGAAGGGCGCGATCCCTCCGAGATCGCGGCCGAGGCTGTTCTGGCATCCTTCCTAAAGGGTCGCGGGACAGCCTAGGCGACCTCCACCACGGCGTCGATCTCCACCGCGACCCCCAGCGGCAGCTGGTAGACGCCGACGGCTGAGCGGGCGTGGCGGCCCTTGTCGCCGAAGACCTCGACCATCAGGTCCGAGCAGCCGTTGATGACCGCCGGAATGGCATGAAAGCCCGGGCCCGCCTGGACGAAGCCGCCCAGCTTCACGATGCGGACCACGCGATCCAGGTCGCCGTCCAGCGCGGCGTTCATCTGGGCCAGCAGGTTGATGCCGCACAGACGCGCGGCCTCGGCGGCGCGTTCGGGGCTCAAGTCCTTGCCGACCACGCCCTTGATGCCTCCGGACGCGTCCATCGAGATCTGGCCGGAGATGTGGAGCAGGTTGCCGGTCCGCACGAACGGCACATAATTGGCCACGGCCGCGGCGGGCTGGGGCAGGGTGATGCCGAGTTCGGTCAAGCGGGCGGCGATGCTCATGTCAGGCTCCACATAGAGGGTCGCGGGCGGTTTAGCGCGGCGGCGAGACGTCTCGCCAGCCCTTAAAGGTTCGCCAACCGGCGTGTGGCAATCTGCGCGAATGGAAACGCTCACGAACACCCAAGTCGCGGCGTTCAACGCCGTGCGCGCCCGCCTGACGCCCGACGAACGGGCCCGCGTCGACATCGCCTCGGTCGAGGCCGTGGACCCGGCCGTGACGTCCGCGCCCCACTGGAACTTCGACCTGCCCAGCCACGCGGCCGACCGGGCGCTCGGCGAGGACGCCACCGACGCGATGCGCCGGGCCCTGGTCGCCACCTGGGCGCTGGAGTTGCCGGGGCGGGCCAGGCAGGCGGCCCTGCCGGGCGAGGTGATGGAGCTCTATCCGTACTGGCTCGACAGGATGGCCGAGTTCCTGACGGCGGCGGCCGAAACCGACGCGGCCTATGACCGCGACCACTGGGCCAAGGATGTGCGGATGGCGCTGGTGCTCAGCGTGCCGGGGGCGCGGACGCAGACGATCGACCTGTCGTCGCCAGTGGGGCCGGGGCAGATCGTCAAGAACGGTCGCGACGGCTACGGCTGGGGCCAGCTGATCCAGTACGTCCGGGCCCAGGGCTGGAAGCGGCCCTGGCTGGAGGTGCACACCGAGGCGCGCCAGCTGGAGGACTTCAACGAGGCCGGCTGGGACCGCGCCTGGGCCACGGCGGCCGCGATCTGCAAGACGCGGCCGGAGCTGGCCGGGATGATCGGGTCGAGCTGGTTCTACGATCCGCCGCTGGAGACGATCAGCCCGCGTCTGGCATACCTCAGGCTCAATCCGCTGAAAGGCGGGGCCTTCATCATCCATCAGGGGCCGGGCGAAATCCACACCGAGCGGGCGGGGACCAGTTCGCCGACCCGCAAGGCCCTGATCGACAGCGGCGAATACCTGCCGCGGTCCTGGCTGGTGGTCTGGCCGCGGTCGACGCTGATCCCCTGGGCGGAACAGCGGGCCGCGTCGATGGCGTTAGCCGAGGCGGCCTGAACGGCCTCGGCTTGCATCCGGCTGGTTTCCCCCGCTAAAGGCCACCGCGAGCCGGCGTAGCACAGCGGTAGTGCAGCGGTTTTGTAAACCGAAGGTCGGGAGTTCGATCCTCTCCGCCGGCACCACTCAATCGCGGCCGCTCCCATGCCCGACCGCCCGATCAACAAGCTGGGTCACCGCATAGGCGCTCGCGGCGGGCGGACGCGTTCGGCGATTCTGGAGGCGACGCGGCGGCTGCTGGATCGTCGGCATCTGGGCGAGATTCGGGTCGCCGACGTGGCGGCGGAAGCAGGCGTCTCGCCATCAAATTTCTATACCTATTTCAAGACAGTCGAGGAGCCGGTTCTGGCGCTCTGCGAGGGCGTTGCAGCGGAGTTCCAGCCTCTGTCGCGACATCTTGAGGGCGACTGGTCGGCGGAGGCTGCGTTCGGCGCGGCACGCGCCTACATCATGGACGTGCTGCTCATCTGGCGCGAGCACGGGCCGGTGCTTCGGATCGAGCATATGCTGGCCGACAAGGGCGAGGCGGGGTTCGTCGAATCGCGCGTACGACGTCTCCGTCGGGTCCATCTGGCGTTCGAACGGCGCATCGCCGTGGCCCATGCGACTGGATATCATGCGGTCGGGCTGGATCCCCGGCTGGCGTCCTATGAGGTGGCCAATCTGGTCGAGTCGGTCGCCGCCGGGTTCGACCTGCTGCGGCGAGGCGAAACGCCGCCTGAGGCCATCATCGAAACCACCGCTCACATCGTGGTCAAGCTGGTCACAGGACGATGATTTTGAATACAGGACGTTGCGTGTTGTAGTTTGCCAAAAACCTTAGGAGTTGGACGCTCTGGGCCTGGTGCCCCGCGAGTCCAATCTCATCCGCTGATCGGCCCCCATAGCCACGTCAGCCACAGTCCGATCGCCAGAAGGGTCCCGAAGGGTAGCCGGTCGGTCGCGCTGACCTTGCGGCGCGTGATGAGGAAGGTCAGGACAAGGCTGAATCCGGCGGCGCAAGCCCACAACAACGCCGTGGGCAGGCCCTGCCAGCCGACCCAGGCCCCCACGCCTGCGAACAGGATGGGATCGCCCGCACCCATGCCATTGCGGCGCCGCAGCGTTCGGTAGGCGAGGGCCACGAGCCAGAGGCCTGAAAAGCCCGTGACGGCTCCGATGATCTGATCGACCGGCCAGCCGGAGCCGATGACGGCAGACGCGATGAGGCCCGACGCGATCAGCGGCAGGGTCAACTCGTCCGGCAGCCAGAAGTTCTCGGCATCGATCAGGGCGAGCAGCAGGAGCTGCCAGCCCAGGACAGCGGTGGCGACAGTCCAGATCAGGTCGCCGTCGCCGGCGAGCGCGGCCCAGACGCCGATGGTGCCCGCTGCGCACTCGATGAGGATGTAGCGAGGAGAGACGGTCGCCCCGCATTTGGCGCACTTGCCGCGCTGGATCAGCCAGCTGAACACCGGGATCAGATGCCAAGGCCTAAGCGTCAGGCCGCAGCTCATGCAGCGGGAGGGGGCGAGGACGATGTCCTCATCCCGGGGCATGCGGATCGTCACGGCGGCGATGAAGCTGCCGAAGATCAGGCCGAGCAGACCGAAAATGAGCGCGAGGACCACGCCAGATCCTTAGCCGCCCATCAGCGTCATCGCCACGCGGTAAGTCAGGAAGATGGCCCGCTCGAACAGGTCTTCGGGATGGATGACCAAACCCAGCCACGCCGCAAGGGAAGCAGGTGGCTTCCCGACCATCCCATTCCGCCCTAAACCCACGCCATGCCGAAGCTGACTTCCGCCGTCGATCCGAACAGCCCTTCGTTCAAAGCGCTCCACGCCCATAACACGGCCCTTGTGGCTGAGCTGCGCGACAAGGTGGCCAGGGCGGCGCGCGGCGGTTCCGACGCCAGCCGCGACCGCCACGTCGCCCGTGGCAAGCTGCTGCCCCGCGACCGGGTCGAACGCCTGCTGGACCCCGGCTCGCCCTTCCTGGAGATCGGCCAACTGGCCGCCAACGGCATGTACGGCGACGAGGCGCCCGGCGCCGGGATGATCTGCGGCATCGGCCGCGTCTCGGGCCGCGAGGTCATGATCGTCGCCAACGACCCGACGGTGAAGGGCGGCGCCTACTTCCCCATGACGGTCAAGAAGCACCTGCGCGCCCAGGAGATCGCCGAGCAGAACAACCTGCCCTGCGTCTATCTGGTCGACTCCGGCGGGGCGAACCTGCCGCACCAGGCCGAAGTCTTCCCCGACCGCGACCACTTCGGCCGCATCTTCTTCAACCAGGCGCGGATGAGCGCGCGGAACATCCCCCAGATCGCCTGCGTCATGGGATCGTGCACCGCCGGTGGTGCCTATGTCCCGGCCATGTCGGACGAGACGGTGATCGTGCGCAATCAGGGCACCATCTTCCTGGCCGGGCCGCCGCTGGTGAAGGCCGCGATCGGCGAGGTCATCTCGGCCGAGGACCTGGGCGGGGCCGAGACCCACGGCCGCAAGTCCGGCGTCGTCGACTATGTCGCCGAGAACGACGAGCACGCCCTGGAGATCGTCCGCGACATCGTCGGCCATCTGAACAGCGTCAAATCCGTCGATCTCGACGTACGCGAGCCGCGCGAACCGGCGCTGCCGGCCGAGGAGCTGTACGGCATCATTCCCGACGACGTCCGCGCCCCCTACGACGTGCGCGAGGTCATCGCCCGGGTCGTCGACCGCTCCGACTTCGAGGAGTTCAAGCCGCTCTACGGCTCCAGCCTGGTGTGCGGGTTCGCCCGCATCTGGGGCTATCCGGTCGCCATCCTGGCCAACAATGGCGTGCTGTTCTCAGAGAGCGCGCTGAAGGGGGCCCACTTCATCGAACTGGCCTGCAAGCGGAAGATCCCGCTGGTCTTCCTGCAGAACATCAGTGGCTTCATGGTCGGCGGAAAGTACGAGGCCGGCGGCATCGCCAAGGACGGGGCCAAGCTGGTCACCGCCGTCGCCTCGGCCAATGTGCCCAAGTTCACCGTCCTGATCGGCGGCAGCTTCGGCGCCGGCAACTACGGCATGTGCGGCCGGGCCTACAGCCCCCGGTTCCTCTTCACCTGGCCCAACAGCCGGATCAGCGTCATGGGCGGAGAGCAGGCGGCCGCCGTGCTGGCCACCGTCCACCGCGACGCCGACACCTGGACGCCGGAACAGGCCGAAGCCTTCAAGGCCCCGGTCCGCCAGAAGTACGAGGACGAGGGCAACCCCTACTACGCCACCGCCCGCCTGTGGGACGACGGCGTCATCGACCCGGCCCAGACGCGGGATGTGCTGGGGCTCGCCATCAGCGCGTCGCTCAATGCCCCGATAGCCGACACGACGTTCGGCGTGTTCAGGATGTAGATGCCTTCCTGACCCAGTTCGCTTTGCGTGCCGTGCGGCCAAGGCTGCGGCTTGTACCGAAACGGCGGCCGATGACTGTTCCTCGGTTCGCTACCCAATCTGACATGTGGAAGTGGCTGGCGAACATGGGATTTGCCCCCTTGAGCATGTATTTCGCCATGCCGCCGGGCGTGGTGACGGTCGTCATCTTCACAGCGTCGCTGTCTAAGTTGGAGCCGATGAGTTTGGCGAGTCGGTCGAGCACTAGCTTCTCGAACCAGAGCCCCCTGCCTGGTGGAATGTGGAGAGCCCAGTGTACGTTCGTCTTGCTGTTCGGGTTATCTTGGACATGGAAGTAGTCGAACGTACCGAGGAGTTCGTCTCTCAGTCTGGCGTAGCGCCATGCGCGGGCGACGCGCAGGCGAACCTCTCGAAACAGCGATGAGACCTGGTCTTCGCTGACATCTAAGCGGTTGAAGTTGATGGTGAGCATGTGGGTCATGGGATGACCGCGCGCCGAGGCGTAACGGGTCGCATGGAAGCCCCCGGCGATCTGAGCGTAGCCCAAATGAGCGGTGGAGCCGGTAGGGTGGTTTGTCGTCATTAGGCGTACCCTGAACGATTGATGTCCCCCGAGCGCTGCCTAGTGTACCCCATTTGTTCAGGTTGGCAATATGTTCTGCGAACGCTGTTGTGGAAAAGATGCGGCCTTGTCGGTTGATCGACGTTAGAAGCGCGACATGACCGATCAACGCGACCCCACCGACCCCGACCTGAACGCCCTCGACATCACGCCCGGCGAGGCCGCCGAGATCAACGCCATCGCCCAGCCCCTGGTCCCCGATCCGGCCCCCGACGCCAACGACGACCTGGTGCAGATCGATTCGACCTCTGACGGCGTGGTGTTCGTCACCATCAATCGGCCGCAAAAGAAGAACGCTTTCGACGCCGCCACCATTGCGGCCCTGCACGAGGCGTTCGAGACCCTGCATGGGGCGGATCATGTGCGGGTCGTCTTCCTGCGCGGGGCGGGCGGGACGTTCAGCGCGGGGGCCGACCTGGGCTGGATGCGCGACGCGGTCGACTGGTCCGAGAGCGACAATCGCGACGACGCCATGGGTCTGGCCAAGATGCTCAAGAGCCTGCACGACATCCCGGCTCTGACGGTCGCCCTGGTCGAGGGCGCGGCCATGGGCGGCGGCGCGGGCATCGTCTGCGCCTGCGACATGGCCGTGGCGGTCGAGGGGACGCGCTTCGCCTTCTCGGAGGTCAAGCTGGGTCTGATTCCGGCGACCATCGCCCCCTACGTCATCGAGGCCGTCGGCCCGCGTCGGGCGCGGCAGTTGTTCCTGACCGCCAACATCTTCGACGCCGACTATGCGGCCCACGCCGGGATCATCGACATGGTCCTGCCCGACGGGTCGATGGACGAGTTCGTTTCGATGCTGACCGACAGCCTGACCCGCAATGCGCCGGGCGCCATGGGCGAGGCCAAGCGCCTCGTCCATGACGTCGCGGGCCAGAAGATGGATCGCGGCCTGATGGAGGAGACCGCCAAACGGATCGCCCGCGCGCGCGTCTCGCCCGAAGGCCAGGAGGGCGTCCGCGCCTTTCTCGACAAGCGCGATCCCAGCTGGGCGGTCTAGGTCCTACTTCACCTCGATCAGCTCGACCTTGAACAGCAATGTCGAGTTGGGTGGCAGTTCGTTGCCGCCGACCCAGCGGTCGCCGTAGCCGAGCGAGGCCGGGATGGCGAAGTGGAAGGTCTCGCCCTCGCGCATCAGGGCCACGCCCTCGGTCCAGCCGCGGATGACGCGGTTGAGCGGAAACTCCGCCGGCTCGCCCCGGTCGTAGGAGCTGTCGAACTTGCGCCCGTCGATGAAGGTCCCCTCGTAGTGGACCCGGACCGTGTCGGTCGCGGTCGGCTGGCGGCCGGAGGGGTTGGCACGACCCTCGCGGCGGTACTGCAGGCCCGAGGCCGTGGTGGCCCAGCCGCGTCGCGCGCCGTTCCATTCGAGGTAGGCCTGCTGGCCGGCGACGTACTCCTCGGGCGTCGAATAGCGGGGCGGAGAGTCGGTCGAAACGGGAGCGGGCGCGGTGGCGCAGGCGCCGAGCAGGGCGAGGGCGGCGAGGGAGATGAGGTGCTTCATGCGCCAAGGCTTAGCAGTGGCCCCGGCGGCTGCGAAGGGGTTCAGGCGGCGCGGCGCGTCTTGGACGGGGCTGGCGCGGCTTCGGCCGTATCGGGCGACAGGGCGGCGTTCATGGCCATGCGCAGGCGTTCGGGCTTGATCGGCTTTTCGACCACCGCGGCCATGCCGATCGACAGATAGTGCTTGGCGTCGTCCGGGTCGGCGTTGGCAGTGAGCGCGACGATCGGGATGGCGCCGACCGCGCCGGGCAGGGCGCGGATCGCCTGGGTGGCCTGGACGCCGTCCATGCGCGGCATCTTGATGTCCATCAGGACGAGGTCGAACGGGCGGGACTGGACGGCGTCGAGCGCCTCAAGGCCGTCTTCTGCGGTTTCGGAGGTACAGCCGAACATCTCGCACAGCGCCTGAGCGACCACTCGGTTGGTGGCGTTGTCGTCGACGATGAGGATGTGCGGGGTGGCCTGAAGGTCGAGCTCGGACAGGGAGGAGACGTTGGTCGCCGTTTCGGCCGGACGGTCGGCCAGCGGCGCGGTCAGGTCGAAGGCGAAGGTGGCGCCGCGGCCGGCGTTGTTCTCCGCCCAGATGCGGCCGTCCAGCCGCTCGACGATCTGACGGCAGATGGATAGTCCCAGGCCGGCCCCGTCCGGGCCGGAGCCGTGGACGAAGGGTTCGAAGATGGCGTCCACACGGTCGGGATCGACGCCTGGCCCGTCGTCGCGGACGCGGGCCTCCAGATGGACGCGGCCATTCTCGGACCAGGCCTTGAGGCTGGCTTCCACCACGCCGTTGCGCGCGAACTTGAGCGCATTGCCGATCAGGTTGTTGAACACCTGCTTCAGGCGGACCGCGTCGATCTGGGCAGCAAGCTCGGTATCGCCTTCGTAGCCGACCATGAGGCGGACGCTGTCCTGGGAGGCACGCGGGGCCCACATCTGTTCGATGTCGTCCATGAGGGCGCGTAGCGGCGTGGGCTGCGGGTTCATCTCGAGCTCGCCGGCCTCGGCGCGCGACAGGTCCAGCGCGTCCTGGAGGATGCGGAGCAAGGTCTCGGAGGAGTCGACGATGGTCTGCACGTGGGCGTGGGCGGCCTCGTTCAGAGGCTGGCGGCGCAGGAGCTCGGCGACAGCGAGGACGCCGTTCATCGGGGTGCGCAGCTCGTGGCTCATGATGGCCAGGAACTGGCTCTTGGCGCGGGCCGAGGCCAGGGCCTGGGTCCGGCTGTCGGTCAGGGCGCGGGCCTGATCGGCGAGTTCCTGATTGCGGCTGCGTTGCTCGTCGTTGACGGCGGCGAGCAGGCCGACGGCGGTGCCGACGCCGCGATAGCGACCCTCGTGCGTGACGATGAAGCCGCGCATCAGGGCGCCCGGGCCGGACTTGATGAGGATGTCGCAGAAGGCGTCGATGCGAACGCCGGCGTCGACCACGGCGGGCTCGGGATCCATGACCACCGAGACCGGACGATTGGCGTAGAGCGCGTGGCCGAAGGGGCCGGCGATCTTCAGCAGGAAGGCATTGCGTTCCACCAGGCCGACCGGGCGGCCGTCCTCGACGACGGGTACGACGAGGGTGTCCGGCTCCGACTGGAACCGGGTGAAGATCTGGCCGGCCGGGGTCGTGGGTTCGACCGGCTCGGCGCGCTCCGTCAGGACTTCGATCGTCGGCATTACTGGGGCCGAAACTCCCTGCTACCGGGAGAGCGTAGCCGAGAACCATTTTCGGAAACGTTAAGTGGAAATCGGGATTTCCTTCGATAGGATCGGAGGTTGGCAGCCGTCATGAAAGTGCGGTGATTAGAGCCCACTCTGCCGGTGAAGTTGGAGGGTGAACATGACGCGTTTTCTTCTTCGTTGGGGCCTACCGTTGTTCGCAGCAATCGGGCTTGGCACCGGCTCGGCGGCGGCACAGGATCGACCGACGGTGGTGCTCGTCCACGGCGCCTGGGCAGACGGGTCGTGTTGGAGCGAGGTGGCCGGGCACCGGATCGACGCGGGCCTGAATGTCGTCGCGGTGCAGAACCCGCTGTCGAGCCTCGAGGCCGATGTGGCGACCGTCCGGCGCGTCATCGACGATCAGGCGGGCGACGTCGTTCTGGTCGGCCACTCCTATGGCGGGGTGGTGATCTCCGAGGCGGGAAATCACCACAAGGTCCGGTCTCTGGTCTATGTCGCCGCGTTCGCGCCGGGCCCGAACCAGTCGGTCAATGCGATCCTGTCGGCGTTTCCGCAGCCGGAGTGGTTCAGCAGCCTGCACGCGGATGCGCAGGGCTGGGTGACGTGGCCGGCCGAGCCGATGGCGCGCTGGTTCTCGGCGGGCCTTCCGGCGCGGCAGCAGGCGGTGCTGGCGGCGACGCAGCATCCGACTTTCTTCGGCGTCAACGATGGGGCGATCGGGGCGACGGCGGCCTGGTCGGTCAAGCCGACGCACTATGTCGTCGCCGACGGAGACCAGATCATTCCGGCCCAGTTGCAGACCCATTTCGCCACGACGATGACCGCGACGGTGACCCACGCGGACGGAGGGCATCTGATCATGCTGGCCCAGCCGCGCGTAGTGGCGGACGCCATTCTGGCTGCGGTGGAGGCAGCGGACTGATCCTGGTCGTCTGATTGCCTCTCAAACAAAAACGCCCGGCCGCGAGGCCGGGCGCTTTGGCGTTGGGGCGGAAGGTGCCCTTACTTGATCTTGCCTTCCTTGAACTCGACGTGCTTCTTCACGACCGGATCGTACTTCTTAACGACCATCTTTTCGGTCATGGTGCGGGCGTTCTTCTTGGTGACGTAGAAGAAGCCGGTGTCGGCCGTGGAGTTCAGGCGGATCTTGATCGAGGCGGGCTTGGCCATCGGAAATTACCTTTGCGACGGCGGGGAAGCCGTAAAATGAGAGGCGCGGAACATACTCAGGAAGGTTCCGAAGTCAACGCCGGACTTAGGGCGTTGCCTTGGCGCGGCCTGGGCCCCAGGGTCGGGGCATGAAAGCCCTCCTGATCGCGCCCCTACTTCTGGTCCTCGCCGCCTGCGCCAGCCTGCCCGCCGGATCGTCTTCGCAGCAGGACGCCTTCATGGCGCGGCTGAACGCGCTCTGCGGCCTGAGGTTCGAGGGAAGGGTGGTGACGACCGATCCGGTCGACTCAAGCTTCGCCAGCCAGCGCCTGCTCATGCATGTGCGCGACTGCTCGACAGACGAGGTGCGCATTCCCTTCTGGGTCGGCGAGGACCGGTCGCGGACCTGGGTGGTGACGCGAACGGACACGGGCCTGACGCTGAAGCACGATCACCGCGATCTGGCAGGCCGGCCCGATGGCCTGCACTGGTACGGCGGCGACACGACAGCGGCGGGGACGGAGGCCCGGCAGGACTTCCCGGTCGACGCCTTCTCCATCGAGCTGTTCAACGCCTGGGACGCCTCGGTCTCGACGACCAACGTCTGGGCGATGGAGGTCTATCCGGACCGGATGTTCGCCTATGAACTGCGCCGGCCCAACCGGCACTTCCGCGTGGAGTTCGACCTGACGCGGCCGGTGGCGGAGTAGGGGCGTCGCGCCCTTGACCTGACAGGCCCGTCCGCGTAAACGCGCCGGACTTTCGAGACGGGGTTCGCCCCATCCTGATCGCGACAATCGAACGGACGGGCTGTGCCCGCCGGAACGCCCAAAGCGCGCGTTCCGGTTTTTCTGTTTGAGCGTGGCGTAACGGCTCGAACGATCCCGGGCGGGGCTCAGGCCTCGTTCAAAAAGAAGGAAACCGAGGCGCTCCGGCCGACAGGCACACGCCTCCATCAGAAGTCGAGACTGTAATGCCCACGATCAACCAGCTGATCCGCAAGCCCCGCAAGCCCAAGCCCGTGCGCAACAAGGTGCCGGCCCTGGAAGGCTCGCCCCAGCGCCGCGGCGTCTGCACCCGCGTCTACACGACGACCCCCAAGAAGCCGAACTCGGCCCTGCGTAAGGTCGCCAAGGTCCGCCTGGCCAAGAACGGCTACGAAGCCGTGTGCTACATCCCCGGCGAGGGCCACAATCTGCAGGAGCACTCGGTGGTCCTGATCCGCGGCGGCCGCGTGAAGGACTTGCCCGGCGTCCGCTACCACATCCTGCGCGGCGTGCTGGACACGCAAGGCGTCAAGGACCGCAAGCAGCGCCGCTCGCACTACGGCGCCAAGCGTCCGAAGTAAGAACAAGAACAAGGTAGAAGCCCATGTCCCGTCGTCACCGCGCCCAGAAACGCGAAGTCCTGCCGGATCCCAAGTACAAGGATCTGATCGTCACCAAGTTCATGAATTACGTCATGTACGAGGGCAAGAAGGCCGTCGCCGAGAACATCGTTTATGGCGCCTTCGAGATCCTGGCGGAGAAGAAGAAGGACCAGGAGCCGGTCCAGACCTTCCACACCGCGCTGGACAACGTCGCCCCGTCGGTCGAGGTCCGGTCGCGTCGCGTCGGCGGTGCCACCTATCAGGTGCCGGTCGAGGTTCGCCCCGATCGCCGTCGCGCGCTCGCCATCCGCTGGCTGGTCAACGCGGCGCGCAAGCGCGGCGAGAACACCATGACCGAGAAGCTGGCCGCCGAGCTGCTGGACGCCTCGAACAACCGCGGCACCGCGGTCAAGAAGCGCGAAGACACCCACAAGATGGCCGAGGCGAACCGCGCCTTCAGCCATTACCGCTGGTAACGTCTTCAAAGCGTCGCATCCCTTTTCTAAGGGCCGGGCGCTGACTATCTGGGACTATCCGGCGCGGGCGGTTTGAGCTAGATCGCCCGCGCTCGCATATCCCGACATCGACGAACTCCCCGAGGGCGCGCATTTCGCGCCCTGAAAACTTTTCAAGGCGTTTCCCATGCCCCGCACGCACAAGATCGAGGACTACCGCAACTTCGGCATCATGGCCCACATCGATGCGGGCAAGACGACGACGACCGAGCGGATCCTGTTTTACACCGGCAAGTCGCACAAGATCGGCGAAGTCCACGACGGCGCCGCGACCATGGACTGGATGGACCAGGAGCAGGAACGCGGCATCACCATCACCTCGGCCGCGACGACCGCCTTTTGGCGCGAGAAGCGCCTGAACATCATCGACACCCCCGGCCACGTGGACTTCACGATTGAAGTGGAGCGTTCGCTGCGCGTGCTGGACGGCGCCGTGACCGTGCTGGACGGCAACGCCGGCGTGGAGCCCCAGACCGAGACCGTCTGGCGTCAGGCCGACAAGTACAAGGTTCCACGCATCGTCTTCGTCAACAAGATGGACAAGATCGGCGCCGACTTCGACAAGTCGGTCGAGTCGATCCGCGACCGCCTGGGCGCCAAGGCCGTGCCGATCCAGCTGCCGATCGGTTCGGAATCCAACCTGACCGGCCTGGTCGACCTGGTCCGCATGACCGGCGTCGTCTGGGACAACGACGGCCTGGGTGCCTCCTATAAGGACGTGCCGATCCCGGCCGACATGGTCGACAAGGCCAACGAGGCCCGCCAGTACCTGATCGACAACGCCGTCGAGCTGGATGACGAGGCGATGGAAGCCTACCTCGAGGGCAACGAGCCTTCGGAAGAGACCATCAAGAAGTGCATCCGCAAGGCCGTGCTGACCGGCGCCTTCTATCCGATCCTGTGCGGCTCGGCGTTCAAGAACAAGGGCGTGCAGACCCTGCTCGACGCCGTCGTCGACTACCTGCCGAGCCCGGTCGACATCCCGCCGACCCAGGGCATCGACTTCCGGACTGAAGAGCCCGTGACCCGCAAGGCCTCGGACGAAGAGCCCCTGTCGGTTCTGGCGTTCAAGATCATGGACGACCCCTTCGTCGGCTCGCTGACCTTCTGCCGCCTGTACTCGGGCAAGATGGAAACGGGCATGGGCCTGCTGAACTCGACCCGCGACCGCAAGGAGCGGGTGGGGCGCATGCTGCTGATGCACTCCAACAACCGCGAGGACGTCAAGGAAGCCTACGCCGGCGACATCGTCGCCCTGGCCGGTCTGAAGGACACCCGCACGGGCGACACCCTGTGCGACCCGACCAAGTCGCCGGTCATCCTGGAGAAGATGGAGTTCCCCGCCCCGGTCATCGAGATCGCCGTGGAGCCCAAGTCCAAGGCCGACCAGGAAAAGCTGGGCGTCGCCCTGGCCAAGCTGGCCGCCGAGGATCCGTCCTTCAACGTCTCGACCGACCATGAGTCGGGCCAGACCATCCTGAAGGGCATGGGCGAGCTGCACCTCGACATCAAGATCGACATCCTGAAGCGCACCTACAAGGTCGAGGCCAACATCGGCGCGCCGCAGGTGGCCTATCGCGAGTCCATCACCCGCAAGGCCGAGATCGACTACACCCACAAGAAGCAGACCGGCGGCACGGGCCAGTTCGCCCGCATCAAGCTGGTGTTCGAGCCGGGCGAGCCGGGCACGGGCTTCGTGTTCGAAAGCTCGATCGTCGGCGGCGCGGTGCCCAAGGAATACATCCCGGGCGTCCAGAAGGGCCTCGAGTCGGCCAAGGAAAACGGCCTGCTGGCCGGCTTCCCGCTGATCGACTTCAAGGCGACCCTGATCGACGGCGCCTACCACGACGTCGACTCCTCGGTGCTGGCGTTCGAGATCGCCTCGCGCGCGGCCTTCAAGGAACTGCGCGAGAAGGGCGGACCCCGCCTGCTCGAGCCGATCATGGCCGTCGAGGTCGTGACGCCGGAAGACTACCTGGGTTCGGTCATCGGCGACCTGAACGGTCGTCGCGGCATGATCCAGGGTCAGGACATGCGCGGCAACGCCACGGTGGTGAACGCCTTCGTGCCGCTGGCCAACATGTTCGGCTATGTGAACACGCTTCGCGGCATGTCACAGGGCCGCGCCGCCTTCACCATGCAGTACGACCACTATGAGCCGGTGCCGCAACACGTCGCCGACGAAGTGATCAAGAAGTACAGCGCCTAACCCCAACCCCCTGAAAACCCTAGGATAGCCCCCTCATCAGGGGACGGAGAGAAGAGAATGGCCAAGGAAAAGTTCGAACGCACCAAGCCGCACTGCAACATCGGCACGATCGGTCACGTTGACCACGGCAAGACGACGCTGACGGCGGCGATCACGATGACGCTGGCCAAAGCCGGCGGCGCCAAGGCGATGAACTATGCGGACATCGACGCCGCGCCGGAAGAGAAGGCGCGCGGCATCACCATCAACACCGCGCACGTCGAGTATGAGACGGCCAACCGTCACTACGCCCACGTCGACTGCCCGGGCCACGCCGACTATGTGAAGAACATGATCACGGGCGCGGCGCAGATGGACGGCGCGATCCTGGTCGTGTCGGCCGCCGACGGCCCGATGCCCCAGACCCGCGAGCACATCCTGCTGGCTCGTCAGGTCGGCGTGCCTGCGCTGGTGGTGTTCATGAACAAGGTCGACCTGGTCGACGACGAGGAGCTGCTTGAGCTCGTCGAGATGGAAGTGCGCGAGCTGCTGAGCTCCTACCAGTTCCCGGGC
>NZ_LJHU01000071.1 GCF_001295975.1 Brevundimonas sp. AAP58 | reverse complement strand
CAGCGATAGGTCTGGGTCGTATGGGGGCTGCCGTCGGCCATCGGGTGGATCCTTCGCTCGTGTTTTCGCGTCTCCGCTTATCGCGTCACACAGCCCGGGAGAAGATCGACCAACGGATCACGAACGCGCATCAGTCGCGGCGTCGGCTCTCGTCCGGGATGGCCGAGCCGGCGACCCAGCTGACCAGCCCCGTCACGATCGCGGCCCCGACGCCGGCCCACAGCCCGTCGACCTCGAAACCGCCGAGCACGCTTGCGACGAGGCCGATGGTCGCGGCGTTCACCACCAGCAGGAAGAGGCCAAAGGTGACGACCGTGAGCGGAAAGGTCAGGATCACCAGGATCGGTCGCACCACGGCGTTGACGATACCCAGCAGCACCGCCGCCGCGATCAGCGACCCTGTCTGAGTGAAAGCCACGCCCGGAACGATGTAGGCCGCCAGCCACAGGCCCAGCGCCGTCACCACCGCCTGGAGAATAAACCTAATCATCGCCCTGCCCTTTCATCCGGGACGCGATCCTAGAAAGTCGCGAAGACGCTGGCCACCACAGTTCCGTCGTCCGCGTCGCTGTCGATCCAGTCCAAACCGAGCGTCAGACGACTGACCGGAGCCTTCAAGCCGACGGACCAGTCGGTTTTGCCGTCAGGAGCGACACTGCCATCTTCATGGCCGAGGCGGGCGTTCAGGGACAAGGGCCAGCCGTCAGGAGCATAGTCGACACCGGTCCAGACATAGGTGTTGTCCTCATTGCCCAGCGCGTTCTGTTCGGGGGCCCAGGCGAGGCCGGCGGACAGCGTCACGGGACCGACGGCGCGCTCTGCAGAGAGCGGGAATTCGACGTAGTTGACGCCCTGGCCACGCGGATACTGGTAGGCCTCGACGCCGATGTCGAAGACGTAGCCCAGAGCCTCGCCGGACCAGCCGACACCCAGCGTCACCTCGATCTCGGCACCATTGCCCGAGGCGTCCAGCCCGTACTCCTCGATGGTCGAGACCCAAACAAAGCCGTAGAGGCCGGAGCCCGCGTTCCAGGCCGTGACACCGCCCTGCACGGCCGGGTCGGTGCCCGACAGGCTCGCTCCCCGGAAGCGATAGTCGGTGACGACGCCGATCTCGCCCTCGACGGACCAGCCCGAGCCGACGTCCTGGGCGGAAGCCGCCGGGGCGCTCAGGAGCAGGGACCAGGACGCGGAGATCAGAAGCAAACGGCGCATGCGAACCTCGGAGTTATTGCGTGAACTTGGGCCACGAGACCGTTACGAAGCCTTTACCATCCGGGTTCACGGCATCTTTCGCAGTGATGGCGCACAGTTCAGCGTCATGACCCTCGCGCCCTCTACACAATCCACAGGCCTGCGCGGCATCGTTGGAGCCGCGATACTGGCCGGCGCACTGATTCTGATCGGCGCGGGCGGACTGATGCTGTTCGCCGCGTCCCGACTGGACGCCATTCAGGCGCAACGCGAGGCCGTTCTCGTCGAACGTCGGCTGGAGCGGCTGCAGACCCGGATGATCGAGGACGTGGTCTCGGCCAGCGTCTGGAACGATGCTGCGGCTGCGATCGAGCGGGACGACAAGGAATGGATGCAGCTTAATTTCGGCGATTACTACGCCGATTACATGGATCACCAGACGACCCTCGTCTTGGACGGTGACGGTCGTTTTCTGGCAGCTTCGATCGACAGCGAGCCGGTCACCGAGGCCAATGTGACTGCGCTGAAACAGGCGGCGGAGGCCCTTGCGGCGCAGGTCGCCGCCGAAGCTGCCCTACCCAAGAATCGAGCCGCTTTGGCGCTGGATGCTGTGGCTAGTGCAAGCGCGCTTATCCGGATCAACGGCGTTGTGCACCAGGTAGTCGCCGCCAGCGTCGTGCCGGAAGACGCCAGCGTGAGCCGCGCAGCTCGGGACCCAATCGTCGTGTCGGCCCGACCGATTTCCTATTTCATGCAGTCGCTCGAGGCTGACCTGGCGATCACATCGCCCCGGTATGAAGCGACAGCGCTCAGCGGGACCGGGAGGTTCGTACTCCGCGGGCTTGACGGGGCGGCGCTGGGACACGTCCACTGGATGCCCGCGAAGCCCGGCATGGAGGTGATGCTGCAGGCGGTGCCCGTGTTCGTGCTGCTGCTGCTCCTGCTGAGCGGGGCAGGCGTCGCTCTGATGAACAGGCTCGACAGCATCACGCGTCGGCTGGCAGCGTCGGAGGCCGGGTTGGTCGAGGCGCGTGATCGGGCGGAGGCGGCAAATGAAGCCAAGACGCGGTTCCTGTCGAACGTGAGCCACGAACTGCGAACGCCGCTGAACGGCGTGATGGGCATGGCAGAAGTGCTGGCGCTGGGGCCGCTGTCGCCGCAGCAGCAGGCGCATCTGGCCATCCTGAAGGCGTCGGGTGCCGATCTGTTGCGTTTGATCGAACACCTGCTGGCCGTGACGCGGCTGGAGCGTCAGTCGGAGGCGGTGCCCGAAGTGGAGGACTTCGACCTCGGTGAGTTGCTGACCCGCGCGGTCGAGGCGCACCGCGAGACGGCCGAGGTCAGGGGGCTGGAACTGGCGATGACCTGCACGGTCAGGGGTCTGCGCACAGGCGCGCGCGGAGCGTTAGACCAGGCGCTCGCCTATCTGCTGGAGAACGCCCTGACCTATACGGACAAGGGGTCGGTGCGTGTCGACGCGTCCGAGCATGGCGGGCAGGTGCTGATCACCGTATCGGACACGGGCATCGGCATCAGTCCGGATGTGCTGCCGCGGCTGTTCGAGCCGTTCGTTCAGGGCGACGAGTCGATCACGCGAAGGTTCGAGGGTGCCGGCCTGGGGCTGTCGATATGTCAGGGTCTGGTCGTCTCGATGGGCGGGCGAATTCATGTGGACAGCAAGGTGGGGCGCGGTTCGCGGTTCACGGTCAGCCTACCCCTGCCGAGGGCGGCTGTGGCGGAGCGTCGCGAACGCATCGCGGCCTAGGAACCTTGGCCATCAGATTGCGCTTAGAGGGTCAGCCTCCCCGGGCGTCATCCAGAGAAGGAGATCATCATGACCGACGAACGTATAGAGGGTGCCGTGACCGGCGCGAACGGCAAGTTGAAGAACGGCATCGGACGCCTGACCGGCGACACCAAGCTTCAGCTTGAAGGCAAGTTCGACGAGGTGAAGGGCAAGGCGCTGGACGCCTATGGCCGCGCCATCGACAAGCTGGACGAGCTGTCGGAGCGCGCTCCGGCCGATCTGCGCGAACCGGTCCGGACGGGCCTGGACTTCGCCCGCAGGAAGCCGCTGCTGACCACGGGCATCATCGCGGGACTGGCCTTCATCCTGGCCGGTTCGGGCCGCCGTCGCCGTTGATCGACGGCCACTGAACGAACGAAAGGCCCGGGATCACTCCCGGGCCTTTTGCTTTGGTGATCAGGCGGATCAGACCGCCTCGCCGTCGACCGTCTCCTTGGCGGGCGCGCCGGAGGTCGGGGTGATGTCGAAGGCGATCTTTCCGTCCTTCAACTCCACCCGCACATGGCCGCCGCGCGTCAGCCTGCCGAACAGGATGTCGTCGGCGAGCGGCTTCTTGATGTGCTCCTGGATCGTCCGGGCCAGGGGTCGGGCACCGTAGAGCTCGTCGAAGCCGTTCTTGGCCAGCCAGTCGGTGGCGTCGTCGGTCAGGGACAGGGTGATGTTGCGGTCCGCTAGCTGGGCTTCCAGCTGCAGCACGAACTTGGTCACCACCTGGCGGATGGTCTCAGAATCCAGCGCCTTGAAGGCGACGATGGCGTCCAGACGGTTCCTGAACTCGGGCGCGAACAGGCGCTGGATGGCCTTATCGTCCTCGCCCTCGACCTTGCCGCGACCGAAGCCGATGGAGGCCCGGGCGTTGTCGGCCGCGCCGGCGTTGGTGGTCATGATCAGGACGGTGTTCCTGAAATCGACCTTCTTGCCGACGGCGTCGGTCAACATCCCGTTGTCCATGACCTGGAGCAGGATGTTGTAGACGTCCGGGTGCGCCTTCTCGATCTCGTCCAGCAGGACGACGGCGTGCGGGTGCTGGTCCACCGCGTCGGTCAGCAAGCCCCCCTGGTCGTGGCCGACATAGCCCGGAGGCGCGCCGATCAGCCGGCTGACGGTGTGCCGCTCCATGTATTCCGACATGTCGAAGCGCAGCATCTCGATGCCGAGCGTCGCCGCCAGCTGCTTGGCCACCTCGGTCTTGCCCACGCCGGTCGGGCCGGAGAACAGGAAGGCGCCAATGGGCTTTTGCGGATCGCGCAGGCCCGCGCGGGCCAGCTTCATGGCCGAGGAGACCTGCTCGATCGCCGCATCCTGACCGAAGACCGCGCGATTCAGGTCGTCCTTGAGCGCCTTCAGGCTCTCAGTGTCGGACTTGGAGACCGACTTCGGCGGGATGCGGGCCATCTTGGCGATGACAGCCTCGACCTCCTTCTGGCCGATGACCTTCTTCCTCTTGGATTCGGCCAGCAGCATCTGCGACGCGCCCGCCTCGTCGATGACGTCGATCGCCTTGTCCGGCAGCTTGCGGTCGGTCATGTAGCGAGCGGACAGTTCCACAGCAGACCGGATGGCCGCGTCGGTGTAGCGCAGCTTGTGGTGGGTCTCGTACGAGCTCTTCAGCCCGCGCAGGATCTTCACCGTGTCCTCGAGCGTCGGCTCGTTGACGTCGATCTTCTGGAAGCGACGGACGAGCGCCCGGTCCTTCTCGAAGTGCTGGCGGTATTCCTTATAGGTCGTGGAGCCCATGCAGCGCAGGCTGCCGGACGCCAGCGCGGGCTTGAGCAGGTTGGACGCATCCATCGCGCCGCCGGAGGTGGCGCCGGCACCGATCACCGTGTGGATCTCATCGATGAACAGGATGGCGTCGTCGTGGTTCTCGAGCTCCTTCACGACCTGCTTCAGCCGCTCCTCGAAATCGCCGCGATAGCGGGTTCCGGCCAGCAGAGCGCCCATGTCGAGCGAGTAGATGGTCGCGCCCTTCAGCACGTCCGGCACCTCGCCGTTGACGATCTTGCGGGCCAGGCCCTCGGCGATCGCGGTCTTGCCGACGCCGGGTTCTCCGACCAGCAGCGGGTTGTTCTTGGTCCGGCGGCACAGGATCTGGATCGAGCGTTCCACCTCGGCCATGCGGCCGATCAGGGGGTCGACCTTGCCGTTCCGCGACTTCTCGTTGAGGTCGACGCAGTAGGCCTCCAGCGCCTCTCCGCCCGACTTGACGGCGGCGGCATCCTCGGCCTCCTCCGGCGACTGGCCGGCGGCCTTGGCGGGACGGGTCTCGCCCTGCCCCGCCTTCTTGGCGATGCCGTGGGCGATGAAGTTGACCGCGTCGTAGCGGGTCATGTCCTGCTCCTGCAGGAAGTAGGCGGCGTGGCTCTCGCGCTCCGAGAAGATGGCGACAAGCACATTGGCGCCCGAGACTTCTTCCCGGCCGGAGCTCTGGACGTGGATCACCGCGCGCTGGATCACGCGCTGGAAGCCGGCGGTCGGCTTGGCGTCCTCGCCGTCGGAGGTCGCGAGCGCGGCGAGATCCGTGTCGACATAGAGGGTCAGGGCCGTCTTCAACGCCGTCAGATCGACGTTGCAGGCCTTCATCACCGCCCCGGCGTCCGGGTCGTCGACCAGGGCCAGAAGCAGGTGTTCGAGGGTGGCGTACTCATGCCGGCGCTCGTTGGCATAGGCCACGGCGCGGTGGAGGGTCTCTTCGAGAGGACGCGAAAATGAGGGCATGGGGAGGTTCCTCTCAGTCCTTTTCCATCGTGCATTGCAGGGGGTGCTGGTGACGCCGCGCTGTCTCAACCACCTGGGCGACCTTGGTTTCGGCCACTTCGTAGGTGTAGACGCCGCACACTCCGACGCCATGCTGGTGCACATGCAGCATGATGCGGGTCGCGTCCTCGCGGCTCTTCTGGAAGAACCGCTCCAGCACATAGACGACGAATTCCATCGGCGTGTAGTCGTCGTTGAGGATCAGCACCCGATAGAGCGAGGGCTTCTGAAGCTTGGGCTTCGTTTCGGTGACGGTGGCGGCACCGATGCCGCCACCGCCTTGTTCGCCAGGTCTTCTCGTCGCCATTCTCGGTCCGTCGGGGAGTCGAGGGATCAGATAGGCAATGATGGCCGGATTTGAAGGCGCGTCCAGTCACGGCTTCGCGTGCGCATGCGAAAGGGCCCCCGGATCGCTCCGGGGGCCCTCGTTACGCCAGGATATCGTCAGGCTTAGCGGGCGGCCTGGAACTTCTCGACGGTCGCGGTAACGCGCTCGTTGATCGGCTTGAAGCTGTCCTTGACCGAGGCGGTCAGGGTCTCGGTCATCTTGGTGACTTCCGAGAGGTGGGTTTCCATCGCCGACTTGGCGAAGTTGGTCTGCAGCTCGATCAACTCCTGGATGGAACGGGCCTGGGCCATCGACTGGGCGGCGGCGACGCTGTTTTCCCAGCTGGTCTTGCCGTAGGACAGGGCCTGGGCCGACAGAGCCTCGGCACCCTTCTGGGCGGCAGTGGCCGAAGCGGTCAGGGCGTCGAGATTGGACTTGGAGTGAGCGGCCAGCTCGTTCAGCGAGGCGGTGGTCTTTTCCATGCCTTCACGCACAGCCTTGACGCCAGCGGCCTGGACGGTCTCGGCCTGTGCCTTGATCTGTTCAGCCTGGACCTTGGCAGCGGCCTTGGTCTGCTCGACAGTCTTGGTGATGGTCTCGGCGGTGTCAGCCATTTGTAATCTCCTGAACCTCGTGAAACGCGGTTGATCCGCGCGAATCTGTTCACCCCTGCTGAGGCGATGGACTGCATATGGTGCAAGTGCGAAGTGGGGTCAAGAGATTTTTGTGCAGCGCACAATACCGGTGCGGACGCCGTTCGCCCATCGGGGTTCATCCGTTCAATTCCGCGTTGACGTCTGCTTAACCGACATGAAACCTGCAGTCCTCATGCTAGGGTGACACGTGCGTCGCGCCCGGGGGGCCGTCGTCGCGTCACCAACGAGTGAGGCTGTTTGCCGATGATGCATCTGCTGCCGAAAGGGTCCGGGTTCGATCTACGCCGCCTGGTGGCTGTGCTGGCGATGCTGTCTTTGATGCTTGGCAGCGGCTTTGGCGTCTGGAGCCAGGTGCAGGCACAGTCGGGCGAGAATACTCGATATGCGGCGATCGTCATCGATGCCACGACCGGCGAGGTCCTGTTCGCGCGTCACGCCGACAGCCGTCGATATCCGGCATCGATCACCAAGGTGATGACGCTCTATCTGGCGTTCGAGGCGCTGGAGCGCGGGCAGGTGCGGCTGGATGATGTGCTGACCGTGTCGCCGCTGGCAGCATCGCAGCCGCCCTCCAAGCTGGGGCTCGCTGCTGGCCAGACCATCCGGTTGGACGACGCCATGCGGGCCACCTCGGTGCGCTCCGCCAACGACATGGCCGTCGTCATCGCTGAACATATTGGTGGGTCAGAGGCTCGGTTCGCTTCCATGATGACGCTGAAAGCCCAGGAACTGGGCATGACGCAGACCCGCTATGTCAACCCGAACGGCCTGCCCGACAGCCGCCAGCTGACCTCGGCGCGCGATCTGGCGATCCTGGCGCGCGCAGTGATGCGGGATTACCCGCAGTACTATGCCTATTTCGGTCAACACGACTGGGCGTTCGAGGGGCGCGACTATCGCAACACCAATGGCCTGCTGCATTCCGGCGACGGTTATGACGGAATCAAGACCGGCTTCACCAACGCCTCGGGCTACAATCTGGCGGCATCGGCGGTGCGCGACGGGCGCCGCCTGATCACCATCGTGCTGGGCGGACGATCCAGCGCGACGCGCAACGCCCATGTCGCGGAGCTGATGAACACCGGCTTCGAAGTCGAGCGTCGTCGCGCGGCCGGAGAGCGCATCCAGGTGGCCCAAGCCTTCTTCGAGGCGCGTGGCTTCGGAATCGGCGGACCTGATACGGGCACGCCGGTGGCCTATGCGTCGCTGAACGGTGCCCCGACCTCGGCGGCCGATGGTGTAGGCCAAGGGTCCAATGCCGTGGCTTATGCCTCGCTGCCGGCCGCGGCTGCGCCACAGCCGACGGAGGTGTCGAGCACGCCGCCTGCGGGATATACTCGCGCCACTCCCCTGCCCCCGCCGCCAATCGAACGAGCCGAAGCGGTTCCGGCGCGGACGACGGGTAGTCTGACCGCAAGCCTGAACAGCGGCGTGGCGGGAACGACATCATCGCTGAACCGGAACGACGCGACGACAACCTCGCGTCCGGCAGCGGCGGCGAATACCCGGCCCGCAACGCCGACCCGACCGACGGCCGAGCGCTGGAGCGTGCAGGTCGGGGCATTCCGCGATGAAAGCGTGGCGCGCGAGTGGCTGACCGAGGTCAACCGGCGCTTCCGCAGCCAGTTCTCCAACGCCGAGCGCACCGTGGCCTCGGCGGCGGGGTGGCACCGCTCGCGCTTCACCGGCATGTCCGAAGCCGCCGCACGCGCAGCCTGCGAGGCGCTGGACGCGCGCCGCGTGACCTGCATGGTCGTCCGACCCGGAAACTGAAGACTCAGCGTTTGCGGAACCGGGCCGCTTCGGCGGCGAGGCCGGAACCCCATACATCGCGGGTTTCCGACGGCTCCGGCACGAAGGGGGCGTCCGGCAGCCGACCCGCGGCGCCGCGCAGCGCCAGGGCGAGCGGTTCGGCCATCTGTCCCAGCATTCTGAGAGGTCGACCCTTGGCGTCGCAGACGTCCCAGCCTTCGACCTCAAACACATCGACCTGTTCCCGGGGCGAGAGACGTTCGACACCGTCCCAATCTTCGGGCCGGGGCGCGGCTTCGGCTTGGGAGCCTGTCAGACCGAACAGGTCCATCAGGCAGGCGTCGACCGCGGGAAACTCATCCCGGCGGGTGGGATCGGCATAGCCCGGCTTCATCAGGGCCCTGGCCTCAAGGTCGGCAACACCGGGCAGGTCGATCAGGCGGCGGAGTTGGGTCATGAACTCTGTCTAGCTCCGGGCCTGATCCGATGGAACCGTCAGCGCAGCTCGATCCGGCGCGCGCCGGCGGGAATGGCGAGGTCTTGGCCCGTCCAGGCGGCGGCGCGGCCGTCGATGCGCACGCGTTGCGGCAAGGCCTCGTCCTGCGGCCAGCGCAGGACGAAGCCGCCAGAAGGGTTGGCTTCGTCCGTCAGGGTCAGCAGCGTGACCCCGGCCCGGCGGCGCAGGGTATAGGACAGGTCGCCGTAGGGCGTGCGGACATTGCGCAGGCCGACGCCCGTCGCGCTGTCGATCCAGCGCATCGGCACCCCCGCGGCGAGGATCAGGGCGTTGTCCGTATCGCGCTCATGCACGAACAGGTCCAGCGCCGAGCGGATGTAGTCCGAGCTGATCCAGGCGTGAGGCATGTCGCCGATGAAGCGCGGCTCTCGCAAGTCGCGGCCGACGACCTCGGCCCAACCGTTCCACGCCGCGGGGCGCCGGTCGGCGAAGAAGAAGTCCAGCGCCTCGAGCGCCCGGTCGCGCTGCCCGAGGCGGACGAGCGCGCCGACGTTTCGAAGCTCATAGGGGGTGTAGTCGCGCCACGCCGCGCGGTTGGCGGCGCGGGCCTGGAAGTTCGCCCAGTAGCGCTCGAAGGTGTTGATCAGCAGGGTCTGGGGCAGGTCGGCCTGAAGGCCGCCGGGCGACAAGCCGATGGTGGTCGAGGTGGCGTCGAAATCGCCGCGATCCGCTGCGCCCGCGATCCAGTCGATGCCGTGATGGGCGGCGGTGGCCTCGATCGAGGCGAGGACGTCGGTCAGGAACTCGCGCCGGGCGGCCTCGTAGCGGTCGGCGGCGGCCGTGTCGCCCAGCGTGCGGGCGATGAAGACGGCGTCACGGTAGCCGAGCAGGCCCCAGAAACTGTCCCAGTTCGAATAGGCCGGGCGGTCCGAATAGCCCTCGTGGCTGATCGACGGCGGCAGCAGGCCGTAGAGGTGGCGGCGATCCGGCGTCTGGTTCTCCGGCGTGCGGGTCTGGGCGCGGAGCTCGTCCATGTAGCGGATGGCGCCCTGGACCTGGGGCCAGACGGCGCGGAGCTGGGTCTCGTCGCCGGTGTAGCGATAGGTCTCGGCGGCGAGGAAGACGAACTCGCCGTGGCTGTCGTTCTCGGGCACCGGGTCGGCCCCGCGCTCATCCACGCAGCAGGGGACCTTGCCGTTGTCGAAAACGAAGGGGGCATACCAGGCGAGGTAGTCCTGGCTGAGCGCCGCGTGGCCCAGGCGGTTCAGCCCCTCGGCCATCATGGCCCCGTCGCGGATCCAGGAGCGGTTGTAGCTGCGCGTGCCGGGCTGGAGGATCGGCCCTTGGCGGGACATCAGCATGTGCGCCAGCGAGGACTTCATCGTATCCTCAATCCGCTGGGCCTCGGGCGGCAAAATAAGGTCGAAGCGGTCGAGTTTCTCGCGCCAGGTGGCGGCGATGCGTTGCTGGACTGTATCGAGCGCCGCCTCGACCGAGCCGGTCGCGGGCAAGGCGGGGCGGACGCCGGCGAGCGCGGTGACCCAGCCGACGGTGCGGGTCTCGCCGGGCTGGAGGGTCACCGTCCAGGTCAGGGTGCCGGACATCAGGCCGGTGCGGTCGGACTCGACCATGGCGTCGCGGCGGGCGTCTGGGCCTCGGGCCAACAGGCTCTGGGGATCGGCGCCGGCGTGGAAGGTCGAAAGGCGCGCCTCGTCGGGCCGGACCAGGGGGCGGATGCGCAGCGCGTCGTTCAGAATCAGCTCCGCGCCGTTCCACTGGATCTGCTCCAGGGGCGAGGCGCCGCCGGGGACGGCCAGGAACTGGACCGGGCCGTTGACCTGTATCGGGCGGGCCATCAGCGCGAGCGTCAGGGTGCGCGGGCGCAGAGAGGTGTTGGTCAGGTCGTAGCGGCCATAGAGGGACGCGGCGTCGGGGGAGCCCTCGGCCATGGCGGTGACCCGAAGCGTCCAGTCGTCGTGGGTCCAGGTAACGGTCGGGATGGGCAGGTCGTCGTCGACCAGGCCGTGCTCGATCCGCGCGTCGGCCCAGGTGACGACCCGGCCATTGTCCAGCACGAAGGGCTCGATAGACGGGCCGCCGCGTTTCAGTTCGATGGCGCCGTCCTCGGAGATCAGGCCGCTCTCGCCGCCGCCATCGACGCCGACGAGGGTCCAGTAGGGCTGCTCCCCCCGGAAACCGCGCGGATAGAGGCCCCGGCGGCTGCGGTCGGCGATGGCGGCCAGGAAGGCGGTGCGGCTCTCGCCGAAGGACAGGGGCTCGATGCGGAGATCGGCCAGGCCATAGGCGGCGGTCACGCCCTCGCGCGCGCCGAAGCCGGCTCCCATCTGGCCTGAGGCCGGGGCGGGCTGGGGTTCGATGAGGTCCAGGCGGAGCCAGCGGGCCGAGGCCTCGGTCGTCATCAGCCAGTCCACGCCGCCGTCGGAGCCGTCGACGCGGGCCAGTTCGCGCCACTGGCGGCGGTCGGACGAGGCCAGCAGGCGGTAGCGGGCAGCAGCACGGCCCTCGACCCAGGTCAGGGTCAGGCCGCCGAACTCGCGTTCGTAGCCGAGGTCGAGCGTGAGGCTCTGGGCGCCGGCGCCCTGCGTGGTCCAGGCCGTGCGGGGGTCGTCGTCGACGGCGAGCGCGGCAACGCTCTGGCCCTGTTCGCTCGACGCCTCGGCAAGCGGGCGCGGCGGGACCGAGGGCTCGGGCGGCAGGGTGCGCAGCGTCAGGTCGTCGATCTCGATGAAGCCGCGGCCGCCCTCCCCGGCTGTGACGACGAACTCGATCCGCTCGGCACCCCGGAAGGTGCGGTCAGGGTTGGGGCCCCAGGCCCAGACGATCTGGCGGCGTTTGATGACCACCTCGGTCCAGTCTCCGGGGAAGTCGTAGCGCGTCAGCTGGCGCCAGTGGACGTTCTCGCCGGACGCGTCGGTGAACTTGATCTCGAAGGTGTTGATCGGCCCTTCGCCCCGGACGCGGAAGCGGATCTCGTAGTTTTCGGGGGCGTCGAACGACAGCGAGCGGGCGGCGAAGGCGTAGCCGGATCGGCCGTTGAAGTCGTAGTCCAGTCGCATCGCCTGGCCGCGAGGGGCGTCGACGGCGCGGATCGTCGAGGAGACGTCGGTGGAAGCGTCGGCGGTCCACGGCGACAGATCCTCGAAGGCGTCGAGGGTGCGGGTGGATTGAGCCTGGGCGGCCGGGGCCAGACCCAGCATCAGAACCAACACGATCCACGCGATGATGCGCGCCATACTCAAACTCCGCTCATCCCGGCGAAAGCCGGGACCCAGTGCTGTGGGCGCTCCGCTGTCAGCGCCCGGATTAGTCGCCGATCCCGCCCACCGTGCCTCGCGAAAGGACTGGGTCCCGGCTTTCGCCGGGATGAGCGGAAAAGGGGCGTTCAGCCCTTCACGCTCCCGGCCAGCATGCCGCGGATATAGAAGCGCTGAAGAGCGAGAAACAGAACGAGCACCGGTGCTACGGTGATGACCGCCCCGGCCATCATCATCTCGATGTCCTGAACGTGCTCGCGCGACAGGGCCGCGAGCGCCACCGGCAGGGTGTAGTTGGACTGGTCCGTCAGGATGATCAGCGGCCACAGGAAGTCGTTCCAGCTGCCCAGGAAAACGAACAGGGCCAAGGTCACCAGGATCGGGGTCAGGGTCGGGAGCACGATGCGGCGGAAGATCTGGCCCTCGGTGGCGCCGTCGACGCGCGCGGCCTCCAGCATCTCGTCAGGGATCGACAGGGCGTACTGACGCACCAGGAACAGGCCGAAGATGGAAGCGAGCCAGGGGACCAGCGCCCCGGCGTAGGTGTTCACCAAGCCGACCGACTTCAGCATCAGGAACAGCGGCAGGGTGCCGATCTGGGCGGGCACGACCAGCGCCGCGACCAGCAGCTGGAACAGGCGCTCGCGGCCCGCGAACCGCAGCTTGGCGAAGGCGTAGCCGGCGGGGACGGTGAACAGGAGCGCGAGCCCGGTGGCGAGGGTGGCGAGCGCGAAGCTGTTGAAGACGTAGCGGCCCATGGCGCGCTCGACGAAGAGCTCTCGGTAGTGCTCCAGCGTCGGGGCGGACGGGATGAGCGGCGGCGGGAAGTTGGCGGCCTCTCCGCTCGACATCAGGCTGACCGAGACCATCCAGGCGAGCGGAAACAGCACGATCAGGCCGATCGCGGCGACGCCGAGGTTCAGCAGGATGTCGCGCGGCTTCACGTGTGCTCTCCGCCGAGGCGTCGCGACACCGCCAGCTGGAGCATCGTCACGGCGAAGATGCAGACGAACAGGACGAAGGCGACCGCGCTGGCGGAGCCCAGGTTCCACCATTTGAAGCCCTCTTCGTACATGAAGTAGAGCACGGTGACGGTCGACTGGGCGGGGCCGCCTTGCGTCATCACATAGGGCTCGGCGAACAGCTGGAAGAAGCCGGCGACCGAGATGATGGACACCAGCAGCAGCGTTGGCGCGATGGCTGGGAGCGTCACATGGCGGAAGCGGGCGAAGGGGCCGGCGCCGTCGATGCGGGCGGCCTCGTGCAGCTCGTCGGGCACGGTCTGGAGCACGGCCAGGAAGATCAGCATGTTGTAGCCGAAGGTCTTCCACACCACGAACAGCAGGATGGCGGGGATGGAGGTCGCGGGGTCGCCCAGCCAGTCGACGGCGGGAAGACCGATGGACGTGAGCGCCCAGTTGATGACGCCGTAGCGGGTGTTGAGCAGGTAGTTCCACAAGACCGCCGTGGCGACGAGCGTCGTCACGAAGGGGGCGAAGAAGATGACCCGCCAGATCGGCCGCCACTTCACCGTGCGGGCGTTCAGCAGCAGCGCCGCGCCCAGCGACGCCGCGATCGACAGAGGCACGCCGATGACGGCGAACAGCACCGTGTTCTTCATCGCCTGCCAGAACAGGGGGTTGCCCAGCAGGCGCGTATAGTTCTCCAGCCCGATCCAGCGCAGGTTCGACAGGTCAGCGAGCGCATAGATGTCGAAGTCGGTCAGGCTGAGCAGCAGGGACGACACGACCGGGACAACGAAGAAGACCGCCAGAGCGATCAGGGCCGGCGCGATGAAGCCCCAGGCGGCGCGTTCGCGGGCGGCGATCATGCGCGGCCCCGATCCAGCATCCAGCGGCGCTTCTCCAGCAGGCGATCGGCGCGGCGGTCGATCTCGGCGGCGGCCTGCGGGACCGTGAACTCACCCCGCACCATGCGTTCGGCGACGATCTGCATCTCGGTGACGATGCGTTCCCACTCCGGCACTTTCGGAACGGCCTTCGCGCGTTCCAGCTGGCCGCCGAAGGCGGTGACATAGGGGTCGGACGCCACCTTCGGCGCGGACCAGGCCGAGGGGCGGGCGGGCAGGCTGCCGGTGATGACGTTGAACTCCGCCTGCACCGCTGGGTCGGACAGGTAGCGGACCAGCTTCCACGCCGCCTCCGGGTTCGGCGAGGACCGGAAGACGGCGAGCGACGATCCGCCGGGGGCCGAGGCACCGGGGCCGGTCGGGCCGGGCACGCCGGCGGTGGTCCAGTGTGGTTGCACCTCGGGCGGCAGGCGGGTCTTCATGTCGCCGATGGTCCAGGGACCGGAGAAGTAGAAGCTGAACCAGCCGCGCGCGAACTCGGTCCAGACGTTGGAGATCTGCGATCCCGTGGCGACGGGCGCGAGGCCGTCGTCGAATAGGCTCTTGTAGAAGGCGAGCGCGGCCTGAAACGACGGGCTGGCGAAGTTTCCGCGCGTGCCCTCGTCGCGAAGCAACGGTTGATCGCCTTGAAGTCCAAACGTCAGAAGCTGCTCGAACTCATTGAGAGGCAGAAGGATCGCGTAACGATCCGGCCCGACGATGCGCTTGACCGCGGCCATCGCCGCCTTCCAGTCCGCCCAGGTGGTCGGCATGGCGTCGTATCCCGCCTGGGCCAGCAGGTCGGTGCGGTAGAAGATCAGGCGGGTGTCGACATACCAGGGCGTGGCAACGGCGCGGCCGTCGATCTGGTTGGTGTCGAGCACGGCCGGGAACTGGTCGGACAACAGGTCCGAAGCCGCGTCCGGCATGGGCGACAGGGCCCCGATGGCCGCCATTTCGGCCACCCAGGTGTTGCCGATCTGGCTGACGTCCGGCAGCGAGTTGCCCGCATATCCGGTCAGCAGCTTCTGGTGCGCGGCGGTCCAGGGCTGGGGCTGGACCTCGACACGGATGCCAGGATTGGCGGCCTCGAAGGCAGGGAGCAGCCGGGGGACGTTCGTCCCCTCATTCCCCATGGCCCAGAAGGTCAGACGGGTGATCCCGTCATCGCGTCCGCACCCCGCCAGAGCCGCGCCGACGCCGGCCATCAGCCCCATCGCCGCCCGGCGGTGGATCATGCCTCCAGCCATCCGCCGGTGAAGCCCGCCGCCTCGAGCCCCCGGCGCAGATTCGGTTCGGTCCGCATATGGCGCCAGACCAGGTCGGTGCGGGCGTTCTCGATCATGACGACGATCGGCCCCTGGTCGATGCCGAGGTAGTCGCCGTCGACCCAGCCGACGCCCGGCACGATGCGGCCGTGCTGCAGCCGTCCTTCCCGCTCGGTCAGGGTCGGGTTGAAGCTGTCGAGGAAGCCGTAATCGGTATAGATCGCCTCGCCGTAACGGGCCTTCATGGCGTTGAGGCAGGCGGTGACGTCGCCGGGCGCGAAGGGGTAGCTGGCCATGGCGGCGGTGGGCGCGATGGTGCCGTCGTCGCGGTCGCCGGGGCCACGGGCGGAATAGCTGAAGAACTCCCGCTCCCGCGCATCGATGACCTGTTTGAAATCGCCCGGCCCGTCGCAGGCGGTCAAACCCCAGACGTCGGCGGAGTAGCCGTCCCAACCGCCGGGGTTGGCAGTCGCGTAGTTGCGCTGAGCCTGAACGGCGCGGACGCTGTTCTCGAAGTAGTCGAACGGCCCGATTTCGGCGGATTTCGCCCGCATCCAGGGGTCACGAATGCCGCGATAATCCACGAACATGTGGCTGTACTGGTGCCCGAACAGCGGCGGGAAGTGCAGGTGGGCAGGGCCGTAGGCGTCGGTCCAGCTGCGGTCGTAGATGCTGCACCACTCGGTCCAGACGGCGGGCGAGACGGGGTGGGTGCGGCTGCCCATGGCCAGAAGCAGCACCAGCATGCCCTCGTTGTAGACGTGCCAGTCGGCCTCGATGAAGCCTGTCTCGGGGTGCCAGCCCATGCTGATGCGGTTGGGCCGGACGACGACCCAGTCCCACTCGACCCGGTCGTAGATGGCCTGGGCCAGGCGGCGGATCTCGGCTTCGTCGGCGTGATCGCGGTCGAAATAACGGGCGGCGAACAGCATGCCGCCGAGCAGCAGGGTCGTGTCGACCGTGGACAGTTCGGTGCGGCCGAAGCGGTGGCCGGTGTCCATCTCCAGGAAATGGTAGAAGAAGCCCTTGTAGCCGGTCATGCCGGTGGCCTCGGGGCCTTGAGGCGCGTCATGGAAGAAGCGCAGGGTATTGAGGGTGCGCGCCCTCGCCTCCTCCCGACTCATCCATCCGTTCTCGACGCCGATGGGCCAGCAGGCGAGTGCGAAGCCGACGGCGGCGACGGAGCAGAAGGATTGCGTCGGCCATCGGTCGGGCGTCAGACCCCGGTCGATGTCGGTTACCCGAACGAACCAGTCGAAGGTGCGGCGCTGGAGCTCCGCCACTTCCGGATCGAGCGAGCGAACACCCGCTCCCCCGGCCATTGACGCACACCCGCTGCCCATAAGGGCGACCAGCGCGCCCGAAGCCATCAAAAATCCGCGACGATCCATGTCGTCCCTTCTACGCCAACGCCCCCGCGTTACAAAAAAGATGGCCGCCCCTCCGGGAGGAAGGAGCGGCCAGTCTCAGGAGAGCCCTAGAAGCTGTAGCGGAAGCCCAGCTGGAAGGTCCGAGTCGGGAACAGCACCCGCGACGGACGCCCGAAATTCGGGTTCGGGTTGGTCGCAGAGCCGGTGCCGCCGTCGAAGCCTGCGTAGTTGTAGAAGTCGAAGACGTTGATGGCGTCCACGAACAGCGACAGCTGCGAGCCGTTCCAGAGGTCGAAGTTCTTGGTCAGGCGCAGGTCCAGGTTTCGGTAGGCGAAGGCGTCCGGAATGATGAAGTTGTCCGTCTGAGGACGGCCGGCGTTGGGGCGATAGACGAAATTGGCACCAGTGCCGTCAAATACGTCAAACGGCGTGCCCGAGCCCAGCGTCAGAATGCCCGACAGCTGGAAGCCGGCCGGCAGGTCGACGATGCCGTTGGCCACGATGCGATGTTCCTCGTCGTTGTCCGACGGGCGGACTGGCGAGTTCTCGATATCGAAGCAGTCGAAGCAGAAGGCGTCCCGCCCCCCGTTCTGCTCGGCGTTGGCGAAGGTGTAGGCGATGTTCAACCCCCAGCCGCTGTCGCGGGTGTAGGCCTTGTCGGCCTTCAGATAGAGGGCCGTGAACTCGCGCGACTTGTTGTGGTCCGAAACAAGGTACCCCCGGTAGGGATTGGTTCCACCCGGTCCGCAGAAGCCACCGTTGTCGCCGAAGCCGCCGCCGACCGACGGCCGCGTGGGTTCACGGCAGCGGTTCAGATACAGCCAGGTGAACTCGTTTTCGGTATTGCCGTAAGCAAGTGTCAACTCCGTCTGCCAGTCGCCAAAGCGCTGACGGACACCCAGGTTGAACTGATCGGTGCGCGGCGGCTCCCAGTCATTCCGCAGAAGGAAAGCCTCGCCACGCCCAGGGATGCTCTGGAACACGGGATCCAAGCCCGCGACTGTACGGAAGGATTCCTGCCACAAGATAGGATCGTTCGGCGTGCCTGCCGCCGTTCCCACGGGCCGCCCACGCGCGGGATCCGTACTGAAGAAGGCATTCTGGCGAATATCGAACGGCTTGACGATCTCGTCATAGGAGAAGTTGAAGTTGATACGATCGTAGTACCGGCCCGCGCCGCCAAAAATGACGGTCGCCCGGTCCCCAAACACATCGTAGGAAAAGCCGATCCGAGGCTGGAAGGCACCGGCAAAGGGTTCGCGGTTGTTTCCGGTCGAGATGTAGTCAGCCTGGTTGAACCAGCTGGGAACATAACCAGCGGGCTTGCCGCCATCCGTCGACGCGATCCATTGCGCCAGACCCGTCACGACATTCGCCGGCGTGACATAGTCCTCATTTCCCGCGTTGGTTTCATAGTCCCAGCGTAGGCCAATATTGAGCTCCAACTGGTCGGTAATGCGCCAATCGTCCTGAATGTACAGGCCCACGACGGTGTTATCGAGGTCGACGGTCGGGAAGGCGCGACCGAGTTCGACACGGTACGGAACCGTGGTCGAACCGCTGAGCCCCGGCAATCCATCAACATCATAGAAAAACTGCGGATTGCGGCCGAAGAACTTGTTTACCTCATAGTTCTGGAACGAAACCTTGGCTCCGACCTTCAAGGTATGGAAGCCATTCCAGTCGAACTCGCTGAACGTCAGATCGTTACGAAGCGTCAGGGCATTGTCCGCAATATCCTGGAAGCTGTCACGGCCACCGATGTTTAGGATGGTCAATCCACCGAAGGGATCCGGGCCATTCTCGAATAGCCGGTAAGACTCACCGATGTCCGTGAAGTTCGCCGCACCTGGAGTGTATTCATACTGCCGGTAGTCGACAGCTAACTCATTCAAAAAGTTATCGGTCTGCCACTGCCAGCGCAAATTGCTGCTGATTGTGCGTTGCGCGAGGTCGTTGGCACGCTCAAAGGCGTTGGCACCGCCAAAATCGCGAAGCTCGCTTTCATCACGATAAGTGACGCTCCATTCGACGCGATGGTCATCTGCGGGTTGCCAACTGAGCTTGCCGAAGAACAGGTCTTCCTCGAAGGGCGACTCGAACGTGCCGATAAACTGACCGAACTGGCTGACGAATCGGGGATCCTGTCGTCCCAGATTGACCACGACAGGCCGAACCTCGTCCTTACGTTCATAGGTGGCAAAGAAGTGCAAGCGGTCCCGAATGATTGGACCACCGAGGGCAAATCCATACTGCTGTACTTCAAGCTCGGCCTGCGGATCACCACGGCGGCGTGAGAACACGTCCTGCTCAATAAAACTCTGGTCGCGGTAGGTCCCAAAGATTTCGCCGGTGAACTCATTGCCACCCGATCGGGTCACCGCCGTGATGATGGCCGAGGAGGCCTGTTCATACTCGGCCTTGAAGTTCTGGCTGACGACGCGGAATTCCTGGATGCCGGCCTGCGGGAACGGGTTACCTCGGCTGTCATCCTGGCCAATAATACCGCCGGCGATGACGTTGGACTTCAAACTCGCTCCGTCGATGAATGCATTGACGGACTCGGCGCGCTGGCCACCGGCGGTGATCTGCTGTTCTTCTTCAGTCGCAGAAACCCTTACGCCGGGAGCCAGGGCCGCGAAGTTCAAGAAGTTGCGGTTGATCTGCGGCAGGGTCTGAATCTGCTGGGTCGTGACGTTGGTGGCGTTCTCGGGCGTGCGCACCTCGACCAGGCGACGGCCGACCACTACGATATCGTCCACCGCTGTGCCGCCAGCATCGGCCGAGGCCATCGAACCGACGTCAAGATCCAGGTCGCCGACCTGGCCGACACCGATGGACACGGTATCAGTCGCCGTTTCGCCGTCGGAGGTCGTGACCGTGACCTCATAGGATCCAGGACGAAGGCCAGAAAGAACGTAGGTGCCACCGGCATTCGTGCGCGTTCGGGTGGTGAAGCCACTCGCGATGTCACGGGCGACAATCTCAGCAGAGGCCTCTGCGGCTCCACCATCGGTGACGGACCCCCGCAGCGTCCCCCCTGTAACCTGGGCTGAAGCGGCCGTCGCGACCATACCGGTTGCGAGAGCCAGCGCCGAGGCGGCGACAAGCGCGCGAGCGCGCACGGTATTACGGTTCATGTTGTCTCTCCTGAAAAGCCCTGATTGGAGGCCGGTGCCCCGCACGACTGGCGAACCACCAGTCGAGGGGTAATGATTTCGCGCACGGCGTCGTTGGCAGCTCGAGGAGCCAAGGCGACACCGCCTTCGATATCCGCGAGAAGACGCTCGACAGCCCGACGGCCCATGCCCGCGATGTCGATATGCAGCGTGGTCAGACCGGGGCGCACCAGATCCGCGATCGGGACATCGTCGAAACCAACCACCGCCACGTCATCGGGACACCGCAAACCGGCCTCCTGAATGGCCAGAAGCACACCGATGGCCATGGCATCGTTGGCGGCAAAAATAGCGTCGGGGCGGTCGCTGGATGCGAGAAGCCGCGCCGCGGCGGCGAAACCGCTGGCCTGGGTGAACTCGCCCTGGGCCAATATCGGGGCTGTACCGGCCGCGGTGACCGCGTCAACATAACCCTGCTTGCGCTCACGCGCCTCAACGTTGCCGTTCGGTCCACCCACATGGGCGATGCGCCGTCGACCGAGACCGAGCAGATGCTCGATCGCCGATCGAGCACCGCCGACGTTGTCCACAGCCATCGAGGGCTGCTGTCCGTCCAGGTCGCCACCGTTCATCAACAGGACAGGCAGACGTCCCGAAAGGCTGGCGGTCAGTGCGCCCGAGTCCAGATGCGGCGATAGGACGATCAGACCATCGACCCGGCCACGCATGGAGCGAATGGCGGCAGACGCGTTTGCAGCGTCGTCGTGGGAGCTCGAGACAATCAGATGGCGACCCTGGGCGCGGCAGGCGACGTCCATGCCCCGGATGAGCTCCGAGAAGAACTCGCCGAAAAGATCCGGCAGGATGACCCCCACCACATCAGTGCGGCTGGTCGAAAGGCTGCGGGCACCGGAGTGCGGGACGTAGGACAGGGCCTCGACCGCTTCGAGCACCTTGGAGCGCGTCGGCTCGGCGACGACACCCGCCCCGGTAAGGACGCGCGATACCGAGGCCACGGAGACTCCGGCGCGTTCGGCCACATCACGGATGGTCGCCGCCTTCACAGGCGCGATCCTAAGGCGCGGGCACCAGTCGTCTGGAGCAGAGGGGCCAAGTCGGTGTCCTGAAGCGTTCCCGTCGTGCCGGCCGCCTTCGCGACGGTCCGTCGACTTCTGTAATCGGTTACATGGCATAGGGCGAAGCCGCCCCGCAAGGGTCTAGATTCCGCCACAAGAAAAAATCTCGGTTTGTGTGGCCGGCGCGGCCGATCTCTGGGGAGGCGGCTGTCGCTCACCCCTGGGCCATCATCACCTTGACCTACGGATGGCGGAATTACTGGGCGATCGCGCCTGAGTCCGGGCGGATACGGGCGTGGTAGGCCTCCAGGAGATCGAGCCGCTCGCCATGCGGTACCGTGATGACCCGCGGCCCGTCGTTGGTGAACTCCAGCAGCCGGTCGCCGTCCGTCAACGGCCACTCGAAGTCTGCATCTGTGACCGGCGCACCGGTACGAGCCATGCCGGTCCAATAGTCGGCCATCAGGTCAGCGGCGGCTTGGTCGCGCGTCTGCATGGGACGGCCGACGGTGTGGAGATTATCGAAGACATAGGGGCGCTCGGACGCATGGGTCGCGCCACCGCTGGGTTCGGGGTTCGAGGCGGCGACGACGTCAAACCGGTAGAGCCAGGTTGGATGACCAGCACGGCGATGAAGACGGGCCAGATGCCTCGCGGGCTCGTTGAAGACGAGGTCGCTGACAATGTGAGCGTTGTAGCCGTCGAGGCCACCGTAGGCCTCTACGAGAGCATCGTACTCGCTGTCTGTCAGGGCGTCGTCGAGACGGCCGTAGGCCCCGGCATCCGTGGGGCGGATCCACCAGAACTCGGCGCTGTTCGTGCCGATGATCAGAGGCACAGGCGCCTGACGGCCGGAAGCGAAGGCTTCCACGACGTCCTCGGGAACGATCTGGTCGTCGAGGACCAGATTGTCCGAATAGAAGGCCGGCATGGGGGTCAGCAGGCGCTCGGCCGGCAGGGCGCGCAGCTGATCGGCTGTCGCGTCCACCAGACCGGCGGAACGGGCGAACTGCAGGCCCAGGGACTGGGCGGAGGGTCGGCCGGGTCGATCTTCGGACAACAGGGCTGACCGTTGGCGGCCTAGGCCCGACTGCACGATGGCGGCGTGGAAAAGGCCCCGGGCAGTGGGCGCGACCATCAGCTGGGTGACAGCCGCGCCGCCTGCCGATTCTCCGAAGATGGTGACGCGACCGGGGTCGCCTCCGAAGGCCGTGATGTTGTCGCGCACCCACTGGAGCGCCGCGATCTGGTCCATGACGCCGTAGTTGCCGGCGGCCGCGTCGGCCGCGCGCTCGGCGGCCAGGGCCGGATGGTCGAAGAAGCCGAGCCGGCCAAGGCGGTAGTTGATCGTGACCACGACCACGCCTCGGCGCGCCAGGTTGGTCCCGTCATAGAGCTCCGCGGTGCCCGAGCCGTTGTTGTAGCCGCCGCCGTGGATCCAGACCATGACAGGCAGGCGCTCGGCTCCCGCTGGGCTCCAGATGTTCAGCGTCAGGCAGTCCTCGCTCATGGGCGGGGGGCCGACTCCGGGATCGCCATTGGCTGGCGGCTGAATACAAATCGCGCCGGGGCGGTTGGCCGCGCGAACGCCCGTCCAGGGATCGGCAGGCTGCGGCGCACGCCAGCGGAGGGCCCCGACGGGCGGCGCAGCGTAGGGTATGTTCCGGAAGGAGACCACGCCGTCGGCGCTCCGGCCGGCGAGGCGTCCCTGCGCGACCTCGACTTCCGGCGGGCCAGACGTCGGCGCAGACAGCAGGGACATTCCGAACACCAGGACCGAAAGCAACATTCGGCGATCCTAGCCTCAAAGGTCCGGTCGGCAATGGCGTGAGGCCATCTGGCGGCGGATGAAAATCTGCATTACGGCACGGCGGCGAACGCGGTCAGGCGCGGGGAGCGGAGGGATGTCATGACGACCGGACTGGACGGATGCCGCGTGCTCGTCGTCGAGGATGAATCCCTCGTCGCCATGCTGCTGGAGACCATGCTCGAAGACATGGGCTGCACCCCGGTCGGTCCGATCGGCACGGTCGATGAGGCGCTTGAGGTCATCGCCGCCGATCCGGGGCTGGACGCCGCCCTGCTGGATGTGAACGTGGCGGGCCGGGTGGTGTTTCCGGTGGCGTCCGCCCTTGCAGAGCGGAATGTCCCGTTCCTGTTCTCGACGGGCTATGGCGAGGGCGGCCTGCCGGACGACTGGCGCGGACGACCCACCATTCAGAAGCCTTTCACCGAGGCGACAGTGCGCGAGGCTCTGCAGAAGACGCTCGGGATCAGTCTGGCCTGATCCGCTTGAGGATGGCCTTGGCCGCATTGTGCCCCGGCGCGCCGGTCACGCCACCGCCGGGGTGGGCCCCAGATCCGCACAGATAGAGGCCCGGAACTGGCATGCGGTGATCGGCGTGGCCGAGAACCGGGCGGGCGCTGAACAGCTGATCCAGCGTCAGGCGGCCGTGAAAGATGTCGCCGCCGATCAGGCCGAAGCGGCGCTCCAGATCGAGCGGCGTCAGCGCCATGCGGCCGACAACCGAGGCCTTGAAGCCCGGCGCCCAGCGATCGACCGTGTCGATCATCAGGTCGGCGACCGTTTCGCGATGATCGTCCCAGCTGCGGCCATCCGACAGTTGCGGCGCGACGTGCTGGCAGAACAGGCTGGCGACGTGGGCGCCCTGCGGCGAGAGGCTGTCGTCCAGCGTCGAGGGGATCAGCATCTCGATGATGGGCTGGGACGACCAGCCGTTCAGTCGCGCCTGCGCATGGGCGCGGTCCATGTAGGCGAGATTGGGCGCGAGGATGATCCCGGCCGTCAGGTGGTCGCCGGGCTCTGGACGCGCGGTGAAGCGCGGCAGCTCGGACAGGGCGACGTTCATGCGAAAGGTGCCGGAACCCGAGGCGTAGCGGCCGATCCGCTCACGGAAATCGGCCGGGACCACGGCCGGATCGACCAGCCGGTCAAACAGCAGACGCGGGTGGACGTTGGCGACGATTGCGCGGGCGCGGACCGTGTCGCCAGCCGCCGTGACGACGCCGACCGCCCTGCCCTTCTCCGTCAGGACCTGCGAGACGTCGGTGTCCAGACGGATATCGACGCCGGCTTCGACGCAGGCGGCCGCCATGGCCTGGGTGATGCCGCCCATGCCACCGATGGCGTGGCCCCAGACGCCGCGCTTGCCGTTCACCTCGCCGAAGACGTGGTGCAGCAGGACGTAGGCCGAGCCCGGCGTGTAGGGACTGGCGTAGTTGCCGACCACACTGTCGAAACCGAATAGGGCCTTGATCGGATCGCTCTCGAACCAGCCGTCCAGCCAGTCGCCGGCGGACTTGGCGAACAGGTCCAGCACGTCGCGGCGGCCCGTGAGATCGAGCCTGCCCAGGCGACGGGCCAGGGAGGCCGACTTCAGCATCTCCGGCAGGGCGTCGCGCCAGCCGCCGTCCGGCAGGTTGGGCGGTATTTCGAGCACGAGCGCGCGCAGCACATCGGCCACGGCCTCCAGACGGCGCCCGTATTCGGGCAGGCGCTCGGCGTCGCGGGCGGAGAACTGCGCCACGGAGGCCCCTGTGCGACCCTCCCCTGCCTCCAGGGCGCGGCCGTCGGGCAGGGGCAGAAAGTTCGACATTCGCCGCTCGACGACCCGCAGGCCGTGCCGGGCCAGCTCCATGTCAGCGATGACCTTCTGGTTGAGCAGGCTGACGGTGTAGCTGGCGGTGGAGTTACGAAAGCCGGGGTGGAACTCTTCCGTTACTGCGGCACCGCCGACGACTGACCGGCGCTCCAGCACAGCGACCCTCAGCCCCGCATGGGCGAGGTAGAAGGCGCAGACGAGGCCGTTGTGGCCGCCGCCGATGATGACAATGTCGGTGTCTGTCGAGGCCATCACGGGGATTGAAGCGCAGCGCGCCGAAGGTCCTGCAGATTGGCAGAACCCGTACAAAAGCAGGCGGTCCGGAGCTGACGAATGGCCAACTCGAAGTGGTGGACCACAGCCTCTGATGAGCGGGTCGCAGCCTCCAGAACGCCAGCAGCTTGCCCCACGATATCGGCCCCGAGCCGGATCGCCTTGGCGGCATCAAGGCCGGTCCGGATGCCTCCCGAACCGATGATTAGAGCTTGCGGACAGGCCACACGGACATCGGCGATCGCTCGTGCGGTGGGGATGCCCCAGTCGGCGAAGGCGAGCGCATGAGCCTTGTCGGCCGGATCGGTGGCCCGCTCGCCCTCGATCAGGCCCCAGTTCGCCCCCCCTGCCCCGGCCACATCGATGGCGGCGGCCCCCATGTCGATCAGACGGCGGGCCGTGGCCGCCGAGATGCCGGCACCCGTCTCCTTGACCACCACCGGCGCATCAAGCCTGCGGATCAGGGTTTCCAGGGCGGCGGCGACGCCCCACCAGTCACGGTCGCCCTCAGGCTGGCAGGCCTCCTGCAGGGGATTGAGGTGAACGATAAGGGCGTCCGCGCCGATCATGTCCATCACCCGCCGGGCCTGATCCACGCCAAAGCCCTGTGTCAGCTGGGCCGCGCCGATGTTGGCCAGGAGGGGGGTGTCGGGCGCGCGGTCGCGCAGAGAAGCATTCAGCCCACCGTGCGCGCCACCTTCGAGCGCGCCACGCTGTGAGCCGACGGCCAAGCCGATTCCCAGCGCCTGAGCGGCCTCGGCCAGATGGGCATTGATCGCCTCGGCGCGGGATGGACCGCCGGTCATGGAACTGATGAGGAAGGGTGCCTTCAGGCGCCGGCCCAGGAAGTCAACGCCGAGGTCGATCTTGGCGTGATCGAGATCAGGTAGCGCCTCGTGGACGAAGCGAATTGCATCAAAGCCGGCATCACGGGCGTGCCGCCCGCCGCCGGACAGGACAACGTCCAGATGCTGGTCCTTGCGGTCTCGGATGATGTCTTCGCTCATTTTCTTCTGCTTAGCGACGCGCGGTCGCGGTTGGAACCATGCGCGGCGCGGCGTAGAGTCAAAGAATGACGATCGTCTGGTTCACATTGCTGACGCTGGCCGTCTTCTTCCTGATGGAGGGAGTGGCCTGGTGGACGCATCGCTACATCATGCACGGGCCTCTGGGCTGGGGTTGGCACCGCGACCACCATGAGCCGCATGACAAGACCTTCGAGGTCAACGACCTTTATGGCGTCGTAGGAGCCGTCGTCGGGACGGGCCTGTTCGTTGTCGCCTGGCTTACGGGTCTGTGGTGGGTGCGAGCGATCGCTCTGGGCGTAACCCTTTATGGCGTCGTTTACGCCTTCGTGCACGACGGCCTGGTGCACCAGCGCTGGCCCTTCCACTGGATGCCGAAGAACGGCTACGCGCGGCGGCTGGTGCAGGCGCACAAGCTGCATCATGCGGTCCAGACCCGGGACGGGGCGGTGTCGTTCGGCTTCGTCTTCGCGCCCAACCCGCAAAGGCTGAGCGCCATCCTTAAGGCGCGCCGGGCGGAGCGGGCGGCGACGGACATCCCGGCCGAGTGACGAGACAGCGCCAGACCGTCGTCGGCCTGACGCTGGCCGCCCTGATCGTGGGCGGCTGGATGACGCTGCACGTCTGGGGCGTGTTTTTTCAGCCGCTGGCGGGGCCGGCCCTGTTCGTTGTCCCGCTGCTGATCCTGACCCAGAGCTGGCTGGGCGCGGGCATGTTCATCGTGGCCCATGACGCCATGCACGGCTCGCTGGCGCCGGGGCGGCCGCGCCTGAACGCCGTCATCGGCCAGATCTGCGTGGGGGCCTACGCGGCGTTCTCGTATCGCAAGCTGAACGTCTGCCACCACCAGCACCACCGCGCGCCGGGCACGGCCGAGGACCCGGACTTCCATGCCGAGCGGCCGGAGGCCTTCCTGCCGTGGTTCTATGGCTTCTTCACCCGCTACTTCGGCTGGCGCGAGTTCGCGATCGTGACGGCGGTGCTGATCGCGTATCTGCTGATCGGAGCCACGGTCGCCAACCTGATCCTGTTCTGGGCCGTGCCGGCCGTTCTAAGCGCGCTGCAGCTGTTCGTGTTCGGAACATGGCTACCGCATCGGCACACGACGGGCGACGGGTTCGCAGATCATCACCATGCGCGGACGATCCCGATGCCGTGGATCGCGTCGCTTTTGACCTGCTTTCACTTCGGCATGCATCACGAGCATCACCTTACGCCGTCCGCGCCGTGGTGGAAATTGCCCGAGGTTCGACGGACGACACTGGCTCGTAGTCAACGTCCCTGAGTTCTCACTCGGGCGTCGTCGATTTCACCGCCGCTCAGTCGTCGAATTCCTCGCGTTTCAGACCCGCGTCCACATCGCGGCGCGCGGCGGCGGGGCCTTGCCGCGGTCGAGCGTCTGGGTCCAGACGGCGATGAGGGCGCCGCGGCCGAACAGCCAAAGCTTCATCAGCCGACCGACCGAGACGCGCTCGCGCCAGACGCCGGGACCGCGTCGGCGGACCTTGCGGCCGATCTCGCGATAGACGCCGCGCGCGGCGGCGATGGCCATGGCCGAGCGGAACGGAAGGCCGCGCAGGCCGTCTCGGGCGCTGTCGTAGTAGGGCTCGGCCACGGCCAGCAGGCGGGTCGTGACGGTGTGGACGTTGGCCCGGTTCGCGGGATCGGCGACGGCTTCCGCGGTCGGTTCGAGC